>CANNJI010000055.1 GCA_947504875.1 Legionellaceae bacterium
ATGCGTCATGCCTTACCCACAGGGTCCACAGGCCTATCCGAGTCAACTGAGGCTCTCCTGACCTGTGGACTTGTGGATAAGCCATTCAGGTAGTGCGGTGGTAAATTGGAAGAAAAATCTGGCTAGTGAAATGCTATGGATGGTGGTAAAATGGCAGTGATTAAAGTAAATATTTAATGGTAACGACTGGATGAATAGCTCTTATTTTTCCTTAATTTTGTTCCAGACATCCGGACCCATATCAATAAGGGTGTATCTGAATGATTTCGTATCTCCAATGAGAAGATGATGGTTATCATCTATGATCCAATTTGTGTTTTTCATATCAGGAAAAAAACAATATTCCTCTTCAATTTTATTTAAAATAATTGCCATTCGCTTGTAAATTTGGATTGCTTTGAATGCTCTCATAGGCTCTGATAATGGTTGATGTGCGAAAGATTGAAGATCACCAACGCTATAAAACGAGTTAACAATAATATTTCTTGTGACCGGGATCCCCTCAAGAAAGGTGCCGCCCTGTCGGTTTCCGCTTGATGGAATAAATACATCTCCCAGGCACGATAGTTTGGTTTTTAGGTCATTTTCAATTTTTTTTGGAGATCCCATTCTATTTTCAATCTTGACTACAAAAGGTTTTCCTTCATTGCGTGGAGATACTTTAAAAATTTTCGAATTTTTACCAGCGAGATATTGGATGCTATTATTTTGAATAAATGCATCAAACTCGCGAGCCTCTTTCGTTGTTTTTTCATGAGCACTGTATAGCATATTCAGATCTGTATTGAGGTTTCTTTTAAATCCGAAAAAGGTAACATTTGGCTTTGCAAGTAGAGCAATTAAAAGGGAAACTTTGTCGGGCGACATGTTTTCAATTATTTCTGAAAACATGTCTTGGGCATTCTTAGCATTGGATTGTGTTTGATTTAAATGAGAGAGCTCATAGATTGTTAGTTGGTTATCATAACAGGCCATTTTCAATGCGCCAAATAATTGCACATGAATAATGTTATTAAAGCCTATCGTTTGGTTCATGTCATAAGAAGAATAGTCATTTTGAATATGTAATCTTATTTTATTAATTTCAGATAAAAGCGTTATAGATGTGCCCTGATTCTCTGCTTGATTATAAGTATCAATGAGTAAATTAATCTTATCAATGTCGATATTTATGCGTTTTAAAAAACCAACAGATGAGGCGTTGGTTTTAAGATGGCTTATTCTCGGCATGATTTTTTTAGGCATGATCGATACTTTTTAGGTTTCATACTTTACCTTTAGTAAAAGATATGAGTTTTGTCAAAATTTAAATATGAATAAGCGCTTATTAAGCTATGGGCAAGTGAATTGAATTCTGCTAGGCTTTAATCGTTCGTTTGGATGATGAAAATGAAGGAGATGGATATGTATAAAAGAGTATTATTTGCTACGGATTTTGACGAGGTAGGTATTAGCGCGGCTCATAAAGCAAAGAAAATTGCGGATGAAAATGGTGCTGAACTTCTTTTGGTTCATGTGGTTGAACCTATTCCTGCGTATGCTTATCCTGGTTTTGCAGGATTTGCCGAAGTCGAGGTATCTATCCGTGAACAGGCCGAAAAAGAGCTAGATACATTGGCTGATAAATTAGGCGTTGATTCAAAACATCGTTTGATTGAGTTTGGTTCAGTAAAAAATGAAATCTTAAGAATCGCGGAAGAGCATAAAGTCGATTTAATTGTAACAGCGAGTCATGGGAAGCATGGTTTGGCTCTATTGCTCGGCTCCACAACAAATGCAATCTTACATGGTGCACATTGCGACATGTTGATTGTTCGCCCTAAGCACCCACATTAATTCTTTTCAAGAATACACGTTATCCAACGCGCTGTTTTTGGGCACGAAGGATAACGTTGTGGTTCAGGATTTTATCATGATTTATGTTTTTTTATCGGGAGATATTTCGGCTCCCAAAAAATTGATTCAATATGGTGTTCAAGATTAACGGATTGATTCGACTCTGCTAAGCCTTCACTGATTGCCATTTTTGCAACAGCCACTGCAATTTTCTTCGCAATTGCTTGAGCATGCGCAAGTGAAGGCAAGAGTCTTGATGGTTCGTTTTTACTGCTCTTTGAGTATAGGCTTAACGCTTCAGTTGCAGCCCAGATCATGTTTTTAGACAGTAAACGCGCCTTAATTGCTAAAATGCCTAAACCAATCCCTGGAAAAACCAGCGCATTATTACATTGCGCGATAGGGTAGGTTTGATCGTTGTATATGACGTCATCAAATTGGGTGCCTGTTGCAATCAGTGCTCGTCCATTGGTATATCGAACTAATGCATCAGGTTCAGCTTCGCAGCGAGTATCTGGGTTTGATAATGGAAAAATGATTGGTCGCTCACATGAGCGTGCCATGGTCTCAATAATTTCTTGCGTAAAGGCATGAGGCTGAGCAGAGCAACCAATTAATGCCGTAGGTTTGACCAACGTCACTGTCTCAAGGAGTGAGAAGGACGATTTATCAAGTTCTGTTCGTTTACGGGCATAGGGTTTTTGTTCCTCTGTTAACGTTGGGTCATCTTCAATTAATAACCCTTGGCGATCAACGAGCCAAAAATTTTGATGTGCTTGCTCAGGTGTGAGTCCTTGGCGCACCATACACGCAACAATATGATCTGCTATTCCTGTGCCTGCTGTACCTGCGCCAAAAATAATAATTTTTTGATGAATAAGTTCAATTTTGGCAATATGTGTTGCCGCAAGTAATGCCGCTAGTGTAACAGCACCAGTGCCTTGAACATCATCATTAAACGTGCATAATTTATCTTCGTAGTACTCCAGAAGTCTTCTAGCATTGCTTCTACCAAAATCTTCCCAATGTATAAATGCTTTTGGAAAGTGATGTTGAATGCGTTCAATAAAATGGTGAATAAAAACATCATAAGGTTCCTGTTCTAAACGACGATGACGACACCCCAAATACATAGGATCGTTGATAAGCGTTTGATTATTTGTTCCTACATCGAGGAATATAGGAAGTGTTCTTGTTGGATCTATACCTCCGCAAATACTATAGACCATAAGCTTGCCGATGGGGATATCCATTCCTCCAACGCCTTGATCACCAATACCAAGGACCGCTTCGCCATCGGTAATGACGATAAGGTCTATTTCGGGGTTTGTACGATTTTCTAATATTTTATCTAAAAACTCGTGTTCATCGTATGCAATATATAAACCACGTGGTTGCCGATACTCTCTGCTGAATTCCTGAACGGCCGTACCAATCACCGGCGTATAAATAATTGGTAACATTTGTGCGAGGTGAGTTTTTAATAATTTGTAAAATAAAATTTGATTTTTATCATGTAAATTATTGAGATAGATATATTGTTGTAAAGGGATACTGTAGTGTTTGAATTGCAAGTAGCATCGTTTCACTTGCTCATCAAGGGTTTCAACGGTGTAGGGTAGCTTACCAAGTAAACCGAATGCTTCTCGCTCTTCTCGTGTAAAGGCTGTACCTTTATTGAGCTGAGCTATTGTTAGAAGCGTTTTTCCTGTTAAGTTAGTCTCAATATATGGAGCGCCAGTTTCTTTGTCTTGGCAGATGGTAAAATCTAACATTGAATCATTCCTTACATATATCTATCTATTTCGTAACATACGATAACGGATTCAAAAGGCATATTCAATGGCTTTTAATGTATGCTGTGATAGACTGTTGTATAATTAAAAAAAATCAAAAGGTGCATCGTAAATGTTTCGGATTGTTGTTTCAATACTGTTAGGTTTATTTCTAGTCGCATGCTCTGGGCATGATGAACAATATTATGCGTTGAATCCTCAATACATAGAGGCCGCATTGGCAGCATGTCCAAATAAATCACCTGGATCAATTACTTGTGAACAGCTTGGTGTTGTGGCCGAAAAAGTTAATCAATTGGCTTATCTTTTACGTACAGATCAACAAGCCTATGGTTTATCGATTATCCAATTACAAAATAGTATTGCGGAACATGAATCACCATCAAAACGTGATGCGCTTAATAAGCGCTTAGCTGTTATTCAGTGGCTCTTATCACCAGGGGGTTAAACGTGCGTATTTTGATGAGTAATGATGATGGTGTTTTAGCCCCGGGACTTAATACGCTGGCAAACACTTTTAAGGATGTTGCTGAAATTCAAGTCATGGCGCCTGATAGAAATAGAAGTGGCGCCAGTAATTCGTTGACGCTCTCACGTCCTTTACGGGTTAGAACCCTTGAAAATGGATATTATAGTGTTGAAGGAACCCCCACAGATTGCGTTCATTTGGCCTTAACGGGATTTTTTGAGCCAGTTTTTGACATGGTCATTTCAGGGATTAATGAAGGCGGTAATCTTGGGGATGATATTCTTTATTCAGGAACGGTTGCCGCTGCGATGGAAGGGCGAAATTTAGGTTTACCTGCAATTGCTGTTTCATTGGTTGGAGCAAACCAAAATGCTCATTACGGAACGGCAGCAGCTATCATTAAAGACATCGCGTTTCGTTTAAAAACCACGCCTTTGCCTTCTCATACCATACTCAATGTAAATATCCCTTCATTATCAATGAATGAAATCAGAGGTATGCAAGTTACGCGCTTAGGTCGACGCCACAGCGCTGAGCCCATGGTTAAAACGTTGGACCCACGTGGGATGCCCATTTATTGGGTAGGTCCGCCTGGTCTTGAAGCAGATGCTGGGCCTGGGACAGATTTTTTTGCGGTTAATGAAGGATATGTGTCTATTACACCATTGCATCTGGACATGACTCATTATAAGGTGTTTGAACAAGTTTCAGCGTGGACTGCGGAGTTAAATTGGGCCTAATGAAAATTTTTTCGTATTTATATAATCGTACATTAAGTTGGTCATCGCATAGACATGCTCGCTATTATCTTGCGGGTGTTTCTTTTGTGGAATCTTCTTTCTTTCCTATACCGCCCGACGTCATGCTCATTAGTATGGGTTTAGCAAAACCTAAAAATGCTTGGCAGTATGCATTAATAGCCACTATATTTTCAGTCATAGGTGGTATTTTTGGATATGGTCTGGGTCATTTTTGTTTTGTATTTATTCAACCACATATTATGAATTCATCTTATGCAGAAATTTATAACACGGTTTGTCATCTTTTTGAAAAATACGGTGTTTGGATTGTATTCTTGGCTGGTTTTTCCCCAATTCCTTATAAAGTATTTACAGTGGCGGCCGGGGCATTACAGATGTCTTTTTTCCCCTTCGTTATCGCTTCCTGCATTGGTCGTGGATTAAGATTTTTTTTGGTATCAGGCTTAATGTTTTATATGGGCGCAGGGATTGAAAAACATTTACGTCGGTTTATTGATATGATTGGTTGGGCCATCGTTTTGATTGCGGTGTTCGCTTATATCGCTATAAAATGGATTTTTTAATTGATAACACTACGATTGTATAAAATTATATTATTAAGTTTAATGCTTCTCATGGCAGGGTGTTCCACGAGGGGTATTCTCGCCCCAGTTTTTGAGTCAGGATGGCATTTACCTACTCTACTTACAACACAACATGTGGTATCGCGAGGAGAAACCTTGTATTCAATTGCCTTTAGATATGATAAAGATTATAGGCAATTGGCGTTAATTAATAATATACGCCCACCCTATATTGTTCGTGTGGGTCAAGTATTAAATCTAAGTCAATTGCGTTACGCTTCTCCAGTGCGTAGGTCGCACGTTGCGCCACCTCAACGCGCTCATTATCAATATCCTATAACAAGACCTGCATCTGTTCGCCGCATTCCACATAAACAAATATCAAGATTCATTCGATGGCATTGGCCTGCTCAAGGGCGGGTTGTCGCAACTTTTCATCCTGAGCAGGGTCGAAAAGGAATTGATATTGCAGGAAGAAAGGGGCAGCGTGTCGTTGCTGCCTCAGGCGGAGTTGTTGCATATGCAGGCAGCGGTTTGGCAGGTTATGGAAATTTAATTATTATAAAGCACAATGATCAGCTTCTAACAGCGTATGGAAATAATTCACGCAATTTGGTTCGTGAGGGACAATCTGTATCTGCGGGACAAGTTATAGCGGAAATGGGTGTTGTTAATCGACGGTACTCAGGTGTTCATTTTGAAATGAGACAATCTGGGATACCCGTAAATCCGCTTTATTATTTAAAAAGAGGATAAAGACAAGGGAGGTTTTATGCGCGAAATGGACGTAGAAGGCGATGATAAAACGATGGTTTTTGATGAAAAAGCATCGGATGATATGGTTGATGAACTTCTAAGTGAAGAGGGCATAGACAATAAAGACACTGATCTTGATGAAGCGGATATTCCTCTAGACGTTGTTGATGATGCTCTTGTGATGTCAGACGCATTTAGTAATAACAAATCCATATCAAAAGCGATGGATGCCACTCAAATTTATTTGAGTGAAATTGGATTTTCACCGTTGTTAAGCGCAGAAGAAGAAGTCTATTATTCAAAGCGTGCTTTGAAAGGTGATGTTGAATCCAGAAAAAAAATGATTGAGTCTAACTTACGTTTGGTTGTAAAAATATCACGTCGATACATTAATCGTGGGTTGCCATTACTCGATTTAATTGAAGAGGGAAATCTAGGATTAATGAAGTCTGTTGAAAAATTTGATCCAGATCGTGGGTTTAGATTTTCTACCTATGCGACTTGGTGGATTAGACAAACCATTGAGCGTGCCATCATGAATCAAACGCGTACAATCCGATTGCCTATTCATGTGGTTAAAGAGCTTAATGTTTATTTGCGAGCAGCAAGACAACTCACTCAAATATTGGATCATGAACCCACAGCAGAAGAAATTGCAGAAATGCTAGATAAACCGCTAGAGGATGTTCAAAAACTATTGGGTTTAAACGATAAAGTATCTTCTATCGATACCCCGATTGGTCATGATGAAAATAAATCATTACTTGATACCATTGCTGATGAAAACAGCATAAATCCTGCTGAATTATTAACTGATCAGGTTGTACGTGCGAGCATCGAAGAGATGCTTGATCTGCTTACGGATAATCAACAAGCGGTCATAGCGCGTCGTTTTGGTCTCCGTGGATTTGAAAAATCGACACTTGAAGAGGTTGGTCGGGAAATCGATTTAACGCGTGAGCGCGTTCGTCAAATTCAAGTCGAAGCTTTAAAAACGTTACGCGGTTTACTTGAGGGGATTGGGTTGAATCATGATGATTTGTTTTAGTTGACGGGGTACTCATATTTGATTTAAGGTAGCATCATCTCGTCAGTCCAACCTGAGCGAACATGGATGTTTTTTGCTTTTTTGCAGGCGTAGCCTTTTATCAATTCGGTTCTATATTTCCTTTATTCATTATCGGAATTTTCTTATTTTTTCGCCGCAGAAGGAACATTTTCCTTTGTTTTCTATTAGGTTTTTTGTGGGCGAATATTCATACCTGGTTGATCTCTACGAGAGGCTTACCTGATGTATCAGTTATTCCAAAGGCAACGCTTGAAGGAATAATCGTCTCTATTCCGCGTGTGGGTGAAGACAGTATACAGTTCGATTATGAATTTTTTTCATTTAATGACAACAAAGCGAGTGGAATCGTACGGTTGTCTTGTTATAAGCAGTGTCCATTATTTCAAGTAGGGGATATCTATCGTATTCAAGCAAAGTTAAAACGCCCTCAAAATCTCAGAAATCCTGGTGGTTATGACTATGTGAGTGGTTTATTAGCGCATCATATTCAGTGGACAGGATATACAGCTGCAGGGCACTGTTTTAAAATTAATAAAAAAAATAAATTTTATTCTTTGATATTAAAGCGTTTACAACGCTCAACACTTTTAGAACGTCTTGATACTAATCCAAAGACCATTGGTATTTTTGAGGCATTAACGTTGGGGCTAACCCATCGAATTGACAAAGACACATGGGATTTGTTCAGGAGAACAGGAACAACCCACTTAATGGTAATTTCAGGTGCTCATATTGGGCTTGTTGCAGGTCTTTCCTATCGAGTATGTCAATGGCTTTGGACAAGATCTCCTGCTCTTGTCTTGTGGATCCCGGCGCAGCGTGTTGCAAGTGCCGCTGGGCTTATGATGGCATGTTTCTATGCTTTAATTGCTGGGTTTGGTGTTCCGGCCCAGCGCGCACTGGTGGTCTGTTTTTTTATGTTTTTGCGGTTTATTTCGGATATTCCTTTTAGCGTTTGGCAAGCATGGCGCAGTGCATTATTTGTTGTGATCGTGTATGAGCCACATTCAGTAAAACTGCCTGGTTTTTATTTGTCTTTTATTGCAGTTGCAATTCTTATTGCTGCGAATCAGCGTATATCATTTATTGGTATTAAAAAAACCATGAGTTTACAATTGGCGTGTTTGTTTGGGCTTATGCCCTTGACGTTGTTTATGTTTGGTTATGGATCACTGAATGGTTTTTTTGCAAATTTAATCGCAATTCCTTGGGTTAGCTTTTTTATCATACCATTGGCACTGATAATTACTGTTTTGGCCGGATGGCTTCCCATGGATTGGCTCGTTACTATTTTAAAATGGGGAATGGATATATTACTATGGTTCCTTCATTGTATAGACCATTTTTCAATGATCAATATGGAAATTTTAATGATTGGCTTATTAAAGCCTTTAGCATTAATGCTTGGGATAGCATTGCTTGTCTTTTTTCCTCTCGCCAGCGCTATTCCTGCAATTTTAACGCTTTTGTTTGTCAGTTTTTTTCCTCATTACGAAAAAATTAAATCTGGTTTTGCAAGGATTGATGTTTTAGATGTAGGGCAGGGGCTATCTGTTATTGTTCAAACTGCACAGCATCGTTTAATTTACGATACAGGGGTAAAATTTTATCATGGCAGTGATATGGGGCAACTCGCCATTATTCCCTATTTAAAAACGCAAGGAATAAAACAATTGGATGCTGTCGTTATTAGTCATCCAGATTTGGATCATCGAGGAGGTCTTCCTTCGATTCAAAAAGAATATAAGATTCAACGCTTACTTGTAGATGATGTTTCATTTTACAAAAATGCATTGCCTTGTCATGAAACGCCTGAATGGCGCTGGGACGGTGTTTTATTTAAATTTTTCCCTATTCAAGGCGATTTTAAGGGCAAAAATAATCGATCGTGTATTTTGCAAGTTTCCACTCAAGGTGGTCAAGTGATATTAACAGGTGATATTGAAAAACCTGCAGAGGATTATCTTGTTAAGCGATACGCACATCAGTTGACATCATCCGTTATTGTTGTTCCTCATCACGGCAGTAAAACATCCTCATCTCCCGACTTAATTCATTATATTGACCCTCAATATGCAGTGGTTTCGTACGGTTTTGATAATCGTTATCATTTCCCGCATGCCAAGCCAATGCTTGAATATGCTAAAAGAAACATACCCGTATACTCCACAAAAACGTGTGGTTTAATTCGAATTGAATTAACACCTCATCATCAAAAGAATGTGCCTGTTTGTACCCAAAAGCCGCGTTTTATTGACAAAATTAAGCACATGTTTTAAAATGCAGCACGTTTAAGTGAGTGAGATTGGACCATGACCTTTCGTACATTGCTTGTCGTTTTATTCGCTTTATTCACGTTCAATAACGCATATGCTTTGGCTGGTTGTAAAAAACCTCATTATATGGCTGTTGTTGATGCAGGCAGTACGGGCTCTCGTTTACATTTATACACTTATGATCTTGATGAATATCAAGACCCGACCCACGTAGAAGAAATTGCGTCCCACACTGTGAATCCTGGTTTATCATCAATTGCAGCCAATCAAGCTGATATTGATAAGTATCTTTCAAAATTGTTTTCCGATGTATCAATGCAAGATATTCCGGTATATTTTTACTCTACAGCGGGCATGCGAATTTTATCGCAACAAAAGCAAGCAATATATTATGAGGCCTTAAAAAATTGGTTTGCTCGTCAGGAGTCTTTTAATTTAATTGATGCAAAGACAATCGCGGGGGAAGATGAAGCAATATTTGGTTGGCTTTCAGTCAACTATAATTTAGGTACGTTATCTGATCCGAAGCAAAAGGCAGTTGGAGTTGTTGATATCGGTGGGGCATCGACCCAAATCGTTTTTCCTGTAGACGCTAGCCCTGATAGTGATCAAGTTACAATCAAATGGCATGGTCAGGACATCACGTTATTTGCGCATAGCTTTCTTGGTCTGGGACAAAACAAAGCCATGGAGAAGTTTTTAAATACGCCCGCATGTTTCTCGCAGGGTTACGGATTACCTGAGGGTTTGTTTGGCGCAGGTGATGCAACCGAGTGTGAAAAAAATATTTCATCAGTGGTTAATGGTGAGTATGGAGTCAATGCACTTGTGAGTCCTCGCGTGAATGAGCGCTCATCGTCGTTAAGTTGGTATGCCATCGGAGCGGTGCCTTATTTACTCCATGATGGGTTTCTAAAAATAAATGATGAGTCTTATAGCAGTGCTTGGTTGTTTAATGAAGTTGATACAAAAGCATGCCAAGTGTCTTGGCAGAACTTAAAAGAAAATGACTCGACGAATGGCCAGTTGTTTTCTGCATGTTTTAGGGCCTCATATTATTATGCGCTTATTGTTGATGGATACGGGGTGTCTCCAGAGGAATTGATTCATGTGTTCCCTAAAGAAAAAAACATAGATTGGGCTTTAGGCGTTGTCTTGCATCAACCTTAACGCTCAAGTTATACTTTGAACCGCTGCCGTTGTAGCTCAGTTGGTAGAGCAATTGATTCGTAATCAATAGGTCCGGCGTTCGATTCGCCGCAACGGCATTAGTAAAATCAATAAGTTACATTTTTAAGTGGCAGTTAAAAACATTTTCAGTGGGTACTTCAGTGGGTACTTGTTACATGGTAAATTCAACCACAATAAATTTTAACAATCGCAATTCGTGAGTGACCCAACTCCCTGCTGATGATTTCCCGCACGTTATAATCAATGGTGCGTTGATACGCCACAAGCTTTTTTGTGGCGATACCGCCGGCAATTGGACAAGCCCATCCAATTTTGTTTGGATCTAATGCTTGTGTAAGTTCCTGATATCGACGCTGAGCATAGGCATGACGCAGCCCATGACATTTTTTTATTCCCATCTGTTTGGTTTGTGTCTGATAATGGCTTAAATGTTGCTTGTATGATCTACCTTTGGGAATTAATGAGCCCCCAGCTGGCGTCTGATGACTTGCTTTGATGAGCCATTGTCGCTGCTCATGATTTGTTATTCTAAGTTTTCGCCCAACACCACCTTTGGTCCAACTGGGTTTAATTTTTAAATAATCACCCTGCCATGCTTCGCTGATTATAAGCTTCATTGACTCTTCTCGACGTAGGCCAAATAAAGACTGCGCTTCGAGAGATAGTTCAATGAGGGCATCTGAGCATTTTGAAAAATCTATCTGATGAATGGCTTTATTATGAGTGGGTGAGTAACGACGGCGATTAATTTTATAATCATCATTGATTGGCTTTACCAGTTGAGGTTTATCCAGCAATAAAGCTACTTTTCGAAGTTTAGACATATAATTTTTGATGGTACCTGGCGTTTTACCTTGTGCCTTCCAATGCTCAACTAACACATGGATATGTTTGGGTTTTAATCCATTGATGTGTGTGAGCTTGAATCCAAGCTCATGGAGGTCTTTAATGCTTCGGTTGAGCATATGTCGCATATCTGCACGGCTTGCAAAGGAGTAATTTTGGAGTTGCTTCATGCATTCATTAATGGAATATTGCGCGCTGCGCAGCTTTGATTTACTCATTGAGATACATCCATAAGGTATTGCGCGACTTAATACCCATTTCATCGCGAATCAACCAATTGAGTTGATAGGGGTTGATGGTTGAGGATAGAGCTCGTTTAAGTGTTTGAGCATAGATATAGCGATAGTGTTTATTGGTTGCTAAGTTTAAATGGTTTAATGCATGATGCCATTGATAATGGATTTCCTCCTGACCATGGAGCGCAAGTAAAGACTGTGAACCATTCAAATGTTTAGTTAATTCAGTGAGAAGCAACGTTTGGCTTTTAAAGCGCAGGGGGATGAATCTATCTTCTGAGTTAAAAGCGATTTCACGCGTTATCCAAAGTGCATCGTTTTGTATATGAATATGGGGAGTAAAGCGTATGGCTTCACCATAAGTTAAACCAAATTCCATTTGGAGCGCCATGATAAAATATGCAGAAGGTTGTTGCATCAATTGCCAAACATTCGGTTGAACTTTTAATCGCTTTTTGGTTTTAGATTCACGCGATAATCCTAAACTTTGATTATCAATATTCGCCAATTGACAACCTAAGGTCTCTAAAAACCGTCGAATGACGGTCATATACCGCATGATGGTTGCTGGTTTTAAATGTTGTTTTTGCCAGTGCCCAACTAATTGATGGATGTGCGTTGTATTTAAGGTTTGCCATGAGGGAGGTACATCACGCAGAGCGAATAAATCATCAATCATTTTATGAATGACAAATGATTGATGTTGTTTGTCCTTGAGGCTACCCCGATTATTCATTTTTAAATATCGGTTGGCTGTTTTTCGTAACGAAGCGGTTCGCATGATTTTATCTTAAAAGTTATTTGCCCTGGTTTTGGATTAGTGTTGGTTGAGCGGCTCACTCAAAGGTGATACCTGGCTTGTGCCATAAAGCTCAAGGGTGGGGCAAAGCAATCGTTATAAGGCAAACGATATGCCGGTATACAACGGTTTTAGGGTGATGATTCTCCTTGAAGTAAAGGTTTAGACCTGTGATTTATCGGTGATAAATCACAACGAAGGGCAATACAGACATGTATTGTGATGTTCAAATACAAAAGGTTCTGAATGAATTTCAGATGAAGAGAGAGTTCCCGACTAACGTTTCGCCAATGAAATTTGGGAATGATAATGGCTATTCACAAGACCCGAAGGTTTCGCCAGGGTTACGCTGGCTCATCAGTTGTGTTAAATAAAAAAATATCAAAGTTGTGCTTGCAAGGCAAGTCTTGCGAGCGTTAAATTTTGTCCTATCGCGCGCGGCCCGTTAGGACAATAAAGCGTAATGCATTGATTTAATGTTAAAAAACCTTGGTTTTATTTCTGCGTCACTGCAGATAATGCGCAGTGACGCAGAGCAACGGACAAACTGTCGATTATGTAATAATCTGACTTAAAACGCGATTTGCTGATTTTTGAATCCGCTTGATATGGGTAAAATAAGCGTCGACTGATTCAAAAAATTCTGCAAGCTGAAGTAACTTGAGTGTGGCAATCAATTGATCATAGGTGTTGATGAACTCAACAAAACGCATCCCCAATACGTTACATACACTAATTGATTGCCGAAATTGCACGACAAAATGAAAATTTATATCAGTAAAATTCTCCTTCGTCATAAGCAGCGCCTCAAAGCGACTCATTTCCTCACGAAACTTTTGTGTTAAGTCAAATAACGATTGTTCAATCTGATGAAAGACCACTAAAGCGCTTTGATTTTGTTGCCTACATTGCCCCATAACACGATTAAACTGATTCAAAATAGCCGCTATAAAAAGCCTATCCCCACTGATTTTTCGTTGAAACAATTGATAAACTTCCCGAGTTTTTAAGTTAAGTTCAATGCTTATTTGCATACTTATTCCTCAGGGAATTGATTGATTTTTCGAATGACTTGCTTGATATCCGTTGGTGCTAATCCATCATTTAAGGGTAGGGGAATACGAATTTTATAAAGCTCACCTCCATTGACCAACACAAATGCTTGACCTTTGGGTAATGAAATAACATCGTTGACTTCTATCATGGGAATGGCGCTGGTTTGAACCCTGTCCTCGTTGGTGGTATTAAAAAAAATGCCCTCTTCGCCATGCGGTGTGTCATTCACCATCGATACTTGGGTGTGCCCGATTACGCCCACTTGAGGTAATATTTTTACAAGCAAGTTGGCGGTTTCTTCATTTTTAACCCGCATGATGATAAGCGTATTTAGATTACCTTCGGTGACTTCGGCCATAGCGCGAGAACCTAAGGCCACTTCTAAATCTTGTTTGGTTTGCGCATAGGCCGTGACTTGAAAGCCGGCACCGCCTGCTTTGTTGAGAATTTTAATGAATGAATCTTGAATGATTTCAGAGAGCTCATCACAGTGTAAGTTTAATTTATAATTGGCATGACTTTCTTTATAAATTTTACCGGCGGTTGATACTAAATCGGATAAGAAGGCTTTACCTACAGCTTGGGCTACATTGGGGTTGGTTAAGCTATCAAGACCAATATACACCACCTTTTTTTGTTTGATGACATCCATTAATTCAATTTCACACGTGCTGTGGTGAAATGAGAAGGTGCTTGATGCATTGCTTTTGTTAATTTCAGATAACACAGGGCCAACACTTGCCGTAATTTTATCGTAGTAATGTTTATCAAGGGTTGCTGCATCATAAAGATCAATGAGTACCTGATCATGCAAACTATCAACATTACCTGCGCTGATGGTATTGCTGATGTGTTCTTTAAGATAAAGTGTGACTGCTTTTGCTCTTTCCATCGGCGCTTGTATTTTGCCTTGTTTATCGATGCGACAGTCGCTTTGGATGAGCTTGTTAATTTTTTCATGATAGTCAGCAAAGTGTTGTGGCAAGATGGTGTCTGCATACACCATGAGTAATTGTTCAAGACGACTGATATAAAAAGCAATGGATTTATAAGTGATGGGTTGCTGCATTTCTTCAAGACAAATGGCAACAATGTTTACATATTTCCAGGCAAAGGCTGCAAATTGTTTACCTTCTCCTTCAGCAGCAATCGCATCGGTGATGCGTGTAGCAACCTCACTGATTTGATCAAAATTTTTAAGTGGGTTGTAGTGGGCGGATAGTTCTGGAAAACCCAAATGCACAATACGAAAGTCATTGAGTCTGCCGGCTGCATGGCACGCGGCATACATATCGCGTACCAGTTCTAAATCGCCTTTTGGATCAACCACAATGATGGCGTCATGATTACGGATATCTTGATTGATGAGAATGCTTGCTAGCCTTGTTTTTCCAACACGCGTTGTTCCTACAACAAAGGTATGACCAGCACGCACATGTTGTGGAATAAAGATGGGCTTATCTTTATCTCCAACGCCATGCAAATAAGCATTCCCACCCAGCTGATGTTTATTTCGCTTGATGAACCGCGCATTTTGCACTTGCTTGATTTGATGCAGGCGTTGGGTGTGTTGTGGTAGCCATTGAAATCCATGGCCGACATAAAGATTTTGTGTGGAGCGTGGGATTTCTTTGGTGGATAAAGCAAACGCTGACATTTGATTTAAACGATGATGGTAGCGCTTGATACGATAAGCTTGCGTACCCCTGATGCTTGCTGCAGTGAGCAGAGCCATGGCAGTTAAGTGGCTTAAGTTTTTTGTGAGTAGCAAGAGATCTGGGGCGTAGAGCACAAGAAGGGCCAATGCATTTAAACACAGTGCTGAGTAAAACTCTGTGGCTTCGCGCAGTCGGTTTTCAACGGGATGTTGCATGGGATCACCTTAATAAATTTAAGCATTCAATGATGATGAATGTCATGATGAGATAGCAGCGCGAATGAATCGCTTGGTTGATTTGTTGTTGGTTGGGTGACACTGGTTGATGGTTCGCAAAAAAACGAATCAGGCGTGGCCAGCCAATAAAAATTACAATATAAAAAAGCCCATGGATAAGAAGAAATAAATTTTTGTGAAGAGATAAGAATAAATTGAGTTGATGTAAATCATGCGTTTTTTCGAATAGTAAGGGCAAAATGAAGAGTGCCACAGCTGCTAGCCCTGCAAATTGAAATAGGACTATAATGGATGAGCGAAGGTATTGTTTTAACACTGAGGAGACTCCTTATGGATAAGTTGTTGAAGCTTGTTTGGCGGATTTTCAAATTTGTTGTGCAAATCGCATGTGCTGATGATGGACCAAGACCTGTTTGTGGTGTTTATGAAGCATATGAACGTCGTGACCGTGATGAAATATCCACGGTAGATTTTATAGAAGCAACAAGGCCAAGATAGTTTATACCTCATAATTTTGATAATCCTCTTGCGCTTGCTTTTACAAATTGTATTGAGGATTGAGCATGTTCTTGCGCTGTTTGATCTGATACGTGCATAAGCCCTGCTAACCCTGCGCCTGCATCACCACCAAAATGGCTTGAAAGCTTTAGTAAAATTCCTGGTGCAATGATATAAAAAAGTACCGCCATATTGCGCATGGCAGCAACAACCACTTGTTCTCCCATGGGATCAAGCACACTGCGTTCAATAAATCCGACCAAATGCCAAATGTATTGTAGGAAGATTGCCATAATAAACAGAGCACAGAGGCTACCTAATGCGCGGGGGCTGTAACCACTTAAGGCAAGGATGAGGGGGGTAAAAATAATTAAGAAAAAATAAAAAAATGCGTGCATCACAGGAAGGGTTTGTAAAATTGCTTCACGTTTTAGGGGAGTGGATGTCCATGATTTGACATTTTGTCCAACGTTAATGAGCCCTCGGGTGATGATGTTACCTAAATTGCTTGTGGTTGGGTCAATTAGGCCTTGAGCGCTTTTAATTTGTAAATCTCGGTTATCTTGTAAGAGTACTTTTGCAATAAAATCCTCAGGGGATATATCCGAGTTCCACGCCAGCTGATGTTGTTTTTTGTAGGCATAAACCCGACTTGTTACATCAAGTACTCCTAAGTGTTTATCAAAAACACCCGCTCTATCAGTTGCTTTGACCAAGTCACTACGAATTTTACGATTGAGTCCATATACTGCTGTAAAGTTTTTTAATCGGGTTAAGTTTGAAAATAGAACAGCTGTATAAAAAGGTTGTTTACTCGGTTATAAAAGGCTCTTGCAAGGGCCATCCACATTATCCAAACTATTGGTGTCTAATCAAAAT
>CANNJI010000056.1 GCA_947504875.1 Legionellaceae bacterium
ACATTTTGATTAGACACCAATAGTTTGGATAATGTGGATGGCCCTTGCAAGAGCCTTTTATAACCGAGTAAACAACCTTTTTATACAGCTGTTCTATTTTCAAACTTAACCCGATTAAAAAACTTTACAGCAGTATATGGACTCAATCTTTTTTTCGATAGCGGAACGATTAGCTAAAAGAACATAGGGCATTAATATAGCGTTTAAGCGACCATGATGAGCATCGTAAATCGCGCCTAATGGGTGGGCGAGCGCATGCATTGCGCCTAAGCCCCGTTGGAATGCCGTTGCGCCCATGCAAGAGGCCACGAGCATCTGCGTTCGTGCGTCTATATCATTGCCATGATGAAATGCGCGGGGTAGATTGTCTTTTATTAATCGGATCCCTTCTATGGCTATTCCTTCAGCCATCGGATGGTAGTATGTGGTGCAATAGGCCTCTAAATTATGAGAGAGGGCATCCATCCCTGTGGCCGCAGTCAGTTGCGGGGGTAAGCCAAGGGTGAGTTCAGGATCAAGAATGACCATTTTGGGCAGCATATTGGGATGAAAAATAATTTTTTTAAGCTGTTGTTTTGGGTCCGTAATCACGGAGGAGCGACCTACCTCTGAGCCTGTTCCTGCCGTGGTAGGTACGGCAATGACGGGTGCCATGCCATCAATATTCACGCGTGTCCAATAGTCGCCTTTGTCTTCAAAATCCCACAAGGGACGATTTTGTCCTACCATGAGCGCAATCGCTTTCCCTGTATCTAATGCAGATCCTCCGCCTAATGCTATGACACCATCGTGTTCACCGGAGCGAAAAGCCGATACACCCGCAATAATATTGTCTTCTGTTGGATTTGTTTTAAAGTTTTTAAATAGATCAACATTAAGGCCGGCAGTATGGCAATGGGTCATGATGTGATTGACGAATGGAAGGGCGGCCAAACCTGGATCGGTAACCAATAAAGGGGCGCTCATCCCTAATGTGGTGCAGGCTTTTGCAAGTTCAGTGATACGACCGGCGCCTAGGCGAATGCTTGTAGGGTAATTCCAATTTGAATTCATGAGGATAGTCCTGATGTTTTAATATGAAAAGATTTGGGGCGGGTCAGCGATTCATAACCAATGCTTGATAGAGAGCACCCTCTCCCTGATTTTTTAACGCCCGTCCATGCCAATGCTGGGTCAAGGTAATCACAACGGTTGATAAAAAATGTTCCCGTATTTAACTGTTCTCCAATTTGAATCCCGGTAGGAATGTCTTGTGTAAAAACAGCCGCCGTTAAACCATAGTCACTCTTGTTCATTAATTCAATGGCTTCGTCATCGTCGTGAACGCTTATAATACAGACAACGGGTCCAAAGGATTCTTCAGTCATGATACGCATGTCGGGGGTTACTTGGGTTAAAATTTGGGGGGCCATATAAGCTGAACCTGGTTTTTCAAGGGGAAAATGATTTGGATTAATATGTGCAACTGCCCCTTGCGCTATTGCTTCTTGAATCTGTTTGCGAACAAAGTCAGCGGCACTTGCCCGTACCATTGGACCCAGCGTAGTTTTTGGATCATCTGAGCGTCCAAGCGTGTATTGATTAACCAATGTAACGGATTGACCAACGAATTGATCAAACAGCGTATGGTGGACATAAATGCGTTCAATGCCACAGCAAGATTGGCCGGAGTTAAAAAATGCACCATCTATCGTTGTTGCTACAGCATAATCAAGATCCGCGTCTATCCGGACATAAGCAGGATCTTTACCGCCTAACTCTAACCCTATGCTAAGAAAGCGACCCGCGGCCGCATGTTCAATGATCTCTCCTGCGGCAACAGAGCCTGTAAACGCAATATGCTGAATATTGGCCGAGTGGATTAAGGCTTCGGTATCCGCATGGGTTAAATGAAGGTATTGAAATACACCTTGAGGTAAACCAGCGCTTGCAAATGCTTCGGCAAGGCGTTCTGCTACCAAGGCCGTTTGGGCTGAATGCTTTAATAGGACGACATTCCCTGCCATAAGGGCAGGAATGATACTGTTAACAGCGGTTAGATAGGGGTAGTTCCAGGGGGCGATGACCAAGACGATACCTAAGGGCTCACGTTGTATATACCGAACGAACCCAATTTTTTCTGGCAGATAAAGTGGCGCAAGTGCCGCTTGTGCACAGGCAATCATTGTGTGGGCACGTTCAGCAAATCCTGCTATTTCGTTTGCGGCATAGCGAATGGGTCGGCCCATTTGCCAGCAGAGCTCTTCTGCGAGAACGCTTTGATTTGCAATCAAGGCATTAACGGCATTGATACAGTGTTGCTCTCGCTTTACAAGAGGCGTTGTTTGCCAGCTCCGTTGAACGCGCTCTGCTTGTGCCAATGCGTGCTGAATATCATGTTGTGTTGCAAAATGACGTTCAGCGTAAATAGAATTATCGATGGGAGAATAAATTTTAAATGGTTCGCTCATGTTAAATAATCTCAAAATAACGGTCTAATTCCCAATCGGTAATATGGCGTCGAAACTCACGTTCCTCCCATTCTCGGGTTGCTGCAAAATGTTCTACAAAAGGCTTGCCAAAATAGGTGTTGGCAGCATCTGAGTGTTTAAAGCGTTGGGCTGCATCCCATAACGTATTGGGTAGCGCTAATGCTGCTGGATGTGATTGAGCATAAGCATTGCCTTTGATTTCAGGCGCAGGCTCTATTTTATGTTCAATACCATACAGACCAGAAGCAAGTGCTGCGGCCAGGGCTAAATAAGGATTTGCATCGGCAGAACCTAGACGATACTCAATGCGTTGTGATTTATCATTCCCCGGAATAACGCGTAAGGCCGTTGTGCGATTTTCTACGCCCCAGGTTGCATCTGTTGGCGCCCAAAAGCCAGGGATGAGGCGAGTATAGCTGTTGACGGTAGGCGAAAACATGGCTAAAAACTCAGGCATGAGTTGTTGTTGACCACCGAGAAAATGTCGTTGGATCTGGCTCATGTTGTGTGGTTTTGATGGATCATAAAAGGCTGATGTCGAATCGCTTTTTGAGCGTAAAGATAGATGAATATGACCACTTTGACCAGGATAATTGGGCGACCATTTCGCCATAAAAGTTGCCATTTTATTGTTTCGCTGAGCCAATACTTTCATAAACGTTTTAAATAGTGCGGCTTTATCTCCAGCGGCTTCGGCTACGTCCACAGTGATAGCCGCTTCAATCACACCAGGGCCTGTTTCAGTATGTAAACTTTCAATGGGAAAATCCATGATTTCACCCATATTAAGTATTTGATGATACAGTTCAGCATGGACTGAATTGCGAATAATGGAGTATCCAAAAAAATCGGGGGTTATGGTTTTAAGATTGCGATACCCCTTAGCACGGACACTATCAGGCGTTTCATCAAACATAAAAAATTCATACTCTAACGCTGCATGGGCAGAAAATCCCATCTTATTTGCTTGTTCAATAACGCGATGCAATACCCCACGAGGGCATATTTTTGAAGCTTCACCATCAAATTCAGCTAAAAATAGCAACTGATTGTCTTCAAAGACTAATTCGCGACAACTCTGGGGTAATATTTTTACTTGCGCATCGGGGTAACCTGTATGCCATCCGGTATATTTAACGTTATCGTAAAGCTTGTCTTTTGTATCCCAGCCTAAAATAACATCACAAAAGGCAAAGCCTTGTTCTAACGAGGAGAAAAATTTCTTACGGCTCATATACTTACCCAGCATGACGCCATCAACATCAAAAACGCCTACTTTCACATGGGTTAAATTACGTTCTTCAACAATTTGTCGCGCATCAGCGATGGTTTTTACATCTCTAGGGTTTAGCATCAGAAGTCCTTTTATTGTGAATGCTTATCTTTATGCTGAAATACATTAACTCTTTATTAAATGCGGCGTGACGCCCCGGCCCATATGTCATCCCGAGCACAGCGAGGGAGCTCAGGATGCATCACAGGACCACGTCGTAGAAGATTCCCCGCTGTGCTCGGAAAGACGCGGGGCGTTACATTACAAGTCGTAATTAATGCCGATTGTTCCCATATTAAAATATTGAGAGCCTAACTTAGCATTCCAGTTGGTTGTTGGTACATGCGTCGGATAAACTGTGGAACCAAATGTATAGTCTGCTGATGAAAGATACAAAAATCGGTACTCAGCAAACATACTTGTATTTTTATTAAATTTGAAGGAAACACCCACTTTAGGTTGCGCTGCATAAAGCAATGCGGTATCGCTAGGATCAGAATTATAATGATTAATTCCAACTTCGTATGGATCAACTTGTGTAGAATTCGCGCCTGAAATGGCATTAACTGCCATGCCGATACCTACCCCAATATAAGGATGAAACTTTTCAAAACGTGAAGAATCAGCATTTAAAATCGCATTCACAAGAAAAACCCCTGTTTTTTCAGGATGTTTTACATGAAAAATATGCTCCGGGAGTCTTGTTGTTCCATTATTTAACTCGACGCCTGATAGTGTATGGCTCCCTAAATAATACCCTTCGAGTTCAGTGGCAGGAGAGAAAGACCACTGAGGACTTATATTATCCAGCACACGAGATGACCATCTATATCCAACATGCCCACCCACCAACCAAGTAGATCCGTTACTTGAAGTTCCTCTTGCATTGACTGCTAAAGCGCCTCCATCTGCCTCAGGAAAAAATGCCGTTCCTTTTTGACTGATGTCTCCGCTAGAAATCCCTGTACCACCACCAAAAACTCCAACATAAACTCTATCCGAAGGAGAAGGAACATCTGTCCCCATCGTACCGGCACTAACAAGCGAACTCAAACTGATAGAAGCAAGACATCCAATATAGGCAAAATATTTTTTCTTTGAAATGTTCATTTGTTCTCCTTAACATAATGCACAGGGATTTCATTAAAATGTATATTTTTAATTTATAATAATGTTTGTCGTGCCGTCAAGTAACAATTTTGTCTCTCTGCATTGCGATTTCAGGTTTTTAAAATAGGGATCTCGTGCAGCGTGGGTGGGCTTGGTCACGCGCACGGGCTCGTATGGTTCAGTGGAAAGTTGAGCATCGCGTTAAGTAGCAAGAAGGAATTAATGGGGGTAGATTAAATTGGTATAAATTCGACCAATCCAATCAGAATCCAATGGCACTATCGTGCCATTGGATTCTGATTTTGTTTAACCTGTGGATTCTCGTATTGTCCAAATACGTCCAGTTTTTAAGGGTTCATTCGTTGTTTTAATCCATAATAAGGCAGGTGTTTCTGGCTGTCCTGAAGGGCCTGATAGGCCTTTTACGACAACAGAGAACTGATATTTTTTATTTAAATTTTGCAGCGTTGTCCAAACAGCATTGGGATCATGTGCATCGTCATTTAAAATGAGCTGATCACCTCTAAAGAGGACCGCTATGGGTTTACCTTTAAAAGCTTGTTTTAATGCATATTCAACATGACGCCACTTAGATTGCATGTTGCGACGTGTTTCAGCTTGGGTTGGCCGTTGTTGAAACGAAACGCGTGAATGCGCATTGGTCTGGCTTATAACGCGATTATCAGCAGGTTTTTGGTTTAAGAAAAAATCACATAATGCATCAGCTAAATAGCGACCTGATACACTTGGGTTTACTTTAGGCTGGCGATTGATATATATCGCAAAAGCTAAGGTGTGAGCGTTGGCGGTATATAAATAGCCTGATAAGCTTGCAACACCCGTCATTGAGCCTGTTTTTGCTCTGACGAAACCTTGTTGTGTTGGTTTGTTTAAACGTTTTTGCAATGTACCGTCCTGACCTGCTATGGGAAGGGCTGCAATGTACTCATAAGCCAGTGGAAAGCGAGCATGTAAAAACTTTAAAAGTCCTACAGTTTGTATAGGAGAAATTCTATCATTTCGAGATAATCCTGAACCATCAATAAGCACCGCATCATCGAAATTAACCCCAGTTTGTTGATGTAAAAAATTTTTGATCACCGGTTGCGATTCAGCCCAGTTTAATGGTGCACCATTTAATTTATTGGCCGCTTGTAAATACAAACTATCGGCATATAAATTGTCTGAGGGTTTTAAAGTGTCTGCAAGCAGTTGAGAAATTGGTTTTGAGGATTGTGTTGCAATAAGGAGTGTATTTTTAGGGGCCTGACCTAATTTAATGTCTCCTTGAAGATTAATGCCGAGTTGTTTAAGTTTTAAACGAATTTGAGCGCGCATATAGGAAAGGGGATTGCGAATAGCAAGGCCTTGTTGGTTTGCCCATTGGCCGACACCAACACAACCTTTTACAATCAAGCGGCTGTCCTCAGTCATTTGATAATCTAGGCCACATCCGGTTGGTTTCTCAGTAGTATTGACGTAATTTTCTAATATAAATCCATCGTTACTTAATTCTACCAATGCGAGCGCTCCTGGTTTAGCGGCAGGATTGACAGTCACAGACATGCGATTTTCATCAAGCATCACAGGCGAAGTTGAAGCGCCATAGCTATATCTAAAGTCATGAGGCACCCAACCCGGTGGATAGGGATCAACTTGCGCATGGCTGCTGACAATAATAAAGTTACCTTGAATTGTAGTTGCACCCCAGGTTTGTAGTTCTGATAAAAGTGATTTTAGTTGTTTGCTGGTAAAGGAAGGATCCCCAGGCAGATGAAGGTAAACCGAGCCATGCAGTACTCCTTTTTCAAGATGTGGTGCGTCTGTGCTTAATTGATTTTTAAAACGATAATCAGGACCCAAAATGAGAAGTGCTGCAGCATCTGAAAATAATTTCATGTTACTGGCGGGAATAAAAGAACGTGCGGCATTACGTGCGTAGAGTGTTTCACCCGTATTGAGATCCACCACATAGGCCCCAATATTCATTTTTGGGCCGATTTTATTGATAAGGTTATCTGCATTGGTTTGGATGGTTGCCGCAGATGCAGTTGTTAAGCATAAGAAAAAGAGGATGCCTCGTGAAATCCATTGCGTCATGTAAAATCCTTGATGTTTAAAAAATAAGTTAATATACACTAATCATAACCTAAGCTCGCTTCTGTAAGAAGCTTTAATCAGTTTGAATTTCACTGCTCGAATATAGTCGAACACTAATACAATTGGATTGAGTTGAATTATATTGATCGGTAGTCTATAAGTACAGTATGTGCATTAAAATGCTGAATTGTGCTGATGGAAAAAACTATGGACTTTCAATCCTCTGTCCGACATCATTTTTTAGTGGCAGTCCCTTCGATGCGAGGCACCTATTTTGAACAGGCTGTTGTCTATGTATGTGAGCATCAATCAAAAGGTACCGCTGGGCTTATCATCAATCATCCGATGGAAGCTTCGTTGGGTTTGATTTTTGAACAACTTCATCTTGAGCAGGTTGTTATTGCGCAAAAAAATAAGCCATTATTAATGGGTGGTCCCATCCAGCCTGAACGTGGTTTTGTTATTCATCGCCCTTTTGGACAGTGGCAGTCTAGCTTAAGATTGGATGATGACGTGACCATTACGACCTCGAATGATATTATTCGTGCCATGGCATCTGATCATGGTCCGCAAGACGTTTTAGTTACGCTTGGTTTCGTAGGATGGCAACCAGGACAATTAGAAAAAGAAATCATGGATGATCAATGGCTTATCTGTCCTTATGACTCGAGTTTACTTTATAATGTTGATTTTGATAAGCGTTGGAATGTGGCGACACAGATGATGGGTGTAAATATGAATCATTTTATTTCTGGACCAGGACATGCTTGATCCTGTTTATCTTGGGTTTGATTTTGGTTATAAACGTATTGGTGTTTCTGTTGGCCAACGTTTAACCTGTCGAGCATCTCCCTTACCGACCTTAAAAGCTGAAAAAGGCATACCTCACTGGGATAGTATACATACGCTTATTAAAACATGGCGTCCTGCGGCACTTGTTGTAGGTTTACCAACGTGTATTGATGGCTCTGAATTGTATACGACAGAGGCCGCGCGCATTTTTGCAGATGAACTCCATGCTCGGTTTAATTGCCCAGTGCATTTAACTGATGAGCGCTTATCAACTGTTGAAGCCCGCTCGCAGTTGTTTGCCATAGGTGGATATCGCAAACTTAAAGCAACTGAGGTCGATAGCATGGCTGCCTGCATTATTCTTGAGCAGTGGTTGCAAGAGGCAAATTAATGCGTCGTGGGCTTTAGGGTTTGTTTGTAGGAGAGCGCTTGTTTTATACTTGAGCAATTAACGTCAGTTTCTTCTTGCATATCGGCAATGGTTCTTGCGATTTTTAATAATCGATCAAATCCTCTGCCTGATAGTTTGAGTTGTTTTAATATTTTTGACAAAAAATCTTGTTCATCAAGACCCAGGGCACAGTATTTTTCACATGCTTTGGGGGTTAAGTGCGCATTTAAAGTTCCTTGACGGCTGATCTGCAGCGCACGTAGATTTTCAACGCGTTTTTTTATACGCAGGCTTTCTCCCCAAGGCATTTTATTTGGTGTAAGCAACTCTGTTTCAGTCAGCGCATGTACAACAAGATGCATGTCAATACGGTCAAGCAAAGGGGCTGATAATTTAGAAAGGTAACGATTAATTCGATCTGGGGAGCAGACACAGGTGGCATTTGGATTACCTGTTTGCCCACAGGGACATGGATTCATTGCGGCAATGAGTTGAAAGCGTGCAGGGAACTCTACCTGTATGGCTGCGCGTGAAATACATATTTCACCTGACTCTAAAGGCTCACGTAATGTCTCAAGAACGTGACGGCTAAATTCAGGGAGTTCATCTAAAAATAAAACACCGTGGTGGGCCAAAGAGATCTCTCCGGGTTTCGGTGGATTACCGCCACCGACGAGTGCAACTGTTGATGATGTGTGGTGTGGTGAACGGAACGGAGGCGTACGCCAATGATGAAAGTTGGGTTGGCGTTTACCGATAGATTGTAATGCGGCACATTCCAAAGCTTCTTTAGTATCGAGTTCAGGAAGTAACGTCACAAATCTTTTCGCGAGCATTGTTTTCCCACTCCCAGGAGGGCCTGCTAATAAAATACTGTGGCCTCCAATGGCTGCAATTTCCATGGCATATTTTGCATGATGCTGACCTTTAATGTCTGACCAGTCCATGAGATAAGGATCTGGGTGTTGCTCAGGAACGGCAGGCAAAGGGGAAAGGGGTGTTTTTTGACAGAGATAATGACAAACTTGACGTAAGCTTTGAGCCGACATGACGCCATCATGTTGCGCGAGAGCTGCTTCAGCGGCATTGGCATCAGCGATAATTAACGCGTTATTATCTTCATGCGCTGCAATGACAATAGGAATAATTGCAGGGACTCCTCGTAAGTGCCCATCCAGGGCAAGTTCAGCAATGAATTCATGTGTATTGAGATGTTCAGAAGAAATTTGTCCAGAAGCAGCTAAAATACCTATCGCGATGGGTAGGTCAAAACCACTGCCTGTCTTGGGAAGATCAGCAGGCGCAAGATTCACCGTAATTCGACGCGCAGGAAATTCAAATTGACTATTGATGATAGCGCTTCTCACGCGGTCTTTGCTTTCTTTGACTGCCGTTTCGGCCAGACCAACAATAGTAAAGGATGGCAAGCCATTGGAGAGATGAATTTCTACAGATACAGCGCGGGCACAAATTCCGATTGTGCTCCGTGTTTTGATCACGGCGAGGTTCATGATATTGCTCACTTATCAACAGTTGGACTGGCGCTGATGTTCCTATCGGCGCATCTATTTTTTAATTATTTTTGGCGTGTAATGAATTGTTCCAGTTGCTTTTCCAATAAGTCGACTTTTTCTCGTGTTCTTTCAAGGACTTTGACTTGAACATCAAATTCTTCACGAGTTAAAAGGTCCATGTTTGTAAATCCTGCACGTAAAATGTCTTTAAATTGTTGTTTGATGTCTTGTTCTACGCTTTGTATACCTGAGGGAAGTGCTTTATAAAGTTTTTTAACGAGCGCTTCCAGTTGAGTTGGGTTGATCATAATATCCTCGGTTTATTGAAGTTGTTCGCCTGCTATCCAGTGCGCACCATTTTCAGTAATAATTGCTGATAAAGGAACATCCCAGCTTTCTTTCGGAATAAGCATGTGATGTTGAACCTCAAATGCAACACCAACGAGTGAGCGGGGCCTGTGTTTTGCAAGGGTTCTGTCGTAGTAACCCTGACCATGACCAAGGCGTGTTCCGTGATTGTCGAATGATACAAGAGGAATAAGGATAAGATCAAATGCTTCGGGTGATAAAGCTTTTTGGTGCGAGACGATTGGCTCGCTAATATTAAATTTATTTTTCTTAAAAGGGGTGTTTTTTTTTGCTGGTAAAAAAAGCAGGGTTTTATCGGGTTGAATGCTAGGCCAGTAGCTTCCTTTTCCTTCTGCTTCGGCTCGGGTTTGTAGATAAGTTAAGTCAACTTCATGGGGTGTGGCGTTATAAAATGCGATTGTTTTAGCGTTTTGATAAAGAAGTAACGCTTGGATATGCTGACAAATAATAATGGATAAGTGCTCCCGCGCCGTTGGAGAAATTGTTTTTCGTGCGACGAGGCTTTGTTGCCTTAAAGCGGAGCGAGACGGGGTTGTCATAAAGTATTGTGCAGAAGTGGCATCCATTTCAGAAGAGTATCGTATAAGATGTTCTGATACAAGATGCTGATAAAAGGTATTAAAAATAGTGTTTATAGTTCCGGTCAAATGACTTGATGAACAGGTAAGCGCGCTATGTCTGAGCACAGCGAGTTTAGTGCGCTTAATCGGTCATCAAGTCATTTGACCGGAACTATAGGTCATGTTTTGTTTTATTGCAATTTATCAGGTCCGGTGTATAGTTTATACAATCCTAAATTATCATAGAAGGTAAGTATCATGGCAGATTTCTCACCTACTGCGCATTGGCGGGACTCCGCAAGAAGTGCGCGTTTTTTTATGGTGGATGCGAAAGCGGCGTTTCCTATCTTTTTCTTTTTAATGCATATCCGGATATGGACAGCGATGCTTGTACTTACATCTGCATTATTCTTTGGAATTGTTGAGCATTTTGGCTTTACTTTACCTGTCTTTTTTAGATGGTTGCGTAATCTCTTTGCTGGCCCAATTAAATCTTCACGACCATGGTGGATATAAATGGATATCTCTGAAAGTTTGACACGTATTGTAGTACAAATGGATGCAAAATTTTATTTGAATAATCAATTCATGGGGCATGGCGAGGTCTTTTCTCCGACTGGACTGCTTCCTGCCATCGCGCGGCGCGCAGATCAATTGTGCTCGTTATGTTTGGGTTATGGTTTGGGTTTATCTTTTGAAGAGACACAAGACGCATTACTTGGAACGCGGGTTATCTTTGATGATGTAACGCCAAGCACCCTTCGGTTGTTATGTATGACGGATGTAATATCTGAATTAATTCAAGGCGGACCAAGTCGGGATTATACACCGCTGGATGAGTTAATGTATGACTAAATGACGCTCCATTAAATCTCTGGTCAAAGTGTAAAAAAAACGAAAAGAAACTCCTTCTTAAGAATACCTTAAGTTATATTCTGTACCCTTATAAATACAGGAAGACAATTATTGTTGTTCCGATAGTTTAAATATGGGTTAGGGGAGTGTTGTATGCGTATGTCTTATGATCGATTTTTTCTAAAAAACACTCAGACAGTGAGTGATGCGGAAAATCTGCTCAATAGGCTAAATGGCGTGTTGGGCCCTGTTACTCTTATGTGTGAACGTCCCTCAGGCAGCAAATCCCAAGCGGATAATCAAGCCGCACATCGTCTGATTAAAGAAAAAATGGAGATCATACGCAGTGCACTTACAGAGCCACAGAATGAATCTGATGAAAATCAGTCCGCCGCACCGAAGCAATTCTGATTTTGAGCATAAAGTAAAATATTTGCTATAATTTAAAGAAGACTTTTATTAATAAGAAATGTAATTTATGAAAAATGATCTGTCGAAAAGACAAATGGACACTATTATGGAAGCCCTTAATCATATGGTCAGTGATGGGCCATGGGAGTCGTCGCCTTTTTTGCGCGAAATAGGGAAAAAAATAGCTAATGTTCGTGATGATTTTTTACCCCCTGCTACACGAGAAGCGCAAAATGAGTTAAATAATAAAATTCTTGATGGAGGAGCATCTGAGGTTGGTGAAAACCAATATCAAGAGATTTATATTGCATTGTACTCCGCTGATGGAGCAAAAATGTCCTCGTGGGAGCATATCCTCTCGAATTTGCCTCGCCAAATGATTGCTCGGTCTATTTATACTACAGAAGCTGATGTGAAAAATTGGATCAGTACTAAAATAAATAAGGTCAATGAGGCTTATGTCGTATTGAAGATAGATAAATCATTTATTTTACGCATCGATGATAATAAAACGTCTTTTGATAAATTAGGTCAACCGCTTATGGTGCTAAAGGATCGGACGATAACGCTTGATTCTATTGTTCGATTTGTGCATAGCCGCGGGGTCTATCATTTTAAGAATGGTCGACTCATAAAAACGGATATAGTTTCCTAGCATAATTCGTTCAGTCATGAAGATGACAGTTTTAAAGTTAGTGTATATACTCGTATCATCATGGGATTAAGATAGAGCGGTGGATGGCCCAACAAGGACAGCAGCAATCAGGCGATAACTCAATGGCGCCAGTATGGATTATGGTTTTCCTAATCCTTTTTTGTATTTTTGTCTGGCATTACGGTCGCGCGCATATTGTTTCTTTTGTTTTTGCTATAACGCTTTTTCAGGCAAAAATCGTTGCTTTTGTTATGGGGCCATCGGTTTTATCTGCTGAAATATACATGATGAGCACAGTCGATCCTGCAACGGTAGAGTGGCAGCAATTGGTTGCGCTAACAACTCGAGTTGGTGATTATGTGCGTTATCCATGGTGCTTAATTTTAGTTATCTTGAGCTTTACATTATACAGATCAGATGTCACCTTAAAATTTAAGCGTGTACATAATATGAAAACCCTACGAGCTCAAGAGCAGTCTAATTGGCCTTGCATTATGCCGGTTGTGAATCAAGATTTAGCAAAACAAGATATTAACGTTGGACCGTGGGCCATGGCACTCTCACCCATGGAGTTTGCTCGAAAGTATAATTTATTGAAAAAAGAGGATGTGCTGCTTGAAGTCCAAGCTGCAGGCCTTGAAATGACAGCAGGACTTCGGCGGGCTGAAGCCAAACGTTATTTTACACTTCAGCTTGGACCATATTGGACTGGTTTTGATAAATGCCCGCCTCAGGCTGCCGCATTAGCTGCTGTGTTTTTAGCTCGACTGAATAGGGATAGGAAAGCTGCTGCTCATATTTTGTCTGAGTTAGATAAAACGAGCTTGACCGGGAAACCGAATTATAGCGTGGCTTACCCAATATTACAAAAATATCAACAATGTGAGCAAGCACAAGAGCTTGTTGCAAAACATGCGTATTTGCTAACATTCATGGCGTCTTTACTTAAGTTGTCACGCGATGATGGCGTGGTGCCCAGTTGTGAATTTTTATGGCTTAAGCCTGTTGACCGTCGATTATGGTATATGCTTAATTGTGTCGGCCGACAGACACCATTTGCAGAAGTTGCAGGGCCTTTCGCTCATTGGCGGGCCGAGCAAGTTTTGCGGCGAGCGTCGAAAGTCCCTATGATTGATGAAGCAATAAAAGCGTTAGAAATTGCAATAAAAGAAGTCAAGTTGACGCCTAAAGAATTACAGGGGTTACAGCCATGATGAGAGGCATTGAAGCACGCCATGAGGTTGATCCAAGTAAACTATTGCGCGACACCCGTACGTTCGGTCAGCGTGTAACCGATTTTTTTTCAAAACCACTCAATGCGAGTTTATTTATAGTTGCGCTAACCCTGATATGTTTTTATTTTTCTTCTTTAGCGACGCCATTATTTTTTGTGGGGTTATTTTCTTTTTTTTATGCTTTATCTAAAAAACAAATCCTACCTTTTCGATTGCCTCAAGTGGCGAAAGTTAAAGATTATAATGATCTTATTCCTGGAATAAAAAGACCAAATATGGCACGTGGAATTGCATATTTTGGAAATGATATTAAAACGAATGAGGAATTGTGGTTCGCAAATGAAGACATGCGAACGCACGCGCTTATTTTTGGTTCAACAGGTAGCGGTAAGACCGAGGCTTTGGTTTCGATTGCATTTAATGCACTTGCCCAAGGGAGTGGTTTTATCTATGTCGATGGTAAAGGTGATACATCGCTTTATGCGAAAATATTTTCGATGGTTCGGAGTATGGGGCGAGAAGACGATTTGTTGCTCATTAATTTCATGACGGGAGCAAGGGATATTGTCGGTCCACAAGAAAAAAGATTATCAAATACGTTAAACCCTTTTTGTCAGGGTTCCTCGAGCATGTTAACTCAGCTTGTAGTCAATCTTATGGGGAGTTCAGGGTCTTCTTCCGATGGAGACATGTGGAAAGGACGGGCAATTGCATTCGTTGAAGCTTTAATGCGCTTGTTGGTTTATATGCGCGATGAAGGTGCGGTGTTATTGGATGCGAATACGATACGAAATTACTTTGCGTTGACACGCTTGGAATCCATTGTGATCGACAAAGTATTTCCACGAGATGATCAAGAAGGTGTGAACATTGACTCAATTCCCAAAGTGGTAACGGATCCTTTAAGAAATTATTTAGATACGCTTCCTGGTTATAATAAAGAAAAGAAAGGTAAACAAGTGTCTCAAGTTTTAGAGCAGCATGGATTTATCACCATGCAGCTGGTTCGAAGCTTTTCATCACTGGCTGATACGTATGGTCATATTATCCGCGTGAATTTGGCTGAGGTTGATTTTAAGGATGTTGTTCTTAATCGTCGAATACTTGTTGTATTACTTCCTGCATTAGAAAAATCCCCTGATGAGTTAGCAAACCTTGGAAAAATTATTGTTTCATCTTTAAAGGCCATGATGGCTGCAGGATTGGGGGAGGAAGTCGAGGGGGAATATCGCGATGTGATTGAGCGGAAGCCTACAAATGCACCAACACCTTATATTTGCATTCTCGATGAGTATGGGTATTATGCTGTTCAAGGATTTGCCGTCGTACCTGCGCAAGCACGTTCGCTGGGGTTTTCAGCTATATTCGCAGGACAAGATCTGCCAGCATTTCAGAAAGCCTCTAAAGAGGAGGCTGCTTCTATTGGTGCAAATACAAACATTAAAATTTGTATGAAGTTAGAGGATCCAGGAGAAACATGGGATTTTTTCACCAAAACAGCAGGTGAGGCTTACGTTACTAAAGTTGATTCCTTTCAAACGAAAGATACGAGTTTAACAAATACCTACATGGACACAAAAAGCTCATCTTTTGAGCGGCGTGCACGGATTGATTTGTTAGACTTAAAAGAGCAGACAGAGGGTGAAGCTCATATTTTCTTCAAATCTAAAATTGTTCGCGCTCGAATGTTTTACGCGAACCCTACACCCGTGAGTCGATTGAAGTTGAATCAATTTTTGAAAGTAGAGCCTCCGCCTGATGTCTACCTTGCTAAGTTGCAAAAACAAATGGAAAGTTTCAACGCGCTGATGACTCAAAATGATTTTTTACTCACTGCCGATCATCCGTCTGAAGAAATCACTCTGATATCTAAATTTTTGAAAGAAGCAGAGTCCTCTGATCCGATAGAGCGGGGCGTTTCTGCCTTAATTGCATTTTATCGCCATAACGCACCAGAAGAAATTGAAAGCGTGATGGATATGGCGAGACCTGGGCAATTAACTATTTTTACACCGATAAATGACGAGGCAAAAAGTTTGCCTTTACTCGTCACGGATATCATTAAGTTTGGAATGCCACTGCTGGCCATTAATGACACACGTGATGCAATGATGTCAATTGAACGTCTGTCTGGTGAAAAAGAAAAATTATCAGGTACGATTGCAAATGAATTGATCAAAGATTTGCAAATGGCAACGGCATATCCACCCGAGGAGCGCGATCTGATTGAGCTCTCTACGTTGATCGACATTACAGATGGCCTGACCACACGTATCAAAGATGAAATAGAACAAAGCAAATCAGGTGCAGCAGATTGAGACGGGCTGGCTAGCTAGTAGCTCTTCCTGTAAATACGATCCCTTATCATGTCGTCCCCGCGCAGGCGGGGAGCCATCCTGCAAGCTACTCGGTATAATGTCATTTGTATATCCTGATGCGGCGTCTCAATGGTGAAAGCAATGCATATTCGATACAATGCATCACATTTACCATCGACGGACAGATGAGTGACAAGGATTTCGAAAAAAGTAACAATA
>CANNJI010000057.1 GCA_947504875.1 Legionellaceae bacterium
ATCGACATGATGGATGAATTTGCGCAGATGGAGGTCGATGTCACCAATCCCCATCTTACAAACGTTAATCCACATAACATGATGGCAATGGTCAGAGCAAGGATGCAAGAAGTGTTTAAGGAGATGGCTTAGTGGCTAGAATATCCAGTCGAGAAATTTTGTGGAATACGATGTCGAGAACTTGCTTCCAAGACAGGGTCATGCCCTACGTCTATTGGTTTATGGCAATCAACGATCGCGATCATCATGAGCATAAGCGGGTATTAGATCAATCGATCTCAATGCTCACTGGCAGCGATTTTGTTCAATTAATCGGTGAGAAGAAGTTTGTAGGGGTTTGGAAAGATATTCGTGATGACGTCAATCCCAACCGGACTTCGGCCGTGCAAGGTAAAGTCATTTTAGATGGCTTGTGGTCGTCACTCATGACTGGATTCGCTTTCGGAAGCCGGAAGATAAACATCGACAAACCGATGAGCCGGCAATTAAAGGTGACCTACTTGGATATCTGTCAAAATTCAGCCAGAAATATCTACCAAGTGGCTAGGGACATCAATCGCCCCTACAATCGCGTCTACGCTGATGTGATGCGGTTGCAAGAGATTGGCTTAATCAACGCCTTGTCATCAATACAGGCCGGCAGGAAGGTGACGATACTTAGCGCTACCTAGCATTGAATCAATGTACTATCGACCACTAATGACGGTTAACTATCTCGCATACAGAAATAAACAGGGCTTCTAAAAACGAGTTAAGAATCAATGTAATTTTTTATGGTAAAAATCGCACCATTCCTGCGTTATCAAATGACTGTCAAAGTCTTTAAGTGCACGCAATCTTGCCTTTGCACCTAAACTCAACCTTAACTCTTGATTACTTACCAAACACTCCATCAAATTTTGAATAGTGCTTATATCATGGGGCTCATGGAGCAAACCTGTTTCATTATCAACCACAGCATCAAAGATGCCATAGATACGAGATGCAATCGCGGGAATCCCAACGGCGGCAGCCTCAATCACCACCGATCCAAATCCCTCTCGATAGCTTGGTAAGCAAAGTACATCTGATGCAGCCATATAACACTCTGGCACATCAGTATAATCAACGAAATGAACATTACTATTGCAACCTTGAGTGATGTGTTTAATGTCCACTTGCATACCGTCTTCATCTGGCCCCACAAAAAGCAAATGCGCGCTACCAAATGATAACCAAGTAAAGGCGTGCGCTAAATCTAAGACCCCTTTATCAAAAGTTAATCGTCCGACAAACAAGAAAATAATTGCATTATCAGCAATGTTTAGCCGCTGTCTTACTTCTATTCTTTTATGTACCTCTGCCTTAAATCGCGCAACATCCACGCCAGAAATAGATCCTTTAGAAAACACGATAGATTTTGACCAATCCAAAACTTTCTCATCGACTAGGAATTGTCTTTGTGAGGGGCTATCAACAATATTAAACGTTGATAGCGATGCGATTAATCTATCTATTTGCTTAATTAAAAAACGTTTAATGCCCACATTGACGACCCAAACCTGTCCAGTAAAGGTATGTATTCTTAAGGGTACGCGAACAAGCCAAGAGGCGAACATGGCCAATAAACCAGCTTTAGGGGTAATGGAATGAACTGAGTCAAAACGGCAATTACGAAAGATCTTAATCAGCGTTATTAAAGAATGAACATCAGAAAGCAAGCTTATTTTACGTGCCATTGCAAGCGGTATCACTTTGATTTTCAGACCGTTCTCAACCAGAAAATTAGGATTATTGGTATTTACAATGACAGTGACATCATAGAGTTCAGACAATGCACGCAGGTGCCCTAACAAGAATGCTTTCACAGCAAACTCAGCAGTAACGACAAAACAGATTTTTTTACGCGGTATCATTTATTAATTAGAAAGGCTGTTATACAGAAGTCTTAATTTAACGATAAAACACCTTCTCCAATATTTCATTAAAGAAAAAGCCGACACCAAATAAAGAGTAACTAGAGAGATAAGTCCCAGATTAAAAAGTCTTTGATAGGTATCGATGACCCCTTGCTCAGATTTCCATAAATTGCCCGTGAGCCCCCCACCCCCAAACTCCGCTTTATATGAATAGGCTAACGGCATCTCCAAGAGACTAGCTTGATGACCATTTAGCAAGATGGTGAGCCAAAGCATGTAGTCTTCTGCATAGCGCTTTCCTGGCACAAACTTAAAAGGCACTTCTCGTTTCAGCATGACAGAACGCGTAGGAAGACAATTTTTTATCAGCAACTTATGCTTGTTAATTTGGTGGGCTATAACCCGAGTTGGTAATTCTGGTAATGCACTGCCCTGCTCTAACACGTTACTTAGATGCCCAGACAATAATACTTCAGGGTGATCTTCCATCCATTTATATTGGATTTCAAGCTTCCTTGGATGCCAAGAATCGTCGGCATCAAGGAAGGCAAGGTAAGGTTGAGATGAGGCGCTCCATCCTGCATTGCGTGCACTACCAGGCCCATTATTTTCACTTAGTAAGATTACTTTTATACAAATTTCTTGATGTCTCTGACGCAATCGATTTAAAGCACTTACTGTTTCTTGAGCATCATTACTAAAGTCATCAATCAGTATAATTTCTTCAGGGGGGAGTGTTTGAGCCATCACAGACGCTACAGCACGCTCAATAGTGTCTGCACAACGGTAACAGGGAATAATAACACTTACATGGGCACGTTTAACCACCTCGGTTACTGCAGGTGCAGTCATAACCTAACCCACTCATCGGGGATTAAATCTGTATCATTAGTGTCATTACGAAACCACGCCTTAGGTGCAACTACTAGCTTTTTTGGATTAGGATTTAACCATGCACCCCACCAACTAAAAGAGCTATTTGCAATCACATGATGTTGGCATAGGCTCATTAACTGCATATCTCTATAGCTTTCAGTTCCGCGATTATGATCAATATAAGTGCAAGGAAAATTCAAAGATAAATTCTGTCGTACCCACGCAATATCATCGGAAAAAATATAGAACTCGGGATGTTGAATATGCGAAGTTATGTAATCAATCGCCTGACGATAATAATCCAGTGAGCACACATCCATAATTTGGCTTGTTTTGGCATGACTTACATAATCACCACGGCGGACGTGCAAACTTACCGAGTTGACTGATGCAATATGGTGAGCAATATCTAGATTTTTTTCAACTAAAGGCCTCTTAAATGTGAAGTCTTGTCTTATGGCCGCTTCAATGCGCTTGAAATACTTTTCTGATTGCCAGTAGCCATATAGATAGGTATTAGCATTAGCCTCAAAAAAAAGTGGCCAATAATGCATATGCGGCTCGGCAACAAGATTTTTACCTCGCAAAAAAGAGAATTGCGGTCTCTTTAAGAACTTTATTGCTAGCCTACTAAATCTCCAACCTAACATATCCATCAGAATCGATGCGTCTAATTCCTTAGTAGGAATATTAAAAACTTGATCAAGTTCAAACCCATTATGAAGAGAATAGCCATCAAAACTTGATTGGTCCAAAAAGTATTCTTGTTTCAAATGAGCAGCCAGAGATCTCCCTGCCGCGTACTGAAACATTTGATTTCCAATACCACCCAATACATGACTAACAATCATACTATTATATTAATTGCAATTTTCTAAAATGAAACATGCCACATCCATAATCCAAATCTGCGGCAGCATTTAATGAAGTTTCAGAGTGAAGCTGACCGGAGTCATCAACATACGAAAAGTCGATTAACTCCAACTCTGAAAACATTGAAATAATTGTTTCTGGGAAAAAAATTCGGTGTGCGTTGAAGCATATGCGTTCGCGACCAACGGGAACAGAGAGAAATAAACTCCCATCATCAGCGACCACTCTTTGCAACTCCAAGGCAGCCTTGATGCTCCCGTTCGGGTCAAGCGGATCTCCATAACGCCCAAGTCCAATATGTTCAATCACATGTAAACATGATAACGAGTTAATTGATTTATCATCAAATGCAAGAGCGAGTATGTCGCCAGCAATCGACTTCAATCCTGATAAATTAGATTTTAAAGGTCGATAATCGACAAAAGTCGTTTCAACGAACCCACTTAAAACCGATATCGTTAAAACACTAGAGCTAATATCGGTGTGATGAGAAGGTTTTTGTGCAGAAACTTTTCTAGCAAGCCAGGCACCTTGATAAAAATAATGAGCATCAAAAGGTGTTGAAGAAACCCAGTCGGTTAAGCAAGGGTAACTATCTATAATGCTTAACTTTCGGCTATAAACTGACTGATATTGTATCCAGTGTTTTATATATTTTACGACATAAACCCATGAATGTATTTTGCGAGGGTCAGCGAATACGAGTAACCATTTTGTAGTTGTTTTAAGTAACTTATTCATTAGCTTTCCGAGTTGAGATGTAAATGACGTTGAAAATTAGCGACATTTTTACCGACCAAATGCGACATATTACTTTTTCGACCATTCACACGCACACGCCAGCGCACTTTCCACCAATAATAAGCATTGGTTATCATTAGGTGCCAGCCCTTTAAAGGGTTTTGACTTAGTTCACGTTGCCGGCACTCAATACGCTCTTGCTTATAGCTTGATGCAAATGCGCGCGAAGTCTGTCCACCATGCTTGCGAAAGGCGCTGAAAATAATAGGTACATACTTACACCTTCCATTTAAGCTCATACGTAAAAATAAATCATAGTCCGCGGCATATCTTTTAAGCGGATCTATACCGCCCACTTTCTCATAAAGAGAACTTCTCCAGTAACAGGCATCTTGCAAAGGTGTCCATCCAGCATAAAGCATCATGGAAGCCAAATTTTTCGCATGGCCATTAGAAACCTGAAGTATTTTGCTGCTCTCATCGATATATAGATCATCACCAAAGATCATGTCTATATTGTTATCAATCAGTCTTTCTCGAGCCACATCCAATGCACCTTCAAGCAATAGGTCACCGCTATTAATCCAACATTGATATTCATTTTTTGATTTTACAAATCCCTTGGCTAGAGCATCAGCATAACTACGATCCTTCTCGCTAATCCATCCAGCAAGGCGGTCTTCATAGCGCCTTATAATCTCAACACTATTATCAGTAGAGCCGCCATCAATAATGAAATACTCATCACCAGATTTCATGTTAACTAAAACAGATTCTATGGTTTCGACAAGGTATTGCCCCATATTAAAGTTGGGGGTAACGATTGTGAAAGCTTTGTTTGATAAATTTTTCAAGGGTATTTTCGCATCTATTTTTCTAATATCTTTAAATTTCTATGAGTTAATTAACTGCGCTCAATCTAAACAAGCTTTTCATAAACAGCAAGAGTTTCATTTGCACAACGATTCCATGTAAAATTTGAGCAGCGAGCAACTCCCTTTTCAACAAAATAATCTCGTATCTCACTAGACTGCAACACAGTTTCTATCGCAGTAGAAATCGAATCAATATCTTTAGCATCAAAATATTTTGCTGCATTTCCAACTACTTCAGGAATAGAGCTAGCATCACTACAAATAACAGGACAATTTAACGACATAGCCTCTAAAGGTGGAATACCAAAACCTTCGTACAATGACGGATAAACGAAGGCGGCAGCATTTTTATAAAAGGCCGCTAACTGCTCATCATTTCCACTTACCTGCTCTACTTGCTGAAGTGTTAAGCCGAGAGATTCAATTAATGACAATTCATTGGCTAGCAAGTGGCCTCCTCCGAAACAAACAATACGTAGATTGCCTCTTAACCAACTAGAATTGGCATAAGCGCGAATTAGACCATCAAAATTTTTGTAACCCCAACGATTTCCTACATATAACAAATAAGGCTGATTCATGTTTTTTTCAACTAGATCTGGCAGGGTCATTTGGTCAAACCCATGATGAACTACAGAAATCTTATCTGCTGAAATGTCAATAAACTCTAATAAATCATGCTTTGTTTGCTCGGAAACACAAATGACATGATCAGCACGCTTAATAGACTCTAACTTCCGCTGAGACGTTGTGTCATTTCGTGGAAAAGCATATGAAAATCTTTCATGAATCATATCGTGAACAGTAATAACGCATGATGCATTCTTAGGCGTCGAAGACAAATTTGAAAAATAAGTCTCATGCACAATTTTTGGCTTAGAGTAAGCAATAGCAAACCGCGCTAACAACTGACTACCTACATTCACAACTCGGCCTGTTTTAGGAATGCTTGGTATCCTAGCTCCGTAAAAAAAGTTTTCTGGCAAACTACCTGCGTAAGCATTGATATGCAATGGTGCGTAAATTTTAGCCTCAACATCACGATGCGTATTTAACTGTCGTGTCAAACTACATATATAGCGGGATATGCCACCATATTCTTGCATCGTAAATACTTGCGAATCAAAAGCTATTTTCATAACTCAACTAATGACTTTATTATTCGTTTAAATTTATTGTATATACGCCTATAAATAGACTTATTGATAAATCTCCTATATTCAAACTGATCCGCCATTTGGTTATTCACCATGAAATATGGATGAACCAAAGGGTATTTCATGGCAACAGTAGGCATATTAGCTTCTTCAGTGAACATTGTCGTATGTGTTGCATCTGCTCTAGCAAAACCGATATTTGAAATTAGATTAGCGGATGGCACGATTGATTGACGCCTCTCAACCCAATTTGCAAAAACCCATTGATAGTCCCAAGTATCAATCTGATTGTCATAAACGCGCTGATATACCTCAGCCCAATCAAATGACTCACGTTTACAACCAACGATGTCTTCTAGCCAATTGCCATCTCTTACTAATGGCCATTTTTTAAGTTCAACATCGTAGCTCATTTGCCATCTATCGCGCCAAGTTGCCCAACCCCAAATATGCACATATCGTGAAAAATAATAACTATCGTCATTGCGTCGGCGTCCTAACTGAAAATTGTCACCGCTAACCATTCCAATGCGCTGATCATTTCTATACCGCTCGAGCATTTCTTGGCAAAACCTAAAAAATGTTGGGTCTGGCAAGCAGTCGTCTTCAAGAATGATCGCTTCTTCAACCTGTTCAAACACCCAATCAATTCCACTTGAAACGCGAACTTTACATCCTAAATTAACATCAGAATAATTAGTAAATACTTCGCAATCCCAATCTACTAGCTGAATAATGGCGCGTGTGGCGGCTACTTTTTCGGCTTCGCCTATTCTATTGACTCTTGCACCATCAGCTACAACCAATAGTTTTGGTGGCTTGGCTTTTGCAATTTCGGAAAAAACTCGCTCCGTTGTGTCTGGACGGTTAAAAATGATAAATGCAATAGGGGTGTTAAATTTAAAATTGTTCATGCAAGTTTAGCCCTAATCGTCCTAGCTACTCTCCTAAGAATCTCAAAGAAAAATTCAGGTATTTTTTTATTAGCGAATTTTAAGAATGGAGTGTTTTTTTCATCCAGTGATTCGAGCGCCCATCTAAAAACATATAAGGGCACCCAAGACAGATTTAATGTCGCAAACTCGATTTTCTCTTTATCTCTATATCCATAAAATCTCCCTTTATCGGAAAAGACGTTTTTTACAAATTGCCCATTAAGTAGCCGTACCATTTCAAAACCGTGTTCCTGACAAATACAATCATCGAAAACAACAGCTTCGTTATATTGCATCAAGTTAGCCCAAGGCAAAGATGTAAGTTCTTTAAAATTATCAAAAGCACGCATTTCAGTGAAGGCGTAATCTGGGTGAATTGAATCAAACTCCAATTGTTGCCGGGAAACAAACTGGGGGTCTTCAAACAACTTGCAAATATGAGCGCAATACTCAGTAACTATGTTTCGATTCATTATTCCATTCAAACAAGTGTTATTACATTGCACTGTAAATTCAAAATTTGATAAAGTAGGTGCCAAGTCATCCAATTTATTTATCAGCATGGTGTCTGAATCAAAATGCCAAAAACGAGTGATATTTAACTCTGTAACAAAACTCTCAATAAAAAACCAACGCTCAAATACAAACCTTAACCAATCTCTTCCATTCTTGATTGGATTATGGTTAACACCTTGTATGTGCCTAAATACATCGTTAAATCTTGGATGAAGTGAACTTTCGTAATCATCAAAACAATAATGTTCCCAGCCGTTCCTCTCTGCTACACCTTTATTTTTTTGATCACCCAAAAAAATAAGTCTAGCAGAAGGGTTTGTTTTTCTCGCGCATGCAAGGGTGAATTCCAAATAATCTGAATACCCGTAGTGAGAGAATATTAAAACCTGATTAGACATTGAGCATGTATCTAAAATAGTTAATTGTTTCTTTAAGCCCATCTTCCAAATTCACTTTAGGCTGCCAACCTAAATTTTGTTTAGCTAAAGAAATATCGGGTTGCCTTTGCTTAGGGTCGTCTGTCGGTAATGGCATAAACACTAGTTTAGATTTGCTGCCTGTTAACTGAATGACTTTTTCTGCCAATTCTAGCATTGTGAACTCGCCAGGGTTGCCTAAGTTAATTGGCCCTGTTACACCCTTTTCCGTCGCCATCATGCGAACAAAGCCTTCTATTAAATCATCCACATAACAAAAGCTACGCGTCTGGCTTCCGTCACCATACATCGTAATATTTTCACCTTTTAATGCTTGTACGATAAAGTTACTCACTACACGACCATCATTTGGGTGCATACGGGGCCCATAAGTGTTAAATATACGCACCACTTTAATATCTAAATCATGCTGGCGGTAATAATCAAAAAACAAGGTTTCCGCACAACGCTTTCCTTCGTCATAACAAGATCTTGGCCCTATCGGGTTCACTCTCCCCCAATAACTCTCTTGCTGAGGATGTTGCTCAGGGTCTCCATAAACCTCTGAGGTTGAGGCTTGAAATACCCTTGCTTTTAACCGCAAAGCAAGATCGAGCACATTAAAAGCACCGTGTACACTGGTCTTGGTAGTTTGAACAGGGTCCAACTGATAATGAATAGGTGACGCCGGGCAAGCTAAATTGAATATTTGATCCACTTCTACTGACAGCGGATAGGTCACATCATGTCTCATCAACTCAAAGCTTGGGTTGTTAATAAGGTGTGCAATGTTTTGTTTGCGACCTGTAAAAAAGTTGTCTAGACATAAAACATCATGCCCATCTTTAATTAAACGGTCACATAGGTGAGAGCCTAAGAAGCCTGCTCCGCCAGTTACTAAAATTCTATTCATATATCAATCCTATTTAATTTGGCGCCTCAGCCTGCCATGAAACATATTCACCTGTTGTAGTGCCATGCTTAAAAATTGTCGGGTCTGCATGCATGCAAATGCAATCAAAAACCCGTTCTCCCCATAGGATAAATAAGTTATTCATCAACCAATCTACTCCAACTAAACGCAGCCAAGGCCTTCCAATAAGCGTCTTACTAAATGTAGCAACAACCTCACGACTCATTAAATATGCACATGCTGTATTAGTGACAGGCTTTTTGTAGTATCTATAATTTTCAACATGACTCGTTTCTAACCTATATATCATTAAGTCAGCTAATGCACAGCCCCCCCCCCAAGTCCACATAACAAGGTTTATTCTGATGGTTTTTGGATAGCGTATTCAATAATTCGTTTAGCCTTACAGCACTATCATTGTTAAAAACGGCATCGTCTTCAAAAACAATTAAATAGTCTGCGCCTGAATCAAGAAACTGAGACCATGCACGTATGTGCTTATCAGTAACAGCCACTTCTACGGCGCTGTTGCGTTTCCATCGATTAGCTACGCCATTGTGGCTAAGAATGTATTTAACAAATGAAGCCCAGAAAAAATGAACAGTGCCTCGTAATTTGTGTGATTGTAATAGCCTGTAGTTACTCCATTTACATCCTAAATTATGGTAAATAATGTCTCTAATAAAAGCCATAGCCAAACCATGAGGTTTGATTTCTGATTGATATGAAATCATTATTTTTTTAGCTGATATGGGCATCATATTACTTATCAGCTCATCAATTTTCGGAATAATGTAGTCATTTCTCAATTCATTATTATTGTGTATGAGCGCTAAGCAAACTGAGATATTCATTTAATAGTTCTTTATTAATTTAAAATAATAAATTGGAAATAGTGAATTTAACTTAATCGCAACAAGCTCTTTTAAGCTTGTATCAAAAAAATCATATAAAAAATTGGCTATACATTGACTTATTACAGTTGCGACCGCTGCGCCAGCAATTCCATAAAGTGGTATCAGCGCAAGATTAAGTAATACGTTTGAGCTTGCCCCTAGCAATGTGCAGTAAAGTGACTTTTTTGTGTAATTTTCTATCGTAAAGAATACTCCTGAAGCAATTCCAATGAATACAAAAATAGTGCCCCAAATGTGTATGGCAAGTACAAGACTTGCTGAATGGTAGCGATCTCCATACAGTAGGTTGATAATTGAGTCAGCAAAAAAAGTTACAGGCAAAGCAACCGCTAAAGCAATCCATGTCATAAGTGTCGTTAGTTTTTGCAACCGCTGGAGATAAAACTCTCGACTAATCTTCTTCGCATTTACAATGGAAGGGAAAATAGAGCTTGCAATTATTGAAGGAATTACATACCAGACCTCACTTAATTTAACAGCGGCTGAAAAAAATCCAAGCTCTTTATCTCCTAGCATTTCTTTGATCATCAGCTGATCTATCCGCATATAAATAGTAGTTGCAAGCCCACTTAAAATTAAAGGCCATGATATTTTAAGAAGCTGGCTTGCTAACTTGAGATCAAAATAATGAATGAAGCTACCCAGCTTTTGATAACGATAAGATAAATAAAGTGACAATGAAAGTGTTAATTGATCAACTAGAGTCACAACTACAAACCAGATTAGATCAGCTCCTGTTAAAACAAAATAAATTTTTAAAACAGATGAAAGTAAGAGCTGTACTATTCTAGAAATACTCACGACCCTAGAAAGTACTTGCGATTGAAAATAAAAGTCCACCACCTCAGATGATTGGAAAATAATGCCACTTGCAATAATGAAAATGTAAAGATTAGTGGTGTGGTCATTACTGCTGAATAGTGAGGCAATAGCAACTATTCCAAGCATGACAAATGCGCCAACAACCTTTAGCCAAAAAGCCGTGCCTAAGTACAGATCTCGTTTTTGTGGATGACTTACCAAGTCTCGCACCACAATGCTATCAAGTCCAAGCTTAGCTAAACCACTGAATATAGCAACATAAGCTAAAGCATAGTTAAACAATCCAAACTGTGCAGGTCCTAAATATCGCGCAACCCAGATACCTACAAGCAAGCCTGAAATCATACGTAACATCATCTCGCCAAAAATCCACGAGGTATTGGCAAAGTACCGCATAAAACCCTGATGAGCTAATGCACTTTTAGCAAGGTTCTTGATGCGTTTTACCATTTAATCTTTACCAAATAAATCACGGCTATAGACTTTAGCGGCTACATCACTAATATCATTAGTCAATCGATTAGCCACTATCACATCAGCTTCTTGCTTAAATTTTGCAAGGTTATTCACGACCCTAGAGTTAAAGAACTCGGATTCTTTAAGGGCAGGCTCATAGACAATTACCTCAACGCCCTTAGCTTTTATACGTTTCATGATTCCTTGAATGCTAGAGGCACGGAAGTTATCTGAGCCAGCCTTCATGACCAAGCGATGAATACCAACGACCCTAGGATTTAACTTAAGAATGCTTGTCGCAATAAAATCTTTACGCGTGCTGTTTGCACCTACAATGGCACCAATCAGCGTTTGCGGAACATCTTGGTAATTAGCTAACAGTTGCTTGGTGTCCTTGGGCAGGCAGTAACCTCCGTACCCAAAGGATGGGTTGTTGTAGTGGTTACCCACACGTGGGTCAAGGCTCACGCCTTGAATAATCTGCTTGGTATCCAAATCATGGGTGGCGGCGTAGGTATCCAGCTCATTAAAAAAGGCTACACGCATCGCAAGGTAGGTATTAGCAAACAACTTAATTGCCTCAGCCTCGGTGCTGTCCGTAAACAACACTTCAATATTTTGCTTGATAGCCCCATCCTGTAGTAAACCTGCAAAGATTTCAGCACGCTGCGAACGCTCGCCCATCACAATACGGGATGGATGCAAGTTGTCGTGCAGGGCCTTACCTTCACGTAAAAATTCAGGAGAAAAGATGATGTTATTGCAGTTAAATTGTGCACGTACTTTATTGGTATAGCCCACGGGACCGGTCGACTTAATGATCATCACCGCGTGCGGATTAATGTGCATTACGTCTTGAATAACGGATTCAATGGACTTGGTATTGAAATAATTGGTTTCAGTATCGTAGTCAGTCGGCGTTGCAATAATAACGTAGTCCGCATCCGTGTAAGCGTCGACTTTATCTAGAGTTGCGCGGAAGTTAAGCGCTCTATTCGCAAAGTAATCTTCAATCTCCACATCTTCAATCGGAGATTGATTGCGATTTAACATCGCCACCTTTTCTGGCACGATATCAAGCGCAACTACTTCATTATGCTGCGCCAAAAGAATGGCATTTGAGAGACCTACATAGCCAGTACCTGCAATCGCTATTTTCAAAACCTAAGACTCCAAGCTGACATTGATATCAAAGCCGTGGCTTTTAAGAAGAGCGTGCTGTTTAGCTTGCGCTAAATCACTGACTACCATCTCTGCACACATTTCCTGCACCGTAATTTCTGGCACCCAGCCTAACTTTTCTTTCGCTTTAGTGGGGTCGCCTAACAAGGTCTCCACTTCGGTCGGGCGGAAGTAACGCGGATCAATCCGCACAATCACATCTCCCACCTTTAACGCGGGTGCATTATCACCAACGATAGAGACTACTGTCGCGGTCTCATCCACCCCACTCCCCGCAAATTTCAATGTCACCCCAAGCTCAACCGCAGACCACGCAATAAACTGCCGGACGCTATATTGCACCCCTGTCGCAATCACAAAGTCATCTGGGGCGTCTTGCTGCAACATCATCCACTGCATACGCACGTAATCCTTGGCATGACCCCAGTCGCGCAGTGCGTCAATGTTACCCATATAAATACAGGATTCTAAGCCTTGGGCGATATTCGCTAACCCACGTGTAATCTTGCGCGTCACAAAGGTTTCACCACGGCGCGGGCTCTCATGGTTGAACAAGATGCCATTGCAGGCGTACATGCCATAAGCCTCGCGGTAGTTGACCGTAATCCAGTAGGCATACATCTTAGCTGCAGCGTAAGGGCTACGCGGATAAAAAGGCGTCGTTTCTTTTTGCGGCGTCTCTTGTACCAAGCCATAAAGCTCAGAAGTCGATGCCTGATAAAACCGAGTCTTTTTCTCAAGACCGAGAATTCGGATCGCTTCCAATAACCTTAAGGTCCCAATCGCATCCACATCCGCCGTATATTCTGGGCTCTCAAAACTCACCGCCACATGGCTCTGCGCGCCTAGGTTATAAATCTCATCGGGCTGCGTTTCTTGCACGATACGAATCAAGTTACTGGTGTCACTTAGGTCGCCGTAATGCAACTTAAAGTGCGCATTCTCAATATGCGGATCCTGATAAATATGATCGACGCGCTGCGTATTGAGCGAACTGGCACGGCGTTTAATACCGTGCACCATGTACCCCTTTTCTAGCAAGAATTCCGCTAAATAAGAGCCATCCTGACCTGTAATTCCTGTGATTAACGCTACCTTTTGTTTGCTCATTGCACTATTTCCTTAACGCTTCACTATTAGTTAAATAATCTTGATAGGCTTGGGTCAGCCCATCCTTTAAATTGACTTGGGCATGCCATCCCAAACTATTGATGCGACTGCTATCCATGAGTTTTCTGGGGGTGCCATCGGGTTTGGTGCGATCAAACCCAATATGTCCCGAGTATCCCACCACCTCAGCAATCGTCTCTGCGACTTGCTTGATCGTGACGTCAGACCCAAAGCCCACATTAATGTGACTTAACATCGGCTCCGTATGCTGGTCATACAACGCCTTATCTAAATCCATCACATACACACTCGCGGCCGCCATATCATCGACATATAGAAATTCACGCATGGGTGTCCCTGACCCCCAAATCACCACTTCTGGCGTATCACTTACCTTCGCTTCATGGAAACGGCGAATTAAGGCAGGAATGACGTGGCTATTTTCTGAATGGTAGTTATCGCCAACGCCGTATAAATTGGTCGGCATCACACTTCGATAATCCACCCCATATTGGCGATTGTAACTCTCACACTGCTTAATGCCTGCTATCTTCGCAATGGCGTAAGGCTCATTCGTGGCCTCTAACACACCCGTTAACAAAGCGTCTTCCTGCATCGGCTGACTCACGGCCTTGGGATAAATGCAGCTTGATCCTAAAAAAAGTAGCTTCTGCACGCCCACCTGCCAAGCCTCATGAATCACATTCGCCTGAATCATGAGATTCTCATAAATAAATGCGGCGGGATACGTGTTATTGGCATGAATACCAGCCACCTTAGCAGCCGCTAAGTAAACTTGATCAGGCCGTTCCGCCGTAAAAAACGCTCGGACTGCCTGCTGATTGGTTAAATCGAGCTCACTGCTGGTGCGCACCACAATATTGGTCTGACCCTGTTTTTCGAGCGCACGCACAATGGCGGACCCCACCATGCCTCGGTGCCCAGCCACATAGATTTTTGGTTGATTATTAAAAGCCATTATTGACGTCCATAGGTATCATCAAACCGCACAATATCATCTTCCCCAACATACGTCCCACATTGCACTTCAATAATGCTCAGCGGCGCTGTGCCGTGATTGGCTAAGCGATGTTGGTGGGTTTGCTGGATGTAGGTGGATTGGTTCTCTTGTAAAATAAATTCAATTCCATTGTTGCTAATGGTCGCCACCCCAGACACGACCACCCAATGTTCCGAGCGATGGTGATGCATCTGTAGTGAGAGCTTAGCGCCCGGATTGACCACGATGCGTTTAATCTTAAAGTTCGCGCGCTCTTCTAAAACCGTGTAACTGCCCCAAGGACGAAACACGGTCTGATGAATCTCAGTTAAGGCCGGTTGTCGAGTCTTCACCTCAGCCACCAAGGCCTTAATATCTTCGGCACGACTTCGATCACACACCAAGGTCGCATCCGCTGTCTGAATCACCACCACATTATTTAGGCCTAAGGTTGCGACTAAACCAGTCTCCGACCAGATGAGGCTGTTTTGCGTGTCTAGATTCACGACGGCGCCATGGGTGACGTTATTGTCGGCATCTTTAGCATGACGTGCATAAATCGAATCCCAGCTGCCTAAATCACTCCATGCCATGTCCACCGGCACCACTGCAATCTTTCCAGAAACTTGAGCTAGCGGTTCAGCTAGGCCATGATCCATCGAAAGTGATGGGAACTGGCTATACGCCTCACTCAGGTTGCCTGGGTTGAGGGTGAGGATCTGTGCGTGGATGGCGGGCTGATAGTGTTGCAGCAACGCCATGAACGTGCTCGCCTTGAACACGAACATACCGCTATTCCACAGGTAACCGTCGCTCACAAACTGCTCGGCATGGGCGAAATCCGGCTTTTCTACAAACTGCGCGACTTGGTGAATGGGCATCGCGGCGTTAAAGGCTAAGGCTTGGCTTGGCTTAATGTAGCCATAACCGGTCGCGGGCTCGTGCGGCTTGATCCCCAAGAGCACTAAGTAATCTTCCGCTGCGGCCTGCTCTGCCGTTTCCCAAGCGCTTAAGAATGCCGCTTCATTGTCAATGGCGTGGTCGGAGGCAAACACGCCTATCAAGGCGTCAGGATCCTGCTGAACAATCTGATAGGTGGCCCAAGCAATCGCCGGCAAGGTATTCCGCGCGCAAGGTTCTGCTAAGACGTGTTCCACCGCCTGCGGAAATAATTCAGCCAACTGCCCCTTCACCTCGAACTTATGGTCTTCGTGGGTGACGGTATAGAGCCGGGACGGGTCAATGTGATGACTTAAACGGAGTGCGGTTTGTTGTAGCAGGGTTTCTTCGCCGTTTAAGGCTAAGAGCTGCTTCGGTCTCAAGGTGCGGGACAAGGGCCAAAGCCTAGTCCCAGAGCCACCACAGAGAATCACTGCATAACGATTGTTAGTAGGTTGCACGCTAATGCCCGTTCTCGTCTTTAGCAGATAACCGACCTATATCGTCAACATGCATCTGTAAAGTTTCAATTTCAATCTTTAACATCTCGTATTCCTGTATCTTCGCCTTTAAAAAACGCAGCGTGATACTCGTCTTAGCTTCGACACCGCTGGGC
>CANNJI010000058.1 GCA_947504875.1 Legionellaceae bacterium
CAGGTGCTACAAAATTCTCTTGCATGGCGATGGGAAGAAATATGAGGGGATCCCTCAGGGGAGAGGGGGTAGATCGAAATAAACTGAAAAATATGTGCTCAGATTATGGTTGAGAAAGCTGTAAAAAAACTTTAGGGACGTTGCCTAGTTTATGAGATAATTATTTTTTAGCTAAAACTACAAAGTAAACTTATGCGATTAACGGAGAGTGAACGGTCGATTATTAAGCGGCTTACTGTTGAGATTTTTGGTGAAAGCAGTCGTGTGTTTTTATTTGGTAGTCGAGTAGATGATGATAAGAGGGGCGGAGATATTGACCTTTTTATTGAGGCAAAGACTATATATGATTTATTTGATCAAAAAATAAAACTATTGACACAACTGCAAGCTGCAATTGGCGACCAAAAGATTGATATCATTATTGCCACCGACTCCACAAGACCCATTGAGCAAGTGGCCAGAAGAACAGGTATCCTACTATGAGTGAATCAATGATTGAACTTAAAGTTAAGCGGGTGATAGCAGAGTGTGAACTGCATCAAAAACGCATTGCTTATGCAGTCGAACATTTACAAAATTTTATGCCTTTAACACCTGAGCGTTATCAGATTTTAACGGATCATGAAGTTGAATCACTCGGATTAGAATCATACTCCGCCGCCTACGTCCCGTGCTTTATGCCATCGGCATCTACACAAGTGCCACACAAGCCTAGTGCCTCGTCTAATTAAACATCCAGATTTTCCGTATTTAACGCATTGGCCTCAATGAATTCACGACGGGGTTCAACTTGGTCTCCCATGAGCGTTGAAAAGATTTGATCCGCAGCAACCGCGTCTTCGATCGTGACCTGCAACATTCGTCGTACCATAGGGTCCATGGTTGTTTCCCATAATTGAGAAGGATTCATCTCTCCCAAACCTTTATAACGCTGTAATGTCTGACCACGTTTTGCATCTTCCATAAGAAAAGCAAGGGCTGCCTCGAAACTTCTGACAGCTTGGGTTTTATCCCCACGCGTAACGCGGGCGCCTTCCTCAATAAGACTAACCAGTCCAGAGCCTAGCTGATGAAGCTCTTTGTAGTCTTTAGAAGCGAACCACTCGGGGTTAAGTAGATGGGGATATTCAACCCCGTGATGAATCATCATCACACAAGGCAGATATTTATCTTCTTTATCTTCATAGGATTGCTTAACGGAATGCACTTGATATTGTTGTGTTTTATCTTGTACTGTTAACAAATAACTTGCGAGCGTTTCACACCACACGTTAACCTGTGTTTCATCCGTCAGCATGGCCACTTCAAGCAAAGGAACATGCATGAATGCTTTTAACAGCATGGACGGATAACGCCGCGCGTGGCGCTTCATTATTTTTTCAACGCGATGATGCTGTTTAACTAATACATCTAGCGCATTTGCTGTAATCGCTGGTGCTGCCGCAGAAGGATAAAAAGAGGCGCCGTTTAATGCATTTTGCGTTAAGTACTCAAACAATGCGTCGTCATCTTTCACATATTGTTCTTGCTTGCCTTGCTTTAATTTATACAAAGGAGGTTGTGCAATATAGATATAACCACGCTCAATAAGCTCTGGTGTTTGCCGATAAAAAAACGTTAATAACAAGGTTCTGATATGCGATCCATCAACGTCCGCATCGGTCATGATGATAATACGATGATACCGTACTTTATCTGGATTATATTCATCGGGGCCAATACCGCAACCCAAAGCAGTAATGAGGGTTGCAACTTCTTGCGAGGATAGCATTTTATCAAATCGTGCTTTTTCAACATTTAAAATTTTACCTTTGAGCGGCAAAATAGCTTGATGTTTTCGGTCTCGTCCTTGTTTGGCTGAACCACCCGCAGAATCTCCCTCAACCAAGTATAATTCTGACAGAGCCGGATCTTTTTCCTGGCAATCAGCAAGCTTTCCAGGAAGCCCGGCAATGTCCAAGGCGCCTTTACGACGCGTCATGTCTCGAGCGCGTCGAGCCGCCTCACGCGCCCTTGCTGCATCAATCATTTTGCCAACAATGGCCTTAGCAACAGCAGGATTTTCTAATAAAAAGTCATTGAATTTTTCCGACACCAATGACTCAACCGCTGCTTTTACTTCAGAAGAAACCAGCTTGTCTTTGGTTTGTGATGAAAATTTGGGATCATGTACTTTAACTGACAGTACAGCGGTGAGGCCTTCTCGCGCATCATCTCCCGTTGTTACAATTTTTGCCTTTTTTGCATAGCCTTCACTTTCAATGTACTGATTCAGTGTGCGTGTAAGTCCTGAGCGAAAACCAGCAAGATGAGTGCCGCCGTCACGCTGAGGAATGTTGTTGGTAAAACAAAACAAATTTTCTTGGTATGAATCGTTCCATTGCATAGACAGCTCAACAGCGACATCATCTTTTTCAGCTTTCATTGAAAAAACAACCGGTGTTACTGCCGTTTTAGTCCGATTCAAATACTCAACAAACGCTTTAATGCCGCCTTCGTAACAAAAAGTATCTTTCTTCTCTGTCCGCTCATCTAACAGATGAATACACACGCCTGAGTTTAGAAAAGAGAGCTCTCTGAGTCGACGCGCCAAAATATCATAATGAAACTGAATATTTGTAAATGTTTCGGCACTTGGTTTAAACCAAACTTGTGTTCCTGTTGATGTTGCATCACCGGTTACAGCCAAAGGCGCATCCGGAACGCCATGCTGGTAGTGTTGTTCATGGATATGTCCATGACGTCTAATGGTTAAATGCAATGATTCCGAGAGTGCGTTAACCACTGAAACACCTACGCCATGCAGCCCCCCTGAGATTTTATATGAGTTATCATCAAACTTTCCGCCAGCATGCAGAATTGTCATAATAACTTCAGCTGCTGAACGACCCTCTTCTTGATGAATATCAACAGGGATCCCGCGCCCATCATCGTTCACTGTTATCGATTCATCTGCATGAATAATGACATTAATTTCGTGACAATGCCCTGCAAGCGCCTCGTCAATCGCATTATCCACAACCTCGAAAACCATGTGATGTAAGCCTGTACCATCATCGGTATCACCAATATACATTCCAGGACGTTTTCTTACTGCATCAAGCCCTTTTAAAACCTTAATGTTCGTTGAATCATAAGTATTGGTATTATCAGCTTGCATAAAGGATCCTTGATAACTGAACATCGTTTTTTAATTATCGAGGATTATATCATTATTTAACCCCATTGCTAATTTCTAATTTACATTCAAGGTTTTGGCCTCATAACTTATTGTCATAATGCGCTCAATATGATAATATAATGTTCATTTGTGCGGGGATTATATTCATGGAATCTAAAAAAACGGCTGAAATTTCGTTAAATGAAGTCATTTATGACAGCAAAAAAGCGCATTATTATTTAGAAAAGCCTGCTGATATTGCTCAATTTTGTGAAGACTACGCACGAATACATCAGTATCCGAGGCCCTTAGCGTATGTAAGCCCCAGCCGACCAGAACTAAAAAAGATACAAAATAAACTGATCATTGCGCCTGTAGCAGCACTCCAAAATGCTACGAACACCCAAGCCTTTGGCGTGTTCACCACACAAGATATTTGGATCCCACCCGGCAAAAAACAATCGCTCGGCTTTTATGAGGGTGAAGTACTGCTCAGTGGTGCAGAAAATCCAACCTCAAGTTGTGTTTTTGAATTACCCGATGATTATGTCATTGATGGAGGAATGCGCTGCAATTGGACAGCGCGCGTCAATGGCGCAATATCTGAAAATATGGCAAATGTAAGGATTGTTTTAGTTAAAAATAAACCCCACCCCCATAAAATAGAATATTATTTAGATGGTCGCCGGGAAGGTTTATTTCTTCCCAAAGGGAGTCAATTACTAGTCGATTATGGCTCAACGGAAAAATACAATCATTATGAACATAAACGTGCGCTGTCTGGAAGTGACTCATGGCTCGACTCACACGAATTACTTCAAGCATATTCTACACTCAATCTATATGACGAAACACGCCAAAAACTTCCGCCTGACTTTTTGAGTTTATTTAAGATTCACCACGAGACTTATTTTTCCGTACCCAAACCGAGTCCACTGTCAGACTGCTTTGATCTACCTTATTTTGCGTATTCTTCATGCGGAGAAACAGACGAACTTCTTCCTCAAAATCAACAAGAACATATTACACCATTAATGCTTGCGTGCTGGGAGGGTAATATTTCTCGTGTTTCTGCTTTATTAGACGCAGGTTCAAATCCCAATATGCAATCCAAAATCTCATTATTTAGCGCTTTTCATATGGTTATTTTTTCACGCGCACCCGATGCAATAAAACAACAACTCATTGATCTGTTATGTCTCAAGAGAACAGGGGCTGTGCCTTTAGAAAGCGATGCTGCGCTCACCCAACCCTTGAAAAAAAATAATCTAACACTAAAACAAATCGACGGAAAACGCCAATTATACTGGTGGAATGAAGGATATCTCATGCTGCAAGATCAACATGAAAAATCCATTTTACATTGGGCCATAGAAATGGACGATGAAGAGAGCGTTCGATATTTAATTAACAAAGAGCATCGACTTTTTGATGATCTTGATCACAACAATCGTGACCCCCTCGAGTGCGCTATTGTTCATGGCAATCTTAATATCATCAACCTATTGATCTCAGTTATTGATGATTTGTCGGATGAGCAATATCACAAACTGACTGATTATTTTTTAATGGACGACCAACACGACGATATTCGTTTAATACGGTCGTTTAATGATCTATGTGAGACCTCAAGCCGAACGGCACTTGAGATAAACCTAATATTCAATGCGTTAAAAACTGCATTTTTTCGACTCATTCCAAAGCATGCTCAAAATGAAATGATACGAATAAATAACCAACCAAACAAAGAGGAACAGACAATGCCAGCGAAAAAGAGAAAATTCTCACCTGAGTTAAAGGCAGATGAACTGTATAACAAATCCATTGATTTCGCGGATAAAGCGGACAGACTTTATAAAATGGACAAAGATGACAACGAAGATCAATATGTTAAGGTATTAAAATACTATCAAAAAGCATTAGATTATGCGATCAAAGCAAAATGCGGATACATGAGTCTTGAACAACATCAACATGCCCAAACAACCGAACAAACATTAATTTCGCCCTACCTTAGAAAAATTGAATGGTTAACGCATTTAACTCAAGGGATGGAAGCTGAAGTCATCGCTGATAATTTCTTTGAGAACAAAAATTATAAACGCGCTGAAGAAGAAGCCAAACTTTCAATCACGCATTATCAAGCGCTGATCATTGAAGATGAGCCTGATTCTCTGGCAAATCAAGACATACGCGAATCCATACTTAAATTACAACGTACCGTTATAGCATGTAGACAACATCAATTATCCGTATCAACAGATGATTCAATGATCGAAGATGACCTATCCAAAAAATATGCCATCGTCACGCCAGAACCAGTGGCTGCTCCCGTTCATCCGGCAATCATTTCTCCCTTTGATCATACGTCTTCATTTTTTCAGACGCCCCCTTTATCATTGGGAAGCTTAAAATCATTAACTCGAATCAGCACCCTAGAAGAACTGCCTTTTTTTGCTGGAGATAAGCTTCATACAGTGAAAGAAATTCAAACACAATTGATAAAGATCAAAAGAAATTTAGTGCTCCGAATTGGTGATACGTCAGACACTAAGGAAAAAGAGGATATTGCGGCAGAACTGGCTCAGATGAGTTTAGATTTTAGTACCAAATTAGTGCCATGGTCTCTGAACGAAACATTGGAAACCTCAACTCAAGAACAACTGAGTATCGCGCTAGAATTAATTTCAGACGCAAAAACAATATCAAGTGCCGCAAAAGGACTTTATAAATTATTAGAGTGTGCATCCAAAAAATCAAAAAATAGTTTGCAATATAACGACTGTTGTTCAAAAGCAACGGAGATTCAGCAGGCGTTATGGATGAGTGCCCAACAAGAAGCAAGCTCGTCGTCTCATATGATAAGTTAAGCCATTAAACAAAAAAAACCCGCACATCTTCCCTCGGGCAAGACGTGCGGGGCTCACAAACTTATTTATAGCGCCTTATTACTGAGCAGCTTTTGTATCTGCTGCGGCTGTTTTCTTTGCATGTTTAGCATGATGTTTCGCGTGATGTTTCGCGTGATGTTTTTTGTGCTTTTCCATGGTGATAGCACCCGTTTTTGGGCAAATATTGAACTCTACTTTCTTGCCATTGGCATCAAATGCTTCGACTTCAAAGCGGTTATGCTCTAACTCAATTTTATGAATATTTTTATAGCCTGCTTTTTCAATGATGGTTAATGCTTGTTGAAAGCTCATGTCAGTTTCTTGAGCTACTGCTGCAAATGAAGCTGAACAAGTAAAAATCAAAGGCAGTGTTAACGCCGCAATACGTAAATTTTTCATAAAAAAACTCCTGTAGTCATATCAATGGTTGCCGCATGTCTGATTAAATAAAAATCATTAATTCCATCACAATAAGGCCCGTAATCATTAGAACACGGCACGAAGGAATTGTCATCTCTACGGAGCAGATAAGGCAGGGCTGACCCATTGATCATTAAACAGCAATCGGTGCCTTAATACTTGGATGAGCAACATAATCTAAAAACTCAAAATCTTCAAATTGATAGTCAAATATCGACGCTGGTTTGCGTTTAATATGAAGCTTAGGTTTTGAGAGAGGCGAGCGTTCCAATTGGATTTTGGCCTGTTCTAAATGATTCTGATACAAATGGCAATCACCACCGGTCCATACAAAATCACCCACGCCTAAATTACATTGTTCAGCAACCATGTGCGTGAGCAAAGCATAAGAGGCAATATTAAACGGCACACCTAAAAAAACATCCGCAGATCGCTGATATAATTGACAAGACAACCGCCCATCAACGACATAAAATTGGAATAGGGCATGACAGGGTGCAAGCGCCATGTCTTCGAGTTCACCGACATTCCATGCGCTAACCAATAAGCGTCGTGAATTAGGATTGGTTTTGATCTGCTCGATAACGTCGGTAATTTGATCAATGCTTCGGTCATCCTTTGCACCCCAACTCCGCCATTGATGTCCATAAACAGGCCCTAGATTACCGTTTTCATCTGCCCACTCATTCCAAATGGAAACACCATTTTTTTTAAGATAAGCAATATTGGTGTCCCCTTGTAAAAACCACAAAAGCTCATGAACAATACTTTTCATGTGGAGTTTTTTTGTCGTGACCAACGGAAAACCTTCATTCAAATTAAACCGCATCTGATAACCAAAAACTGAAAATACGCCTGTGCCTGTGCGGTCTGGCTTTGCTATACCGTGGGCTAAAATATGCTCAATGAGTTGAAGGTAAGTTTTCATGATGTTATTCATCCTGTGGGCGCGCGATGCACCATAATATAAACCCAATGATGAACATGGGAACAGATAATAATTGTCCCATAGTTAACCAGTCAAAGGCAAGGAATCCGAGTTGCGAATCAGGCTCACGAAAAAACTCTATAAAAATACGAAAAACAGCATAACCCATTAAAAAAACACCAGCAACAGCACCACGGGGCCTTTTTTTACGTGCATACACTAAAAGAAGAATGAACAGAGCAAGCCCTTCAAGACCTAATTCATAGAGCTGCGAGGGATGCCGTGGTGTAGATCCGGCATCCGGAAAAATCATACCCCAAGGCACATCCGTTTCACGCCCCCACAGTTCGCCATTAATAAAATTGCCCATTCGCCCTAGCGCGAGACCTAATGGAACCAAGGGTGCTGTAAAATCTATTACGTCGAGAAAGTTTCTCTGCTTTTTATATGCAAAATACCAAAGGGCTAAAACAACACCAATAAGCCCTCCATGAAAAGACATGCCGCCCTCCCATATTTTAATTACAATCCATGGGGCATGAATAAACGCTGCGGTGTTATAAAAAATAACATAACCAAGCCGTCCGCCCAAAACAACGCCCACGGCAGCATAAAAAATAAGATCACCGATATCAATGTCTGTCCAGCCCAGAGCAAGTTTTTTAGAACGAACATGTGCAAGGCCATAAGCCAGTAGAAAACCCAAAAGATACATCAAGCCATACCAATGCACGTGTAAGGGCCCGATAGAAAAAGCAATGGGGTCAATATTTGGAAATACCATAGGGCCATTTATCATTAGAATTTTCCCGCTCTAATTAATCCACCTAAGCCTTCGCGCTCTAAGGCTTTTTGTAAATGTAAACGAATATCAGATGCATGTTCAAGCTGAAGTACATCGGCCAAAATTTTTCGAGCATTTGCCATCGAAAAACTACGAATAACCCATTTAATACGTGGCAAACTTGCTGAGTTCATACTGAGTGTATCAAAGCCCATGGCAAGCAGCAAAATAACAGCATAAGGATCACTCGCCATTTCTCCACAAATACTGACCTCAACACCAGCCGAATGCCCACCTTCAACAACTTTAAGCAGTGTTTGCAGCATGGCAGGATGCAACGCATCATAGAGTCCTGAAACACGCGCATTATTTCTATCAACAGCAAGCAGATATTGTGTGAGGTCGTTGCTTCCTACCGATAAAAAATTAACGCGCTTTGCCAGTTCACGCGCCTGATAAACTGCAGCAGGCACTTCGATCATCACGCCTAACTCAGGCTTTTGAATGGTATAATTTTCCGCTAAAAGTTCATCATATGCTTGTTCGATTAGATACAACGCTTCGTCAACTTCATGAAGCGTCGTCACCATTGGTAGAAGAATTTTAAGATTATTTAAATCTTGGCTTGCACGCATCATTGCACGTACTTGCATCAAAAAAACATCGGGATGATCCAACGTAACCCGCAATCCTCTCCAACCCAAATAAGGATTTTCTTCATCAATGGGAAAATAAGGTAAGATTTTATCGCCCCCAATATCCAGGGTCCGCATCGTAACTTTGCGAGGCGCAAATGCTTTTAACAATTGTCGATAGATAATGTATTGTTCATCTTCTGAAGGAAAGCAATCACGATTCATAAACGGGATCTCAGAACGATAAAGCCCTACCCCCTCAGCACCTACGCTCATCGATAAACCGGCATCCATCGCAAGCCCCATATTCACTTGTAAAGAAATCCGGTGACTATCACTTGTTTCTGCTGGTTTTTCACGAAGACTAACAAGACTTTGATTAAGCTCACTTTCTTCTTGCTCAAGCTTTTTATATTCACTCAGCAAAATTTTCGCGGGAGAAATAAACACATGGCCATAGTAGCCATCAACAATAATAGCGCGTTTAGATAATTGATCGAGTTGCAAACCACGCACACCCATAACGGTAGGAACGCCCAATGCTCGCGCTAAAATTGCAACATGAGAGTTGTTTGCGCCCTTAGCAGACACAACCCCAGCGAGCTGCCCCTCAGGAACTTCAGCAAGCGCTGCCGCTGTGATTTCATCACCAACTAGAATGGTCCTACGCGGGTAAATTGTTTCTGTATTTTGCGATGATTGTAATTCTGCAAGAACACGTCGGCCAATGTCGCGCAAATCACTTGCGCGTTCTCGCAAATAATCATCTTTCATATTTTCAAATTGAGAAACATGACGCTTAATAACACTTGCAAGCGCTGATGGCGCATTTAACTTTTCTTCTCGAATCTCAAGTTCAACCTCTGCGCCCAAACTTTCTTTATCAAGGATACGCAAATAAACATCAAAAAGCGCATGCTCATTTTCACCGACACTTGAAATCATCCGTTTACTTAAACGATGCATGTTTTCTCGTGTTGATTTAAGCGCCTCATAAAAAAACTCAACGTCATGCTCAATGTTGTCCGAATGCTGGCGAGGAACTGCATCAATATCGGCAGGGGGATGAACCACAACAATGCTACCAATCGCCACCCCAGGCACACTGGCAATACCTGTTAAATTAAGCTGGGACTTATCAGATTTTGCTTTTTTCCCCATTGGCGTGGTGAGTAAAGCCAGCTCTCCTGTGGCATCAGCATGCGCGATAAGCCCGCCCAATTGCGCAGCGAGCGTGATGAGGAAGGCTTCTTCAGCATCATCAAAATAAATCAACTCTGATTTTTGCGCTATTAATACACCATAAAGTTTACGATGCTGAATAATCGGAACCCCTAGAAAGCCATGTAAGTGCGTTTCGGGCAAGAGCGGCTCAGCATGAAAATGCGGATGTATCATTGCATTATCTGTATTGATAGGCTCTTCACGCCGACCAACCAATCCGATTAAACCATCATCCAATGACACGCGAACCTGTGCGCTCCCACTTTTAGTGAGTCCATCAGTTGCAATTAACACGTATTCACTGTGTTTATTATCAATAAGAAAAACAGAGACAGCCTCAACAACAATGGCTGAACGAACGCGCTGAACAAGAATAGCAAGCGCATCTGTTAAATGACTTGCGGCCGTAACATCTTGTACAATGCGTTTTAATGTCTTTAACATGATGATTTAATGCGCATGATGACCTCGCTTATAACGCGCACCTAACGATGACTTACGTTTTTTTAGAAAAGGCTCCAATTCTTTTAATGCTTGTGCATAAACTTGCTTCTTAAAAAAAATGACCTGTGATTCTGGTTCTTGATAATCAATCCATCGCCAACTATCAAACTCTGGCGAATCACTTAAATCTAACCGTACCTTTTGTTCACTTGAGATTAATTTTAATAGATACCACTTTTGTTTTTGACCAATAACCAGCGGATCGGTCCCATGCCTTAGATATTGTTTAGGCAATTTATATTTAAGCCAGCGTTTAGTCACCCCAAGAATTTCAATGTCTTCTCGTTCAAGACCCACTTCTTCACGCAACTCTCGAATCATGGCCTCAACTGCTGTCTCTCCTGCGCCAAGGCCACCCTGAGGAAATTGCCACGCATCATGCCCCTGCCGTTTGCCCCAAAAGACACGCCCTGACTCATTGACTAAAATAATACCAACATTAAGTCGGTATCCTGCACGATCAATCACCATATCGATACTTTAATTTATGCTGCGAATACCTTGATTTTTCCACAAAAGACAAGAGGTTGGCAAATGAAAGGAATAATTCTATGATCTCACCATGAAAAGAAAAAAAAATATCCTCATTCTGAATACCGGCGGAACAATTAGCTCAACAAAAACCCTCAAAGGGTACGAGCCTGTTCAAGGCTATGTGGCGCAATGGCTAAAAAAAATTCCGATATTTTCACTTCCCGACATGCCGGATTATAGCATCATAGACTATGACCCCTTGCTTGACTCATCCAACATGGGCATCAACGAATGGAATAGAATTGCTTCAGATATTGCTACGCATTATGATCACGTGGATGGTTTTGTTATTTTTCATGGGACAGATACCATGGCTTATACAGCATCGGCTTTGTCTTTTATGTTAGAAAATTTAGGCAAACCCGTGATTCTAACCGGCTCTCAAATACCATTATCAGAAGTAAGAAATGATGCGCTTGATAACGTGATCACGTCCCTTTTAATTGCCGCACATAAACCCTTGCATGAGGTTTGCGTCTATTTCAATCAAAAATTATTACGAGGCAACCGTACACGTAAAGTCAGCTCATCTCGTTTTGATGCATTTGACTCTCCTAATTTCCCTCATCTTGGAACAATTGGCATTCAAATTCAGATGAACAAACAATTATTATTGCCACCGCCTCAAAAACCATTTTTTTATCAACCCATGACGTCTCATTGCATTGGTAATTTTCGCTTATATCCTGGTGGCGCATCAGCTATGCTAGCACGCCTTTTAAAACAACCCATTAAAGCCCTTGTGCTTGAAACCTATGGTGCGGGTAATGCTCAAAATAATGATCCCATTTTTTTGGACAATTTGCGTGATGCGGTTTCACGCGGCATTGTCATTATCAATTGCAGTCAATGTTCTCATGGATCAGTTGAAATGGGACAATATGCAACAGGCTATACATTAAAACAAGCGGGCCTTTTAAGTGGTCACGACATGACGCCAGAAACAGTGCATTCGAAACTCCTTTATTTATTAACTAAATATAGTGAATTAAGTGAGGTGCGATATCACATGGAATTAAATTTAGTGGGTGAGCTCACAAATACAAAGGGGTAGATTTAGCTATGTCATTACATGTTGTTATTTTAGCCGCAGGTCAAGGTTCGCGAATGCACTCTGCCTTACCAAAAGTGCTTCACACGGTCGGTGGAAAACCAATGCTTGTGCGTGTTGTGGATACGGCAATGGCCTTAAAGCCAGAGGCCATTCATATTGTAATTGGTCATCATGCAGAAAAAATTAAAACGTCACTTGATGGGTTACCAGTACAATGGGTTTTTCAGGCCGAACAGTTAGGGACGGGACATGCAGTAATGCAGGCCATAAAAAATATTCCCACCTCAAGTCAAGTGTTAGTTTTATCTGGCGATGTGCCCTTAATTAAGGCCGATACACTGCGTCTATTAATTCAAAAAACAAAAACAACTGAAAACGCATCGCTTGGTTTATTAACCGCGACACTCGCGGACCCTACGGGACTCGGCCGACTTATTCGCGACGAAGAGGGGCATGTAAAGTCCATTGTAGAAGAGAAAGATGCAAACGATCAACAAAGAAAAATTCATGAGATTTATACAGGGATGTGCTTAGCAAATGGCGCTGATTTTACACGCTGGCTACCCATTTTAAGCAGCAATAACGCTCAAGGAGAGTATTATTTAACAGATATCATCGCAATGGCTGCGGCTGAACATCAGTCGATTGTTACAGTCGAAGCGCAGGATCTCCTAGAAATACAAGGGGTCAATAATCGTTTTCAATTACAACAAGTTGAACGCGCATTTCAATTGCATTTAGCCACACAACTCATGACCCGCGGCGTAACCCTCGCTGATGCTTCACGCATAGATATTCGTGGTGAATTATCCTGTGGGGTTGATGTCTTTATTGATGTGAATGTCGTTTTTAAAGGAAAAGTTATTTTAGGTGACAATTGCTCTGTTGGGCCCAACTGTGAGTTAACAAATGTTGTTGTAGGAAAAAATACAAGCATTTATGCATCGAGCGTGCTTGAAGGCGCAACCCTGGGTTCGTCTTGCGATGTGGGCCCGTTTGCTCGACTTCGACCAGGAACAGTCTTAGGAGATCACTGTAAAATTGGTAATTTTGTTGAAACAAAAAATGTTATTTTTGACGAGCACAGCAAAGCCAATCACCTGAGTTATTTAGGAGATGCGCTCTTAGGAAAGGATGTTAATATTGGCGCAGGAACCATCACCTGTAATTACGATGGTGCAAATAAAAATCAAACCATCATTGAAGACGGGGTTCATATTGGTTCAGATACGCAATTGGTAGCGCCAGTAACCATTGGAAAAAATGCAACCATTGGTGCGGGCAGCACCATTCGTAAGTCAGTCCCAGCAGGAGAGTTGACCCTAACCGAATCTAAACAAAAAACAGTGTATGGATGGAGCAGGCCTCAGAAAAAAAAGCTTTAAATCTCTGCGAGTAAACCATCCAATAGGCTTATAGTGCCGGTCAAATGACTTGATGAACAGGTAAGCGCGCTATGTCTGAGCACAGCGAGTTTAGTGCGCTTAATCGGTCATCAAGTCATTTGACCGGCACTATAGCACCCATCATCTGCTGCATTTATTGTGAGCATGGAGGTGTTTATGGTATCATTGATCCTTTGGAAAAAGTAAATGCATTACATCATCAATCCGTTAGACCTCGACTCAACAGAAAAAAAACTCCTGCACGAACTGCTGACTAAACATCCATCTCACCCGATATGGCTCACCCAAACTAAATATATTATTGGGCAAGATACAGTCGAACTAACCCATGGTGTGACCCCCTCGCCTAAAAACAGTGAGCCGGCGATAAAAAAATATCGTGTTTTTTCAACAAGAATTTTGTATGCGGCTACTCAAGCTTCTCGTGAGACACAATTGTTATTCATCTTAGGTGAATTGTGTTTTCTAGAAGGAGAATTGATGGATTATGATGCCTTAGAAGAATCATTAATTATAAAAATACAACGCTTTGTAACCCATAAGTCAAAAACTAATGAGATCATAGATAGAATTACACATGAATACCGGAACTCGCTGATGCTTGAGCATTTAGGAATGGAAATACCCCTCATACAGGTTAAAGTTAATCACAAGACAGACCTATCTTTGATTGAATCTGCGTTGGTGATGAAAAAAGTTCCTGGTATTGAATTATATGATTTTATAGACGCGTTTCATAAAACATCTATTTATCTTCCATGTACAACACGCATGCAATTAACCCTTGCTTTACTTGATGCCTTTAAAACTCAAATCTATAAATCTGGTTTATTTCATGGCGATCTGAAGCCGGAAAATATAATCCTGGATATGGGTATAGGCGATCATGTTCTACCACGCAATCCATCCGACACGATAGCAACGATGCAGCTTAAAATTATTGATGTCGCTGGGGCTCAAAGATATGGTAAACCAATTAAATATGTGAGCGTATCGCCTTATTATATCGCTCCAGAAATGAGCATGAAGGCGTATATTGAGACTAAAAACGGCGGGGAATATTCACCAGTTCTCGATGAAAAACCCGATATTTATGCGCTAGGTCAAATTATGGCATTAATCTGGAACTGGGGTTTTGGTTCAATTCCTATGGAAAACGAGACATTTCAGGATGAATTTATTCAATTTTATCAATATTTTTTTTCTAACGATCCGAGTTGGTTTACAGTCGATTGTTTATGGGCGATTTACCAAGTCATTTCCGAGGCAATGAATCCAGATCCCACGCGTCGTTCGTCTTTAGATGATATCATCTCAAAGATGGACTGCATTAATATCAAATACTTCCGCAACACTGTTCAATCGAATACGACGTTACCACAGTCGGCTCCTCCTCATCGGCATCAGTTATTTTTTTCTCCAAAGCCAATCCATACCAAGCGAGGTGGTCTATGTCTGCCAGATGAATCGGCATTAAACACGCTTTAACATGTTGCATCTTATTGTGCAGGTCCCATGACTTAATAGCCGATTAAGCGAGCTAAACTCGTTGCACTCAGACATAGCGCGCTTACCTGTTCATCAAGTCATTTGACCGGCACTATAAGTGCTTGTATACCAATTCCTAAAAGAGAATCAGAAAATCCACTGTCCCTTTGTCCATTGCTCCAATTGATTTCATAAGGAGCTACCATGCTTCTTTATTTTCACTGCTCCTACTTCAAAAACGCCTTTCAATAATTGATCATGTATAGATTGAAACTTACAATCAATTTCACCAAAATATTTGGCTCCATAACGTTCGAAAATAATACTGGCAGGGTTTGAGCGCCAAACTCCAAAAATAACTCTTGTGCATTTTTGTTTTTTTTCTAGCTCATCGCGGTGATTTTTAATCATTTGATATAAACCATGCCCACGATACTGTGGATTAATGGCTGCATTAAGTGCAATCAAATCATTTTTCAATGATTCTTGAAGATAATATGATGTAATATTTTCTATAACATTGATGAATTTCGGATCGTTATAAACCCATTCATTTATATTTTTATTAATTTCATTAAGTTGTTTTTTGTGGTTGCAATATAAAAGCCAATCACTTTTTTATCATTTATTAAAACATAAATGTGATCTAAATAAGGTTTCAAGGTTTGTATTTTATGAAACTCTCCCGGAGGTAAATTTAATTTATTATTCAATGCAGATAATTCATAATACCCCGTTTCAAATAATAGAGGAATTATTTCATCAAAATGCTCTTCCTGTGCCTTAATGATATTATATGTCATCGCATTACCTCCTTTTAGTTGAAAGTGTGCCGGTGGATTAAATACCCTGTGGTCGGGTCTCTACTACAAGTAGTAAAAAATTTATTTTACCTGGTCAAGCAATAGCATTACGGCGGGGTTTTGTCGCAAAAGTCAGGCCATGTCTATAATTAGTTCATTGAAACCGAGGCAGGGGTATCCAATGATCAGTTTTAAACAGCGACATTTTAAAAAAGAGATGATTTTAATGCTGGTTCGTTGGTATGTGGCTGGGTCATTGATTATGCGCCGCAGTTGGAGGAATCTTTTCGCAAACGTTGTAAGCGCCCCGTTGGCACATCATGGCGCATGGACGAGACCTATATTAAGGTCAAAAGTAATTGGGTTTATCTGTATCGAGCC
>CANNJI010000059.1 GCA_947504875.1 Legionellaceae bacterium
AAACCGGGTTCAATTAAGCCACACACGAAGTTTATGGCAGAAGTATATGTGTTGTCTAAAGATGAAGGTGGTCGACATACACCATTTTTTAATGGTTACCGTCCACAGTTTTACTTTAGAACGACAGATGTGACCGGAACCTGCGACTTACCGGCTGGTATTGAGATGGTAATGCCAGGAGATAATGTGCAGTTGCAAGTGAATCTACATTCACCAATCGCAATGGACGAAGGCTTACGTTTTGCAATACGAGAAGGTGGACGTACTGTTGGCGCTGGCGTTGTTGCTAAAATTATTGAGTAATAAAAATGACTAATAATCAAAATATTAAAATTCGTCTTAAATCGTTTGATCATCGTATGATTGATGTATCAACGCGAGAGATTGTGGATACGGTGAAACGTACAGGTGCTCAAGTTCGTGGACCTATTCCTTTGCCAATTAAAAAAGAGAAGTTTTCAGTTTTAACTTCTCCGCACGTGAACAAAGATGCGCAAGATCAATATGAGCTTCGTACTCATAAGCGATTAGTTATTATTGTTAATCCAACTGAAAAAACAGTCGATGCACTGATGAAGCTGGATTTGGCAGCGGGTGTCGATGTTCAAATTAGCCTAGATGATTAATCAGGCAGATCTGTAATATAGAGAGGGGTTACAATGGCGATCGGTTTAGTAGGCCGTAAAATCGGTATGACACGGGTGTTTACATCTGAAGGGGCATCTGTACCTGTTTCAGTAGTGGAAATATCACCTAATCGTGTTTCGCAAGTGAAAGATCTTGTCAAAGATGGTTATAGCGCAGTTCAATTAACTGGTGGCTCGATGAAAGCGAGTCGCGTGAGCAAACCATTGGCTGGACATTTTGCTGCGGCAAATGTTGAAGCGGGTGATTTAATAACTGAATTTAGGGTTGAAGCAACTGATGCTTATACTCTAGGACAGTTACTCACTGTTGCTGACGTATTTAAAGAAGGCCAATTGGTAGATGTGTCTTCGACCAGTAAAGGAAAAGGTTTTGCTGGAACCGTAAAGCGTCATAACTTTAGAACACAAGACGCTACGCATGGTAACTCACGTTCCCATCGCGTTCCTGGTTCAATTGGGCAAAATCAATCTCCAGGCCGAGTTTTTAAAGGTAAAAAAATGGCTGGGCACATGGGTAACGTGCGATGCACCACACAGTTGCTCGAGTTAGTACGTGTTGATGCAGAACGCCATTTGCTTTTAATTAAAGGGGCAATACCTGGAGCGCCAGGCGCGAAAGTTGAAATAAAGCCCACAGTTAAAATTCATAAGCGGGGCGAATAATGGAAATCATAACAAATGATACCAAAGCATCTATTGCTGTAAGTGATGTAGTTTTTAATACAGAGTTTAACGAAGGTCTTGTTCATCAAACAGTAGTAACTTACATGAACAATGCTCGTAGTGGCAATAGTGCTCAAAAGACCAGATCTGAAGTCCGTGGTGGTGGTAGAAAACCATGGAATCAAAAAGGAACTGGCCGTGCAAGAGCTGGAACAATCAATAGTCCGCTTTGGCGTTCGGGTGGTGTTACGTTTGCATCAAAAAAACGTGATTATTCACAAAAACTGAATAAAAAAATGTACAAAGGCGCAATGAGATGTATAATGGCCGAGCTTCAACGAACTGGGCATCTTGTTGTCGTTAGTGATTTTCAGTGTGCGACCTTGAAAACAAAAGACTTTCTTGGCAAAATGCAGGCTTTAAATCTTAAGAATGCTTTATTAGTGATGCAAGAAGTTAATGAGTTTGATTATTTGGCTTCTCGAAATTTGATTGATTATGCAGTCTGTGACGTTGCATCCATTGATCCAGTAAGCTTGCTCAAATTTGAGCATGTGCTTATGACAGTAGAAGCCGTTAAAACTTTGGAGGAGCAGTTACAATGAATCAAGAACGAGTGCTAATGATTCTTCGCGAGCCACTGACCTCCGAAAAAACAACGATCATCGCTGATAAACTTAAGCATTTTACATTTAAAGTTTTGAATACGGCCACAAAACCAGAAATTAAAACTGCTGTAGAGCAGTTGTTTAATGTAAAGGTTAAACGTGTTTCAGTATTGAATGTTAAGGGTAAAACAAAGCGTTTTAAACAGCGCATTGGTAACAGAAGCGATTGGAAAAAAGCTTATGTTGCACTTGAGGCCGGACATGATATTGATTTCACTGTGACTAAATAAGGCAAATTAAAATGGCATTATTAAAATCTAAACCAACATCGCCTGGTAAACGTGGCGAGCTTCGTGTAGTTCACAAGCACCTCCATAAGGGAAAGCCTTTTGCAGGTCTGACTGAAAAACTGAAGAAAACAGGCGGCCGCAACAATCAAGGCCGAATAACTGTACGTCATATTGGTGGTGGCACAAGAAGTCAATATAGAATAATAGACTTCAAAAGATTGAAAGATGGTATTGACGCTCGTGTTGAACGTATTGAATATGATCCAAATCGTTCAGCTTTGATTGCATTAATACTTTACAAAGACGGCGAACGGCGTTATATTATCGCACCCGCCGGTTTGCAAACAGATCACGTGATTTCTAGTGGAGAAAGCTCCCCGATAAGTATCGGAAATTGTCTTCCACTAAAAAACATACCTTTGGGAACAACCATCCATTGTGTTGAGCTTAAGCCAGGTAAAGGCGCTCAGCTTCTTCGTAGTGCGGGCTGTAGCGGCCAGGTTGTAGCCAAAGAAGGCTCTTATGCCACATTGAGACTACGGTCAGGTGAGGTTCGGAAAGTATTATTAACTTGCCGAGCAGTTATTGGTGAAGTGAGTAACAGTGAACACAGTTTACGTTCACTTGGTAAGGCCGGAGCTAATCGCTGGCGCGGAATTCGTCCAACGGTTCGAGGAGTTGCTATGAACCCAGTTGACCATCCACATGGTGGTGGTGAAGGACGGACTTCAGGCGGGCGACATCCAGTTACACCATGGGGTATCCCTACGAAAGGGTACAAAACTAGAAGCAATAAGCGTACTGATGGTTTTATCGTCAAAGATCGCCGAAAAAAATAATTAGTTAAGAGGATATCACTGTGGCTCGTTCTGTAAGAAAAGGTCCCTTTATTGATCGTCATTTATTAAATAAAGTAGAAGTGACTATTGAATCAAAGTCAAAAAAACCAATTAAAACTTGGTCTCGACGATCAACAATCATCCCTGAGATGATTGATTTGACGATTGCGGTTCATAACGGTAAGGATCATGTTCCTGTTTATATTACAGACAACATGGTTGGCCATAAGTTGGGTGAGTTTGTCATGACTCGTACGTTTAAAGGCCATTCTGGTGACAGAAAAGCTAAAGGCAAATAAGAGGCAGCGATGGAAGTTATAGCGAAATTGAACAATGCTCCACTATCGGCTCAAAAAGGTAGGCTGGTAGCAGACATGGTCCGTAAAATGGGCGTATCGAAGGCCCTTGGGTGTCTACGATTTACCCCTAAAAAAGGCGCGACTCTTATGCTTAAACTGCTCGAGTCTGCTGTTGCGAATGCAGAACATAATCATGGTGCTGATGTTGATGAGTTAAATGTTAGCGTAGTGTATGTAGATGAAGCAACCACTCTGAAGCGAATTAGCCCGCGTGCAAAAGGCCGTGCTAATCGTATTTCTAAGCGTACCTGCCACATCACCATCAAAGTATCTGACGAGGAATAGCAATGGGACAAAAAGTTAATCCAATAGGCATCCGTCTTTGCATCGTTAAAAAGTGGAATTCAAATTGGTATGCGACCAATAAAAATTATGCGCGACTATTGAATCAAGACATTAATCTTCGTAAAGAACTTAAAAAGAAATTAATGTCTGCAGCTGTAAGCAAGATTCAAATCGACCGACCTGCAAATAACGCTGTTGTCACAATTCACACTGCGCGTCCTGGTGTTTTGATCGGCAAGAAGGGTGGTGGAATCGACGCTTTAAGAGCAGAGATTTCAGCCAAGCTTGGCGTGCCTGTACATCTTAATATCGAAGAAGTACGTAAGCCTGAACTTGATTCTACGCTTGTGGCTGAAAGCATTGCACAACAGTTAGAGCAACGTGTTATGTTCCGGCGTGCAATGAAAAGAGCCGTTCAATCTGCTTTAAAAGCAGGGGCAAAGGGCATTAAGATTTGCGTTAGTGGTCGTTTGGGTGGAGCAGAAATTGCAAGAAGCGAATGGTATAGAGAAGGACGTGTTCCTTTACATACGTTTCGTGCTGATATCGATTACGGTACTGCAGAATCTAAAACAACCTATGGAATTATCGGTGTTAAAGTTTGGATTTGCAAAGGAGAAAGTGCGCCTTCAAAACCAAAAAACAGTGATAATCATAAGTAACGAGGATTAACAATTATGTTACAGCCAAAACGAACAAAGTATCGTAAACAAATGAAAGGTCGAAATCGAGGCCTTGCTCAGCGTGGCTCATCAGTCAGCTTTGGTGAATTTGGATTAAAAGCTTTAGAGCGAGGCCGCCTGACTGCTCGACAAATTGAAGCAGCAAGACGAGCAATGACACGCCACGTTAAACGTGGTGGCAAAATCTGGATTCGAGTATTTCCAGATAAGCCAATTACTAAAAAGCCACTTGAAGTGCGAATGGGTAAAGGTAAGGGAAGTGTTGAGTACTGGGTTGCTCAAATACAACCAGGTAAAGTTTTGTTTGAAATGGAAGGTGTGACGCGCGAACTTGCGATAGAAGCGTTTGATCTAGCCAAAGCAAAGCTACCGTTCAAAGTAATGTTTGAAGAACGAAGGGTAATGTGATGAGCAAAATAATTGATCAAAAAAATAAATTAAAACAAATGACAGGCGATGAATTAAAAAATGAGCTTTTGGTTTTGAGAAGAGCTCAATTTAATTCTAGAATTTTAAAAGCAAGCGGGTCACTTGAAAAGACACATCCAATTAAGCAAGTTAAAAAAAATATTGCACGTGTTAAAACGTTGATGACGCAACAGGCAGGTAAATCTCATGTCGAATAATGAATCAAGTGCACGAACCTTAGTTGGAAAAGTGCTGAGTAATAAGATGCAAAAAACAATCGTGGTTATGGTTGAGAGGACAGTACGTCATCCCAAGTATAACAAGATAATACGTAAAAGAACTAAATTGCATGTCCACGATGAAAATCAGGTTTGTAATATAGGAAATACTGTTAGGATCCGCGAATGTAGACCGCTCTCTAAACTAAAAAGCTGGGAACTTGTTGACGTTGTTTCTTGATCCTATTTGAGAATTTACTTTTAAAATCTTGGAAGGGCTGATATAATCACGGGCCTTTTCAGATCTACATTTAGAGCTGGAGAAGAAAATGATACAAATGCAAACAGTGCTTGAAGTCGCAGATAACAGCGGCGCACGCAAAGTGATGTGTATCAAAGTGCTAGGTGGTTCGCATCGTCGATATGCGCGAGTTGGTGATGTCATCAAAGTTAGCGTAAAAGATGCAATCCCACGTAGCAAAGTAAAAAAAGGTTCTGTTATGACGGCAGTCGTTGTTAGAACTTGTGCAGGTGTACGTAGAGACGATGGTTCACTTATTCGTTTTGATGAAAATGCTGCGGTTCTTTTAAATAACCAACATGAGCCTATTGGAACACGAATTTTTGGCCCGGTTACGCGAGAATTAAGAGAGCGCTTTATGAAAATAATCTCACTGGCTGCTGAAGTATTGTAAAAGGAAAGAGATATGAAACGCATTAAAAAAGATGACTTGGTGGTTGTAACCACTGGGAAAAGCAAAGGGCACGTTGGTAAAGTTTTGCGTGTTCTTGGCCCTAAGGTTGTGGTTGAAGGTGCTAACTTAATGAAAAAGCATATCAAGCCCAATCCTAATTTACAGCAGAAGGGTGGCGTTGTAACTAAAGAGGGATCGGTAGATTCATCTAATGTGGCCATGTATAATCCCATCTCCAAAAAGGCGGACAAGATTGGCTTTAAAATCATCGAAAAAGATGGTAAGTCACACAAGGTTCGTTATTTTAAGTCAAATCAAGAGTTAGTAGACCTTGTTTAATTAGGTGATCACAATGGCTAGATTGAAAGAATTTTATAAAAAAGAAGTAATCGATACTCTAATGAAGAGATTTGGTTATGATAATGTTATGCAAGTCCCTCGTTTAAAAAAGATTACTTTAAATATGGGCGTTGGTGAGGCTGTGGGCGATAAGAAAGTCATGAATTTTGCTCTTGAAGATATGACGCGCATTGCTGGTCAAAAGCCAATTGTTACCATGGCAAAAAAATCAAATGCAGGATTTAAAATTCGTGAAGGCTGGCCGATTGGATGCAAAGTTACACTTCGCAGCGATCGCATGTATGAATTCCTTGACAGATTAGTAACAATTGCTTTGCCTCGAGTACGAGACTTCCGTGGGTTAAATCCCAAGTCATTTGATGGCACTGGAAATTACAGCATGGGATTACAAGAGCAAATCGTTTTCCCGGAAATTGATTTTGATAAAATCGATACCATTCGTGGTTTAGATATTTGTTTCACAACGAGTGCTAAAACAAATGAGGAAGCTCGGGCTTTATTAGAGGCATTTAATCTTCCATTGAAAGACAAAGATCGTAAATAGAAGGGTGATATTGTGGCTAAGAAATCAATGACTGAACGTGAACTAAAAAAAGAACTTTTGGTTGAGAAGTACAGAGCTAGACGAACAGAGTTGAAGAAAACAATTAAATCTTCAACCGATATGGACCAAGTGAGAGACGCTCAAGAAGCATTAGACAAGCTCCCTCTAAATTCATGTTCAGTGAGACATACTACACGATGTCAGCAGTGTGGACGCGTACATGCAGTCTATAGAAAATTTGGGTTGTGTCGCATATGTTTGCGCCAGCAATTGATGACCGGTAATGTGACTGGCGGTAGAAAGTCAAGCTGGTAATTTAAAATAAGTGGAGAATAACCGTGAGTATGCAAGATCCAGTAGCGGATATGTTGACCAGAATTCGTAATGGCCAACAAGCCAAACACCAACAGGTAAAGCTAATATCATCTATCCTGAAGGAAGAAATTGCACGTGTATTAAAAGAAGAAGGATACATTGCTGATTATCATGTTGATTCGCTTGAAAACAACTTGAAATCCATCACCATTCAACTTAAATATTATCATGGCAGACCTGTTATTGAGCGAATCAAACGCATTAGCCGACCGGGATTAAGAGTATATAAATCGGTTAAAGAGCTTGCTGCAGTTGTTGGCTTTGGACTTTCAATTCTGTCTACACCTAAAGGTGTGATGACACACGTGACTGCGCGCAAAACAGGTGTTGGTGGCGAAGTCATTTGTGAAGTTGCGTAATAGGAACGAGGAATATCATGTCAAGAGTAGCTAAAGCTCCAGTAGTATTGCCAAAAAATGTCGAGTTAACATTCGAAAATGGTAACGTGACAGTAAAAGGTCCTAAGGGACAATTGGTTCAGCATTGCCACAGATTTGTGTCTATTGAGCGATCTGAAAATGATTCAAACGTTATTGAATTTAAACCTGCATGTAACGAGCCGAAAGCTTGGGCTCAGGCAGGAACAGCACGCGCACTGGTTCAAAATATGGTCACTGGTGTCACCAATGGCTATGATCGCACATTGGAACTTGTTGGTGTTGGTTATAGAGCGCAAGCGAAAGGAGCAAGCATTAGTCTTTCGTTAGGGTTTTCACATCCAATCGAATATCAGCTTCCAGAAGGTGTTCAAGCGGAAACTCCGACAAACACAGTTATTATATTAAAAGGCATTGACAAGCAAAAGCTTGGTCAAGTCGCTTCGGAAATCCGTGGATTTAGGCCGCCTGAACCTTATAAAGGCAAAGGTGTTAAGTATGCTTCTGAGGTCATCAAGCGTAAAGAAGCCAAAAAGAAATAAGGTGTAATTCATGACTAAGCAACAAGCACGAGCACGACGTGGTTTAAAAACGAAAGCACTTATTCGTCAATCGAATAAACTCCGATTGGTAGTGCACAGAAGCGCATGTCACATCTATGCTCAAGTGATTAAAAAAGAAGTAAATGGTGACTGTGTTGTTGTTTGCAGTTCAACATTAGATAAGCATATTAAAGAAAGAATTGCAGGCAAGAAAAAAGCAGAGCAAGCCTATGAAGTAGGTAAATTGCTTGCAGAGCGCGCCAAAGAAATGAACGTGCTTGATGTGGCCTTTGACAGAGCTGGTTATAGATACCATGGTCGTGTTAAGGCTTTGGCTGACGGGGCTCGTGAAGCTGGTTTGAATTTTTAAAGGAACGGTTATGGCATTTGATGATTCAGCAAAAACAGATGGTTACCAAGAAAAATTGGTCTCTGTTACTCGTACGGCAAAAGTAGTTAAAGGCGGTAGAGTTTTTGGCTTTGCAGTTTTAGTTGTTGTCGGTGATGGAAAGGGTAAGATTGGATATGGTCGAGGTAAAGCTCGTGAAGTGCCTATAGCAATTCAGAAGGCAATGGACCAAGCGAAAAAAAATATGGTTTATATTCCTCTTGCTAATAAAACAATCCATCACGAAATTGTATGGAACTATGGTGCTTCAAAAGTATTTATGAAGCCCGCAAGTGAAGGTACAGGAATTATTGCCGGTGGCGCAATGCGCGCTGTGCTTGAAGTTCTTGGTGTGCATGATATTTTAGCTAAAAGCATTGGATCTACAAATCCAAGCAATGTTGTTCGTGCTACGATTGGTGCACTCACGCATGTTGCGACACCTGACTATGTTGCAGCTAAGCGCGGTAAAACAGTCCATGAAGTCATGGCAGGATAATTTATGAAAAATACAATTAAAATAACGTTGGTGAAAAGCCTGATTGGTCGGTTACCTAAGCATAAACTCATTGCTGGGCAACTTGGACTTCGGAAAATGAATCGTTCAGTTGTTCATCAAGATACCCCTTCTATAAGAGGTTTGGTTAATGCAATCAGTTATTTATTAACTGTTGAGGAGTGTGTCTAATGAATTTAAATGAACTTTCACCAGCCTTCGGTTCAAAGACAAATGCAAAACGTGTTGGCCGTGGAATTGGTTCTGGTTTAGGCAAAACTTGTGGCCGTGGTCATAAGGGTCAAAAAGCCAGAGCGGGTGGGTTTCACAAGATCGCCTTTGAAGGTGGTCAAATGCCTATTCAACGTCGATTGCCTAAAATGGGCTTTAATTCTCATTTGGCTAGAATCACGGATGAAGTAACTTTGTCTGAGATCTCTAAGCTCTCTGCAGAAGTCATTACACTCGATGTTCTGAAAGAAGCACGTTTGATTAGCAAATCTATTCAATTCGTTAAAGTCATCCTGTCAGGCGAGTTAACACGTGCCTTAACAGTACAAGGTTTACGTGTTACTAAAGGTGCGCGTCAATCAATTGAAGACCTTGGTGGTAGCATACAACCGTGACCACTAAGCGCGCAGGAAAAAATGCAGGCCAATCCACTGGTGGATTGGCAGAGCTAAAGTCAAGACTTTGGTTTGTTCTGATCGGTATTCTAGTATACCGACTCGGAGCGCACATCCCGGTACCTGGATTGGACCCTATAAAACTAGCAAATTTGTTTTCTGAACAACAAAATACAATTTTTGGTTTGTTCAACATGTTTTCTGGTGGGGCATTGTCCAGAGTGACGGTGTTTGCCATTGGGATTATGCCTTATATTACTGCATCAATTGTGATACAACTTTTTTCGATGGTGCTCCCTTCTTTAGAGCAGATCAAAAAAGAAGGTGAGGCTGGTCGAAGAAAGATCAATCAATATACGCGTTATTTAACGTTAATGTTCTCATTGTTTCATTCATTCGGAATGGCTCATTGGCTTGCAAATCAGCACATTGCACTTCAAGTTGATTTTATGTTTTACTTCACGGCCATTACTACCCTTGTTACTGGTACCATGTTCTTGATGTGGCTAGGTGAGCAAATGACTGAGAAAGGTGTTGGGAATGGTATTTCTTTAATCATTTTCTCGGGCATTGTTTCAAGCATGCCTAATGCAATTGCCTCAGTACTTCAGCAGGTTAAAGAAGGCCAAATGCAAACGCTCACACTTTTATTACTTGTTGCAGTTGTAGTATTTGTTACGGGTTGTGTTGTCTTTGTTGAAAGAGGTCAAAGAAGAATTCGTGTAAACTATCCTCAGAGAACTCAAGGTCGAAAAGTTTATGCTGCTCAAACAAGTCATTTGCCACTTAAAATAAATGTTGCAGGCGTGATTCCGCCAATTTTTGCTTCAAGTATTATTTTGATTCCAGCGACTGTCGCACAGTTTTTTGCGAGAGGGAACAACATGGATTGGCTATCTGATATCGCCATGGCGCTATCACCAGGTCAACCTTTATATTTAATTGTATATGCTGCGGCGATATTGTTTTTTGCATTTTTTTACACGGCACTTGTTTTTAATCCAAAAGACACTGCTGATAATTTGAAAAAATCTGGTGCATTTATTCCTGGAATTCGACCAGGGGAGCAAACTGCACGATATGTGGATGGCGTAATGACACGACTTACTTTGGTTGGTTCAGTGTATCTTGTGCTTATCTGTTTGTTGCCTCAGATATTAATGTATACATGGCATGTTCCCTTTTATTTTGGTGGAACATCCTTGTTGATTATTGTAGTTGTTATCATGGACTTTGTCGCACAAGTACAAGCTCATTTGATGGCACAACAATATGATTCGTTAATGAAGAAAGCTAATTTTAAAGGTAATAAAATACCTAGTTTATTGTGATTGTTTTGGAGTAAACCAATGAAAGTCAGAGCGTCAGTAAAACGTATATGTCGTAATTGTAAAGTAGTTAAACGCAGCAGGGTTGTTCGTGTCATTTGCACTGATTCACGACATAAACAACGCCAGGGTTAAGACCTGCTTGATTTTATAGTAATAAACCTGTATTCTTCTGTCCTTTTTGGAAGAATAAACAATGTTCGGAGAAATGAATGGCACGTATAGCCGGTGTTAATATTGCAGATCACAAGCATGTTGTGATTGCCCTGACCTCGATCTACGGAATTGGTAAGCCCACTGCTTTAAATATATGTAATGTTTTGGCGTTGAATCCAGCGACAAAAGTTTCAGAGTTAAATGATGTTCAGCTGGATCAGTTACGTGTTGAAATCGGAAAGATCACAGTTGAAGGCGATTTGCGTCGATCAATTACCATGAATATCAAGCGTCTTATGGATCTTGGCTGTTATCGTGGTTTGCGTCATCGTCGTGGTTTGCCGTTAAGAGGTCAGAGGACGAAAACGAATGCAAGAACACGGAAAGGCCGTCGTAAAGGCACTAATGGTTGATTTTTTAAGTAGGAAATTAAGATGGCTATAAATAAAGCAAAACAACAGAAAACCAGGAAAAAAATTAAACGCGTTGTTTCTGACGGCATAGTACATGTTCATGCTTCCTTTAATAACACGATTATTACATTTACAGATCGTCAAGGTAATGCCTTATGCTGGGCTACTTCTGGAGGATCTGGGTTTAGAGGGTCAAGAAAAAGTACCCCTTATGCAGCGCAGATTGCAACAGAAAGAGCGTCAGTCGTTGCTAAAGAATATGGGATGAAGTCAGTTGCTGTTTTTGTTCACGGGCCAGGACCTGGGCGTGAATCAAGTATTCGCGAATTAATTTCGCAAGACTTTAAAATTGTTGAGATCACTGATGTTACAGGGATCCCGCATAATGGTTGCAAGGCGCCTAAAAAGCGTCGCGTATAAGATTCAGGAGTATTGAATGGCTAGGTATCTTGGTCCAAAATGTAAACTTTCTCGTCGAGAGGGAACAGATCTTCTTTTAAAAAGTGGCGTTCGTGATCATAAATCAAAATGCAGGTCAGAAAAACAACCTGGACAGCATAGTGATAAGCGCCCGCGTTTGAGTGAGTATGGTACTCAGTTGCGAGAGAAGCAAAAAATACGACGAATTTACGGTGTGCTTGAAAAGCAATTCCATAATTACTACACACTGGCTGCGAAGCAAAAAGGATCGACCGGTGAAAACCTGGTTGGTTTGTTAGAGAAGCGACTAGATAACGTAGTTTATCGTATGGGTTTTGCCAGCACGCGTGCAGAAGCCCGTCAGTTGGTTAGTCATAAGACAATTCTGGTGAATGACAAATTAGTTAATATTCCTTCTTACTTAGTAAGCCCTGGAGACGTGATATCTATCCGTCAAAAGTCACGTGAACAAGGTCGTATTAATGCAGCTCTCGCTCTTTCAGAGCAACGTGGTCCTTGCGATTGGATCACAGTCGAACCAACTGCGTTTAAGGGAACGTTTACTACCTTACCGACAGGCGAAGAGCTTGCTACATTTTTCAATGTCAGCTTAGTCGTCGAACTTTACTCTAAGTAAAACGGGAGATACAATTTAATGTATACCGATATAACTAACATGTTAATACCGAACGTCCTCAAAGTTCACTTTGATGGTCCTCATCATAGCCGCATTGTGTTAGAGCCGCTTGAACGTGGTTTTGGCCATACACTGGGCAATGCACTGCGCCGGATTTTAATATCCTCTATGCCTGGTGCTGCTATCACTGAAGCCTCGATTGAGGGTGTTCTTCATGAGTACAGTACTATCGATGGGGTGCAAGAAGATGTTGTTAATATTCTTCTTAACCTCAAGGATGTTGCTATCAAGTTAACTGTTGGCGATTCTGCAACTCTAAAATTGAGTAAGAAAGGTCCTTGTCAGGTTACTGCAGGAGATCTTGAGCTTACGCATGGTGTTGAAATTATCAATCCTGAGCTTGTTATTGCTAATTTAAATGAGCAAGGTCAGTTAAATATGACGCTTACAGTTGAAAGAGGCGTTGGATTTCATTCAACAGATACTTTTCTCCGTGTTTTAGATGAAGATACGATCAATAAATCGGTAGGCAAGTTGAAAATTGACAATACGTTCTCACCTGTAAAAAAGGTGGCCTACTCTGTAGATAACACACGAGTAGAGAATAGAACTGATCTTGACAAACTAACGATTGAGCTACAAACCAATGGAACAATTGATCCAGAAGAAGCCATTCGTATGTCAGCAAATATATTGCAACATCAACTCCATGCTTTTGTTGATTTGAGGTTCGTTGAATCACGTGCAGACAATAAAGAACGACATGAATTTGATCCAGTTCTTTTACGTCCTGTTGATGATTTAGAGTTGACTGTTCGTTCAGCAAATTGTCTTAAGGCTGAAAATATATATTTTATTGGTGATTTAATTCAAAAGTCTGAGAATGAATTATTAAAAACCCCCAATTTAGGAAAAAAATCCCTCACCGAAATCAAGGATGTCTTAGCATCTCGGTCTTTGTCTTTGGGAATGAAACTCGAAAATTGGCCGCCTGAAAATCTCAGTGAGTAATTGTTAGGAGTCTTTGTAATGCGTCATCGAAATGTAGGTCGTAAACTTGGTCGGACCAGTAGTCATAGAAAAGCAATGTTTTCTAATATGTGTAATTCGTTAATTGAACACGAATTGATTAGAACAACATTACCAAAAGCTAAAGAGCTGCGTCGATATATAGAGCCATTGATCACTGTTGGAAAGTCAGATTCTGTTGCATCACGTAGACAAGTATTTGATACACTACGGTCCAAGAGTGCAGTTGGTAAATTATTCACAACGTTAGGCCCACGTTATGTTGGTCGCCCTGGCGGTTATGTGCGTGTTCTGAAATGTGGCTTTAGACCTGGTGACAATGCACCTATGGCTATTGTTGAGCTTGTTGATAGACCTGCTCCAGTCGCTGTTGAAGATGATTCAGCAGAAGGCTAATCCTTTATTGATTGGATGCCATTACAATTCTGGCATCCTTTCCGAACTGATTTCGATACAAGCTTAGTATTTACTATGAATTTTGTAAGCTAACTTCCCAATCTGGTTTACCGTTTTTTTTGTTGCTTACTTGCGTTTTTTTAGTGAGGTGAGCTCTTGATAATCTTTCGTTTCCTCTCCATGACCAGAAACAGCAACATATTCCTGACGATTGCTTCGTGCGACCATAAGATCTAATCTTTGAATCAAAACAGGAAATATAGAATCTTCTGGTAGCTTTGCATGATAATCAATGGTAATTGTTTGAAATTGTCTCAATAATGCGGGAGTCACATTCAGTCCCTGTCTTATTTCATTTGCAAGTGCATTGAGCACAAGGGATGCATGATCGGAATACGGATGACTTACTTCGTCGCCACAACAAAAGGTCTGTAGTGTCGGAAAATGAGATTCTTTTGCATCATCCCCAGCTCCGCCTTCGGATTCAAGCCCCCAACTTTTTAGATCGAGCATCACTTTAGAATCAACGGCCATGCTTACTGTGCGTGTCTCCATCCAAGCGATGTCCGTGTTTCGTGGGTCGCTCAAATTTGGTACTTGTGCACCGATGTGCATATGCCTATTAAGCATTGCTTGGAGTTCAGCATACTGAGCGGGACATGCCTTTTCATATAAAGCAACCCGAATATGAGCCAAGGCTTGTGCGCGCTGGCATGCCCCAAATTGAGGCGGAGTATTTGGTAGTTCTTCTATTTTTAGACATACACGACGAATCAGATCGGATGGGTTTTCACCGACCGTGGATGGTGTTGTTTGTATAGCCTCGAGGATTATTGCCTGTTGCCCAGGAGACAATTGTTTTGTTTGACGGATAACGGTCTCGACTAATACAGGAAGTTGTTGATTTGGAGCGAATCTATCCCAATATCCCTCTGCGTCTATAATATTACTGGTTATTCCGCCTTCTTTGAAAAAATTTCCGCTATAGCACTCTTCCAATAGTTCATCGACACAGGTTTTTTTTACGTTACTCTCCATCATCCCACCAGGAAGCGCACGCGTTCCATCTGGTCGAATAATCGCTAATAATTTGACTGGTTCCTTTTCATGAATTAAAAATAGGGTAGGGTCAACGGCTGGATTTGCGCCATATTTTCCAAGTACTTTAAATGCACATGCGTAGTGCAACGGTGCTTGAGTCGGTAAGTCAGCGGGAGGGGTAGATTGAAACCATGGTTTACTACTTAATTTTAATGTTAAAAAAGTATTTATTTCATTAGCATCAGCTCCAGGCAGCGCAGTGAGCATCCCGTTTGTAAGATTCCAATTCGAACCTACTACATTATTGCTCGGCTCCTTCAAATCAAAAATAAACGCTTGAAATCCCTTTTGTTCGCGTGTTAATAGAAGGGTATTAACCGCTATAAGTTGAGCTGCATGAGCAAGGCCTTCTACAATCTCAGGCAGACTTAATTCACGTTGTGTATTCATGATATTCTCTTTTGGTTTTGATGAGTATTTTAAGGTTAGTTGAAAAATTTAAAAAAACAATTTATAGTGCCGGAGCGTGTGACAGATGTGCCATCACAATTGACTGATAATGATTTATTATTATGTGAGTATCATGAAACAAACGTATCGGGTTTTCCAGCTTATTTTTTAAAAAAATTTTCTAGAATTAACCATTTGCTGCCTTTCTTTTGATTATTTGACTTTAATGATATTATTTTTGATCTTATTCAACGTCGGACTGCGTATAGGAAGAATAACCGATGTTTACGGTACAGATATTCTTAATTCATGTATTCGTCATTTTTCTGAGTTTTTCAATATTATATTCGAGAAGACGAGGCACTAGTGCCTCGTCTTGTTAATACGCTCCCTTAAGCTGTCGTCCCCGCGCAGGCGGGGATCTATCCTTGATGTGGCATTTTGATCATGCTGAGCATGGATCCCCGCCTGCGCGGGGACGACATGATAAGGGATCGTATTTACAGGAAGAGATACTAGTGCCTCGTCTTGTTAATACGCTCTCTTAAGCTGTCGTCCCCGCGCAGGCGGGGATCCATCCTGCAAGCTACTC
>CANNJI010000060.1 GCA_947504875.1 Legionellaceae bacterium
CGCGCAGGCGGGGATCCATGCTCAGCATGTTCAAAATGCCACATCAAGGATAGATCCCCGCCTGCGCGGGGACGACAATAACAGCACGTATTTACAAGACGATGCACCAGTGCCAATTTTTGCTTTGGAGGAATTCCTCCAATTGCAGTATTGGGTCGTTCATTATTATAAGTCCGAAGGCACTTGCCTCGAAGAGATTTTATTTGTTCATACAACTCAAAAACGACATTCTTTGTGTTTTTTATACTCTAAGTCTATACTGAGGATACGAGCCAACATAACAAGGATTAGAATATGAAAAGACTCTTCTGTTCAATGGCACTTGTGATGACTGTATTTGTTTTATCATCATGTTGTGGGACCGACATGGGTGGAAGTTGTGGAACAACAAACCTTACAACAGTGGGTTGCTGTTCCACATGTGATTATTGTAATTCAGGCGCCAGTGCTTCATGGTATTAAGATAATCTTTTAACGTAGGGTTAATACATCACAGGGCACGTCTTCGTTCAGAATGCGTGCGGTGTTATTAAGTAATTCAGACGCCTGGGTCTGAGCGTGCCCTCCGATGATGAGCAGGGTGCAATTAAGTTCTTTAATTTTTTTAATAATGCATTCCCTTGTTGAGCCAACTTCAATGAATTGTTGTGATTCCGGAATGTTTAATGCCTCTCCTAATAAGCTCATGACTAATTTTGCATCATCTTTTGCTGGTAATGTAATTTCAGCAAAACCAAGGCCTTGTGCGAGTTGAAGGGATACTGGCGTATCAATCACATGAACGATATGTAAGGTCGCTTTGAAATATGAGGCTATTTTTTTAGCTTGTTCGCAGGTCGAAAAATGATTTTCGTTTAAGTCTGTTGCGTGTAATATGTGTTTATACATCCATGCTCCCTAATGACAATGTCCTCATGAATTGAAACAGATTATTGAGATGTTGTCTATAACAGCTGACAATAGTATGTTAAATTTAAAATAACCTGGTATATAGGACGGAGACATACGTGTTATTTTGGCTTTTATTTTGGTTTCCGCTTAATAACCCTTATCCTGCGAGCGATTCCTTACAAAAAATATATTATTCATCGTTTGCTGCCCAACCTAAAACGCTTGACCCTGCTAAATCATATTCGGCCGAAGAAGCTCTATTTACAGCACAAATTTATGAACCCTTATTTACATATGCCGAAGAAGCACCGCCATATCAACTGATTCCTGCTACAGCAACTGAAATGCCACAAGTTGAGTATCGTCATAAAGACAATATAACCGTGTATACCATTCATGTTAAACCTGGAATTTTGTATCAACCTCACCCTGCATTCAGTGCAAAACGAACCTTAGTTGCAGATGATTATGTTTATGAAATTAAGCGATTAGCAGATCCCGCCGTAAGTTCACCTATTTATGGCTTGATGGGCGAGTATATTGTTGGTTTTGATACTTATGCAAAGCAATTGTCACGTGAAACACAAGGGCAGGGGTATCTTGATCTTCGTCAGTATCCTTTAGAAGGGGTTCGTTTAGTTGATCCTTACACCCTTGAGATTAAAATTAAAGGACAGTATTCACAGTTTATTTTCTGGTTAGCCATGCCATTTTTTTCTCCTATTCCATGGGAGGTGGATCACTATTATTCAAGACAAGGCTCGAAGATGAATTTTTCATGGGATCCTGTAGGAACCGGTCCCTTTATGATGACGGAAAATAACCCTAATGCACGTATCACGCTTGAAAAGAACCCACTCTATCGTTCAGCAGACAAGGTTCAACTTGATAAAGTGATTTTTACACTTGAGAAAGAATCAATTCCTCGTTGGATTAAATTTTTACAAGGCTATTATGATTTGTCTGGTGTTTCTACCGATGCATTTGATTCAGTGATTCAAATTAATCGAGCTGGTGAGGCTGTTTTAACATCGGAAATGCAAGCAAAAGGTCTTCGATTAGATATACAATCTGATCCCAGCATTTTTTATTTTGGATTTAATATGCTTGACCCTGTTGTTGGTGGCTCAAGCGAACGTGCACGAAAGTTACGTTTGGCAATTTCGATTGCGATTAACTACGAAGAAAATATAGCACTTTTCCTCAATGGTCGAGGTAAGCCTGCTCAAAGCCCACTGCCACCTGGTATTTTTGGATACAAAGATGGAAAGGCAGGTATTAATCCCTATGTTTACCATTGGGGAGCGCATGGGTTAGAAAGGCGCCCTATTGAAGTAGCCAAAGCGTTGATGACTGCAGCGGGTTACCCTCATGGTCGAGATCCAGCAACAGGAAAAGCTTTGTTGTTAAACTATGATGTTCCTGCAACGGGAGGGGCTGATGATAAAGCGTCTTTAGATTGGATGCAAAAACAATTTGAAAAGATTGGAATTGCTTTAAATATTAGAGCGACACTCTATAATCGATTTCAAGATAAAATGCGCACAGGTAATGTTCAAATGTATAGTTGGGGATGGAACGCGGATTATCCTGATCCTGAAAATTTCTTTTTTCTCTTATACGGACCCAATGGTAAAGTGAAGCACGGGGGTGAGAATGCGAGCAACTATCATAATCTCAAGTTTGATGCACTTTATAGCACCATGAAAAATCGACCTAATGATAAAGAAAGACAACGCATTATAGATGAGATGATTAATATTCTGAGATATGATTCTCCCTGGGTGTTCGGAATCTATAGTCAAAGTCTTACCTTAAGTCATTCATGGGTAGCTCCCATTAAACCAAATCCAATGATCATGGGCACGCTCAAAAATAGAGTCATTGATTTTAATCAGCGAGAACGTTTACGTTTGGCATGGAACAAACCAATTGTCTGGCCACTTTTTTTTATGATGGGTATTATTGTCTTGATTGTTTTACCGGTGGTTCATGCTTATCGGAAAAAACAGCGGGCTGGCGCTAGACGGGTGAAATCATGATTTTCTATTTTTTAAGACGGATTTTTTACGCAATTCCCATTTTAATTGGGATTAACGTGTTAACTTTTGCACTTTTTTTTATGATAAATACACCTGATGATATGGCTCGCATGCATTTGGGGCAAAAGCATGTGTCTAATGTTGCAATTGAAGCATGGAAAATGCAGCACGGATATGATCTGCCTTTATTTTATAATACCGCAGGCTCTGGCTTCGAAAAGATAGAAAAAACATTGTTTGTACAAAAATCATTGCGATTGTTTATTTTTGATTTTGGGAGTTCTGATGCTGGACGTTCGATTGCTGGAGATATACATCAGCGTATGTGGCCAAGTCTTGCCATTGCAATACCGACGTTGCTGTTAGGATTATTCGTTGATATTGTATTTGCTATGCTGATGGTTTTTTTTAGATCCACTTATTTGGATTTAACAGGTGTTGTTTTTTGTATTATTTTGATGTCGATTTCAAGTTTATTTTATATTATCGGTGGGCAGTATATTTTTGGAAAAATATTACGTTTGGTTCCCATCTCAGGATATGACGTGGGTTTGAATAGTTTTAAATTTATTATTTTACCTGTGGTTGTTGCAACCCTGAGCGGATTAGGTGCCGGAGGACGTTGGTATCGTACTTTATTTCTTGAGGAAATGAGTAAAGACTATATTAAAACAGCACGTGCAAAAGGAATTTCTGAAATACGGATTCTTTTTAAACATGTTCTAAAAAATGCAATGCTGCCTATTTTAACTGGGGTGGTTGTGATTATACCGTCGCTATTTATGGGTAGTCTTTTATTGGAGTCTTTTTTTGGTGTCCCAGGTTTAGGATCTTATTTAATTGATGCCATTCAACAACAAGATTTTTCGATTGTAAGGGCAATGGTATTTTTGGGTTCAGTGCTTTACATTATAGGACTTGTCTTAACGGATTTATCTTATGTTTTGGTTGACCCTCGCGTGAGATTGTCATGATGAGTCACTGCCTGTTAAGTGATATATTGTTTATTGGCTTATTGGTTATTGTTTTTTTATTGAGTGTGTATGGCTTAAGAAAACCGAATCACCGGTTAGTGATGATTCGGTTTTTTAAAAAACCAATCGCAGTAAGTGCGACGGTTGTTCTGTTCTTTTTTCTTGTGATTGGTGTTTTAGATTCTATTCCTATCACGGTACAAGAGGAGCGCTTTTCAGAGCATCCTACAGTACTTGATCATATATTGTCCCCGTTAAGCCAAGTAGATGAAAGAACTTACTCAGCACCTTTCGCACTCACTCTTTACACGAAAGAAACAGTATTAATTGGCGAAAAAATCCAACAAATTTATCCTCGATTGAGTTATCCTTCGGTTAAGTTTAAAACCATTGGGGATGTTAAAATCTACTGCCTCCATACTGTTGGCTCTATTTTTATTATGATGTTATGTGTTTTTATGGCCCTGTGGCTTTTTTCGCGCTTGGTTTTCAAACAAAAGCACACGGCTTTTTGGCTTACCTTAGGAATTGTTTTGTTTTTGAGTTATGTCAGTTACGTGCTTTCACGCGATTTTCATATTTTTGGAACAGGAAAAATTGGACAGGATATTTTTTATTATGCAATCAAGAGTATTCGAACTGGTCTTATTATAGGGACATTAACCACCTTATTTATGATGCCGTTGGCATTATTTTTAGGAGTGATTGCGGGTTATTTTGGTGGGTTCATCGATGATATGATTCAGTATATCTACACAACATTAAGTTCTGTTCCCGGTGTTTTGCTGATTACGGCCTCTGTTTTATCCATGCAAACATATATTGCAATGCACCCTCAGCAATTTACAACGTTAGCTCAAAGTGCGGATGCGCGATTACTTGCATTGTGTTTTATTTTAGGGGTTACGAGCTGGACAAGTTTATGTCGCTTAATTCGTGCGGAAGTATTAAAATTGCGTGAAATAGATTTTGTACTTGCGGCAAGAGCACTTGGAAGTTCATCTTCCAAAATCATTGTTAAACATTTATTGCCAAATGTCATGCATCTGGTTGTTATGACGCTTGTTTTAGATTTTAGCTTTCTTATTCTTGCAGAAGCGGTACTCGCTTATGTTGGTGTCGGGGTATCTCCTATGACCATTAGCTGGGGGAATATGATCAACGCTGCGCGACTTGAGTTATCACGAGAGCCAGTTGTTTGGTGGCCTATGTTGGCAGCCTTTTCATTTATGTTCACCTTGGTTCTATCAAGTAATGTGTTTGCAGATGCATTACGCGATGCATTTGACCCTCGGCAGGAAGTTTAAGTATTCGGAGACATATGAATTCACGTGGTTTTGTTCATTTGCGATTGCATACTGAATATTCATTGATTGATGGGTTAACACGCATTAAGCCGTTAATGCAAGCTGTATCCAAAAAGGGCATGAATGCGGTCGCGGTTACTGATTTTTGTAATTTATTTGCTGTTGTTAAAGTCTACCAATCCGCGATTTCTTCTGGAGTAAAACCAATTTTTGGTGCCGATTTTATATGTCATGATCCCCTTAAGCCAGATAATACAAGCATGCTAACCCTGCTATGTCAAAATCAAACTGGATATAAAAATTTAACACGTCTTGTTTCAAAAGCTTATGTCGAAGGCCAATATCAAGGCGTACCGCATCTTCATTTTCAGTGGATTGCTTCTCATGCTGAGGGATTGATTGCGTTGTCTGGTGGTCCTAAGGGCGATATTGGAAAGGCTCTGCTTGCAGGCGAACAATCAATGGCCACAGATTTAGCGTTACATTGGTCAACAATTTTCTCAGGGCGTTTTTACTTAGAAATCCAACGCACGGGTCGCGCGGGGGAACATATTTATAACGAACATGTTGTTCAGTTAGCTGATCGTCATCAGTTACCTTTGGTTGCCACGAATGATGTTCGTTTTCTTACAGCTGCGGAGTTTGATGCGCATGAGGCCCGTGTTTGTATTCACGATGGCTACACATTAGCTGATGAAAAAAGACCTCATATATACAGCGAAGCCCAATATCTACGCTCGCCTGAAGAAATGTGGAAGCTTTTTTCAGACCTTCCACAAGCATTATTGAATACAGTCGAAATAAGTAAGCGCTGCACGCTTACACTTGAGCTTGGTAAAAATTATTTGCCTAATTTTCCTGTGCCGAAGAATTCATCGGTTGAAGGCTATTTGTCTCATTTAGCAGAAGAAGGATTAAAGCAACGTTTAGAAAGATTAGCTGTTGTGTCAATAGAGTCCTATGAGGCACGTTTGAAGTTAGAGCTCGAAGTGATCAATGCCATGGGTTTTGCAGGTTATTTTTTGATTGTGGCAGATTTTATTCAGTGGGCAAAAAATAATGATGTTCCCGTTGGTCCAGGACGGGGTTCGGGAGCTGGTTCTCTCGTTGCCTATGCTTTAAAAATTACTGATCTTGACCCTCTGCAGTATGATTTACTGTTTGAACGCTTTTTAAATCCAGAACGGGTATCCATGCCGGATTTTGATATTGATTTCTGTATGGATGGTCGCGACCGTGTAATTGAATACGTTGCTCAAAAATATGGTCGATATAGTGTGTCTCAGATCATTACGTTTGGAACCATGGCAGCCAAGGCTGTGATTCGTGATGTTGGTCGTGTATTAGGACATCCTTACGGTTTTGTCGATAAACTTGCGAAATTAATTCCATTTGAATTAGGCATAACGCTTGAACGTGCACTTGAGCAAGAACCGATTCTTAAGCAACGCTATGATGAAGAAGAGGACGTCAAGAGCCTGCTTAATCTTGCTTTGTCTTTAGAAGGATTAACGCGTAATGCGGGCAAACATGCAGGGGGGGTTGTCATTGCGCCATCATTGCTCACTGATTTTACAGCAATATATTGTGAGGAAGGCTCCACTCAATTGGTTAGTCAGTTTGATAAAGATGATGTAGAAGCTGTTGGTTTAGTTAAGTTTGACTTTTTAGGATTAAGAACATTAACGATTATTGATCAAACATTAAAAATCGTTAATCGTAACACGACTCAAGATGCAATCGTTCATATTGAAACCATACCGCTAGATGATGCAGAAACCTTTAGTTTACTGAAAGCATGTCAAACAACTGCGGTTTTTCAGTTAGAGTCTCGTGGGATGAAAGAGCTCATCAATCGTCTACAGCCCGATTGCTTTGAGGAAATTATTGCATTGGTTGCGCTTTTTAGGCCAGGGCCTCTTCAATCAGGAATGGTTGATGATTTTATTGATCGTAAGCATGGTCGTGCGCGAGTTATCTATCCTCATCCAGATTTAGAACCCATCTTAAAACCGACCTATGGTGTTATTTTATATCAAGAGCAGGTGATGCAGATTGCACAGGTTCTTGCTAATTACACCTTGGGTGCAGCAGATCTCTTAAGACGGGCGATGGGGAAGAAAAAGGCTGAGGAAATGGCTGAACAAAGGGCTATTTTTACCGCAGGCGCAGCATCACGTGGTGTTGATGTAGAGGTTGCTAGTTCAATTTTTGATTTAATGGAAAAGTTTGCGGGTTATGGGTTCAATAAATCACACTCAGCGGCTTATGCTTTAGTAGCGTATCAAACGGCATGGTTGAAAACGCACCATCCTGCAGCATTTATGGCGGCCGTGATCTCCGCGGACTTGGATAATACAGACAAAGTGGTTATCTTTTTAAATGAATGCAAACAAATGGGAATAAAGGTACTACCCCCATCTATTTTACGTTCACATCATGTATTTACTGTTTTAGACAGTAAAACACTGATTTATGGATTAGGTGCAATTAAGGGGATAGGCGAGCTTGCAATTCAATCCATTATCGATGCTCGCAACGAATTTGGTGCACCCAAAGGATTGGTTGATTTATGTAGTCATGTTGATTTACGTCGAGTCAACAAACGTGTTTTTGATGCCTTAATTAAAAGTGGTAGTTTAGATGAGTGGGGAGTCGAGCGCGCGAGTTTATCTGCTTCAGTCGAATCGGCAGTGCAACGAGGTACACAAGCTAATAAAGGTCAAGAGAATGGCCAGGCTGACTTTTTTTACTTGTTTGATGAGGAAGAAGAAACAACAGAGTGCTATGCTCTTGTGAAACCTTGGAATTTCAAGGAACGGTTAATTGGAGAAAAGGAAACATTAGGATTTTATTTGAGCGGTCATCCATCAGAGCCGTATATTGAAGAGTTTTGCGCTATGGTTACACCCATTATCAATTTAAATCCCATGCGAGCAAAAAAAGGCACTGTGTGTGGTTTAATCCGTAGCATAAGACGCATTGTTACAAAACGTGGCAAACGATTAATGATTATTAATCTTGAAGATGCAACAGCAACTATCGATTTGGTTGTTTTTTCAGAACTGTTTGATTTGAAAGAGGATATTATTGTCACGGGTGAAATGTTAATTGCACAAGGTGACATTGCGCAGGATGATTATAATGGTGGTGTGAAATTAACAGCGTTAGGACTTTATTCCGTTGCACAAGCACGTTCCCTTTGGCTTAAGTGCATACGTATAAAATTAGTTCCTGAAAATAACAGCAACCTGCTAGAAATTAAAGATTTGTTGGTGCGTCATACAGGGGAATCTCCAGTTCACATTGTTTATTCTAATGCTCAAGGTCAAGCACAACTTCAATTACCTGACCAGTGGGCTGTTTCACCAACGGACTTGTTATTAGAAGAGCTTGCTTTACTGCTTTCAAAAACACACGTTGAGGTTTGCTATTAATCGCGTAAGATGTTTATAGATATTTAATTTAGGACCTGTTAACTGGAAAAAAATAGATGAAGATTAATCAAGTGTTAGTATGTCTTTTACTGAGCGCTGTAGGGCAAACAGCTTATGCAAAAAATATAAATTCTGCAGAAGTTGTAACTCCCCATCCCATACGTCATCCCGAGCATAGCAAGGAATCTCAGAATTCATCACAGTGCCATCTATCAGAAGATTCCCCGCTGTGCTCAAAAAGACATGGGAAGTTCTCAGAATTTTATCGAAATTTTTGGAGTCCTAAATATCACGGTCGAGCTTTGGCCTATTGCTCTAAAGATGATTCCCAATGTGGAGGACCTATTGCGGATAGTTATTGTAAAATAATGGGATATCAAGCGGCCAAGAGAAATCTTATTTCCCATAATGTTGGACTTACTTACTTTTTGAATAATCAAGGCGAATGTAAGGGGTGGCGTTGTGATGGATTTAAATTGATTGCTTGTAAAGGAAAATTACACAGTGAACCACCATATCAATATGCTTACCGTTCAAAGGTATTTTCATTTCCTAGAATGGAGCAATATCGTATTAATTGGTGCTATAAAGATAATAAACAGTGCGGATCTCGTGTGGCCTCTTCTTTTTGTAAAAGAATGGGGTATGATTCAGCAACTTCTTATTCGAAGCAATTAAATGTTTCTGCGACCATTGCCTTAGGTGACCACCAATTATGTTTTGGTAGAACCTGTGATGGTTTTAGTCGCATCACTTGTTATCGCTGATAAAACTAAATAATCTATTCGGCTTTATCAGTTTTTTTAGTAGTGGTTTTTTTAGCGGGTGCTTCTGTTTTGCAAGCAGAATCAGTACAGTCCGCATCATGTTTCTTTTTATAACTATCAACAATCTCAGTTACGCTTTTTTTAATATCACCAAAAAGTTTACCCATCATTGATGAAACTTCATTTAGATCAGGTAATTTTGACTTTAAATCGGCCATGATACACTCCATTGTTATATAATCATCTGTATTAGTATAGACTTAATTTTAAGTTTGCATAGTCTTTTTTAAAAAGAACTTTGTTGATTTAGCCCCGTATTTTTTACTGGTGACTCAACTGGTTTTGGCTGAAAAAAAGAAAATCGTGGGGATTGTTGTTCAGCATTTAACGTATGTAAAGAGGTTGAGTGCTTTATTGGTTGTATTTTTAATGGTTGCTTGAGCGAGAGTGAGTGTTGGATAGCTACGGAATTCACTTGAAGTAAATTTTTATTAAAAGTGATTAATAACGATAAATAATGTTGAATCTCAGTAGAATGTTGTCTTTTAGCTTCACGATACGAACGCTCAATAGCAATTGGCTCGGTTGGTTCATCTAAACTGGTTAAGTGGCGAACCATGGATAGCTGTTGAGCACGTGTGGCAAATAATAATGCTTGACCCATGAGCTGCGGCGTTTGATATTTTTTTGAACAAACCCGGAGGATCTGAAATGTATTTTGATCGTTTAATTTGGCTGCATTTAAATAAAGCTGATGAATGGTTGCTTGTAGACATTTCCCGGAAGCTTTGTCTATGATGATTTTTAAAACCTCAATATGATTAAGCTTTAAAGCTTGTTTAAATGCATTGGATAGGCTCGTATCAGAAGGTCTGTTTGGGCAAGATATCAAATAATTCACACAATTCAAATCATTATTCTTTACTGCAAGTTTGAATGCTTGTTCAATTTCTTTCATCCCAGGATGTTTGGCATTTTCTTGCCATAATAGGGGCAGAGCTTGGTCTGCTTGCACCGCAACAGCGCAGTGCAGTAGCATATTAACAGTAGATTGCTTGAGATTATATTTACTAAAATAATCAACAATATGCCACTGTCCTTTTTGAGCCGCATCAAGGGCCAATGTATCATATGTTTCAGTCGGTTTTATTCCTTCCGCTGTTAACCAGCGAATGAATCCTATATTTCCAGCCTCAGCCGCTTCTTTAAAAAGCTGGTTGTGTTTTCGCCATGGACTACTTATTTTACTATCTAATGCCTGTATGCATGTAGCGCGTAGGGCGTCATTATCAATGTTTATTAATAGTTCGTAAAGCAAGCGTTCATAGGGGAGTTTTTGATCTTCTTGTAATAGAGGCTCAATTTCTAATGCAAGACAAAATCTGTCTAAATCAAATGAACTGTGATTATATTTTAAAATTGAGCTAACAATGGTTGTATACAGTTTATATTTGTCTTTTGGGCAGGATGTGTTAAACATGATAATGCGCTGAAGACAACGTATTTTTGATGAGGCTTCTCTCCATGCATCTTCGATTGTAATGTAGTCCATTTCATCTAGGCCGAGTATTGTGTTTTTTGCAATCAACTCATGAAGTGATGCTTCTAATCGGTGTGCTTTTTGATGAATAAGCTGATGGGTTTGTTGAAATTTATGTAGTTTTTTATGAATGGATTCATCATCAATTGCAATTGAATCTTCAAGCAACGCATCAAGGAGCAGATCAACTATAATTTCAGCGGCTTCAGGCTTATTTCGTTTTACGCCTTCAAATAGAGAAAATAAACTTGAAATAAATGTGAGTGAGGATGGTGTATGCTCACGAAGTTTTAATAAATATGAATGTAAATCTTCTGTATTAATCATTTCAGTTAACGTATTTGAAAAGGGAAGCAGTGAAAAAACACTGCCTGTCTTATTATGGACGAGTAGTTGTAAGGTGGGCTCGTTTAAAATATCAGCAAGCGCTTGTTTTATTTTAGGATTACTCTGTTGCTGGACATAATCTAAAAGGGCAGGGAGTTGCGTATGAATAACCTTTTCTTGATTAAATATAGAACGAACAACTTGATTATATAAGGGATTGCTTTTCTTATTTTGCCAATCTTCTAGGGTTATCTCTAAAAAATGAGTAGTAAAAAATAGATGTAAATGATTTAAATTAAGCTCATCAATGCTTAATTCAATTTCGGGACTGTATGCTTGAATGGGTATTAGGTTCTGTCTTATCTTCCCATCAAGTGCATAGCAGAGGAGGCCTTCTTCAGCACAACACGTATTTTTAGCCAAAGAAACAAGCTCTTTCGCATCTGGAAATGATTCGAGGGTTTCGTAGAAGCGACTAACTTCATTCATTTCACGGTGTAACGTATCGAAATTATAACGAAGAAGGTCCTGTAATAATTGAGATGAAAGGATCTCGCGTGCACTTATATTTCTTAATAAAAGACTGCGCAAAAATGCGGCAAAAACAACTGGGTTTTCGATAAACACGCGTCCCATGCTCATCATGCTCAACAGGTTATTTTGATTTTGAAGTGCAATAAAAAATATTTCAGTTAATTTTTGAGTCGCTTGAATGTCGCTCAGGTATAAATCTGAGGATTTTAAATAGTGATAAAGTATATTTAATAGCGATGTTTCTGTGTCCGATAATAGATGCTCATCACAAAGGGCCAAAAACTTATCGTAGGCTCTTGATTTTTTTGCATCTTTGAACTCACGGTAACTTGATGTTATTTTCTTTTGTGCAAACAATAGATCGGATGATGTTACTATGCTGTTGAGTGAGGGAATGGGATGGTTGGGCGTGTTAAGTGCAACAAAGACGTTAAATAACAACATGATGAGACTCCTTTAAGGTAGTTATCAGTTGATCATGTATACTGCTATTACTCAGGTTACCCTGGTTTTTCATAAAGGACAAGTTTTTAAATCATGCGCAAAGATTACATTTTATTGGAAGACAGAACTGATTCTGCACCTATATGCCCTGGACTTTTGTTTGAAAACCCTGTTGCAGTAGTGGTGTGTAACGAACCTAACGCATTGATTGCTGCGCTCAATACGGTCGATGAATTAAGACAAAAGGGCCTATATTTGGTTGGATTTTTAAGTTATGAGGCGGGATATTTATTTCAATCGTTAGAATGTCCTCAATGTATAAATGAGGGCTCTCTGCCTTTGCTTTATTTTTTAGCATTTAAAATGTGCAATCGACTCACCGCTTCTGAGGTAGAATCCAAGTTATTAAATTTATCCACAGGGTCTGACTTTTCAGTCAAAGACCTTCGATTGAATATTGAGCGTGATACTTATCATGAAGCATTTGCTCAGATTCAACGCCATCTTCTGGCAGGAGATACGTATCAAGTTAATTTTACTTCAAGTTAATTTTACTTCAAGTTATCGATTTAACTTTGAGGGATCACCAATACGATTTTATCAAGCATTAAGAGAGCGACAAAAAGTAGCTTATTCCGGGCTGATGCATTTTAAAAACCAATATCTTATCTCTTTGTCACCTGAACTTTTTTTTTCTAAAAAAGGTAAGACAATAATGACCAAACCCATGAAAGGGACCATGCCTCGCTCGAAAGACCCAACAATAGATTCTGCACACAAGGATTTTTTAAAAACAGATTTAAAATGTATTGCTGAAAATATTATGATCGTTGATTTGTTGAGAAATGATTTATCAAAGATTTCTAAACCAGGCAGTGTCAAGGTAACTGATTTATTAACCATCGAAAGCTTTAAAACAGTTCATCAAATGGTTTCATCGATTCAATCGGAAGTGGATGTAGAGATCACATTTTTAAATATTATTCGCCATTTGTTTCCGTGTGGCTCGATCACCGGTGCTCCTAAACGTCGAACAATGACTATCATCAGTGAACTTGAACATAAAGCGCGTGGGGTTTATACAGGGGCCTTTGGATATATTACCCCGGACAACGATATGTGTTTCAATGTGTCAATACGGACTTTTCATTTGGGTGGTGGACGTGGTGAACTTGGTATTGGCGGTGGAATACTTGTGGATTCTGACCCAGCAGTTGAATTTGAGGAAATGCAATTAAAAGCACGTTTTTTTACTGAAATGGACGGGGTATGCGACCAATGAAACGCGTGCTTATCATTGATCATTATGATTCTTTTACTTATACAATAAAATCATATTTTGAATGTCTTGGTGCACTAACGCAAGTGGTTCAATTTGATGATGAACACACCGAGGTTATTGATTTATTTAGACCATCACATCTTGTCTTGTCACCTGGTCCTGGAGCACCTGATGAAGTTAAACCAACGTTAGATCTTATTCATCAATATTATACAACATATCCAATCCTTGGTATTTGTTTAGGTCATCAGTGTATTGCTCAAGTATTTGGTGGAAAAGTAATCCAAGCTGATTGTGTGATGCATGGCAAACAGTCGATCATTTACCATCAAAACGCCGCATTATTTAAAGATATTCCATTATCCTTTTCTGCAATACGTTATCATTCATTGGTTGTCGAGGAACAGTCGTTACCTGATTCTCTTGTTACAACAGCGTGGACTTATGATAAGTCCAATGCCCGTGTTGTTATGGCTTTAGCGCATCAACATTATCCAGTGTTTGGTATACAATATCATCCAGAGGCTATTATGACAGCGCATGGATTTGTGGTCCTAAAAAACTTTTTAGATCAGGAACCATGTATGTTCTCAAACAAAGGAGACACTTGTGTTTTTGGCAGAATAAACGAATGAATAAATGCTCGCCAAAAACCCTCATACAAAGACTTTTGTAATGGGTGATTCGCTGCGGTAGGGAAACATGGTGCATGATTCGCTTCTAACAGCCAAACACGCTCATCGACATCAACAAGAAAATCACATCCAAAAATTGCGAGACGATGGGGTGTATCTGTTCGACTCCTATATGGATAAGCATCTTGAAGCCTTGATGTAAGAACTTTTAAAATAGTCTTAATTTTAGGGTAGAGTGGATTAAACAAGGCGTATTGATGAGTAGGAATTTGAATAACATTGCTTTGATTAGGGGTAAGGTGCTCATTCGTAAGGTGTGGACATAAGTCCGAATAATCATCGGCAACATAAGGTTTTAGCGCAATATTAAAATACCCGTGTTGGTAAAGAAATGCTCCTTTGTGTGTACTTAACACTAGGAATAGTCGTAAAGTGTACTTATGACCCGCTTTAGGCCCTTTTAATAAGTGGGGTTGGGTGATGTAGTGTTGTAATACGTGATAGCCTCCCATGCGATTAGATTGCATGTAATGTTCTAGCAATTGAGTTTTATTTTTAAAAATATGAATATGCTGACCGTTATTCAGCATAGACGGTTTTAGGATCCACACCCCTGGCTCCAATTTTAAAAAGATTTCCATCCAATTGTTGTCATTAATAGCGTAGGTTTTTGGTGTAATAGTGAGCAATTGATTGTTTACAAGATTGGCAAGTAAATGTTTGTATTCAATGCACTTTGCTACGTCACTATCAAAATCTAAATGCTGTTCGGTAAATTGTGCCCTTGAGCAAAATTGAGTAGGTATCCAGCCTGCTTCACTTAGATAATAAGCGAGATTACTGTTTGTTGGTGACACAAGGGATGGTAGGTAATAGTGATATACACGCGGCACGATAATAATATCCATTATGAATGGCGTGTCTATAGTGCCCTACAGATGACTTGATGGACAGGTAAGCGTGTTTAATCTGTCATCAAATCTTCTGTAGGGCTTTTAGCCATTCTCGCATCATTTTAACAATAATTGTACAGCTTGCCCCTAGAGATGTAAATAATGGTCTATACTTATAGCTATCATCCTATGAATGGAGAAGACTCATGAAAACGAGTCCAGATCAAGAAGAGAATTCTAGTCTTGCCAAGAAAAATAGTTCCTCACTAGACGTACCAGAGGATGAAAACTCTCCACTAATAGACAGACAAGATCAAGAGCAAGCTTTAGCTCCAAAGAACAAACAATCTCCTCCAAACGAACCAACCGCTGAAGAATCTAACACATCATCTCCGATGAAAGCAGTTGCTATTACCGCCTTTGTTCTACTTGCGTTCATGCTTAATCCGATATTGGGTCTTCTTAGCATTCTTGCAATAGGTGCTGTAGCCGTTGCTAATGCAAATAAGGATAAACAAGAGTATACCAATCAAGTTGGAAGGGCTAATGAACAATTGAGAGACTCAAATCAAGCGGATTTTGGACGGGAAAACTCTAACCAACAGCGCAATCCTTCCTCTCAATCACAACAACAGAGTAATCCTTCCTCTCAATCACAAC
>CANNJI010000061.1 GCA_947504875.1 Legionellaceae bacterium
CCTCCTGCTTTTAAGGAGGAACCGAGCATGGACATGCTTGATATTTATACTGACTATCTGATTTGTCAAAACAAATATGCAACTGCAACGGGTTTGTCAGATATGGTTGATGGTGAGTTTTCACACGATAAAGTAACCCGCTTCCTTCGGCTGGGAAATTTCGATTCAAAGATGCTGTGGAAATATGTTAAGTCAGCTGTTAGAGAACGCGAAACTCAAAACGGTGTGCTGATCCTTGATGATTCGATAGAAGATAAACCGTATACCGATGCAAATGATGTGAACTGTTGGCATTACTCTCATGCCAAGGGAGATGTTGTAAAAGGCATTAACTTCATTTCGTGCATGGTACGTTACGATGATTTCAGCGTGCCGATTGGCTACGAAATCATCAAAAAGGACATCGAATACTGTGATATTAAAACTAAGCAGCATCGAAGAAAGGCTACCGTGAATAAAAACCAGCATTTCCGCCAACTGATTCAGCAAGCATGCACCAATCATGTCTTGTTTGAATGGGTGTTGGCGGACAACTGGTTTGGCTCCAAAGCCAACATGGAGTTTATCCATGATGAACTTGAGAAGTCGTTTATCATTGGAATTAAATCTAATCGAACCTTAGCTTTATCCGAAAACGATGCCAAAAACGGTCAGTATCAACAAGTGCGCTCATTTGATCTGGAAGAAGATGTGGTTTACAAAGTGTGGCTTAAAGGCCTCGCTTTTCCCGTGCAATTACTCAAAAAGGTTTTCAAAAACGAAAACGGAACCACGGGCACACTCTATCTAGTGTCTAATGATTTACACTGTTCTGCTGAACGTCTATATGAAGTCTACCAAAAACGGTGGCGAATAGAAGAGTTTCACAAATCAATTAAACAAAATGCTAGTTTGGAAAAATCACCAACCAAGAAAGTAAAAACCCAATGCAATCACGTGTACGCTGCAATGATTGCTTACTGCAAACTTGAAATGCTTAAATTCAAAACAGGACTTAACCACTTTGCCATAAAATACAAATTGATTATTCGGGCGAATCAGATCGCGATGCAGGAGTTAAAAAATATGGCTTGCTAACGATGGGCGTGCGTAAGGTGAGTTATCAGATCGGTAGTATGACTAAAAACCGTCCGGAAATTCCGGGGGTTAGCGTCTGGACCCCCCGATAGCCAAACATCAATCTCGCCTCGACGACGCAACGCATCACTGTATTCAGACCAATTGCTTAGCCTGTACTTTTGCTTCGGAACGTTCCAACCCTTTTTCTCAGCGTATTTATTGGGCATGACTTGGTCACAAAATGAAGGTATTAATAATGCCGCTAAGGATACCACAGCTCTTAACCAATCATTCCGACATGTTCATTTTATGAGCTAGGAAACAACGCCTAATTTATCTTTAAATCGATCGCCATAATGTGAATTTAATTTGTGGATAAAAATAAATGCATGGGTGATATTACCCTTTCCGGGCACCCTCTAACAATTGAATCGTCTCAGACCCAAAAAGTCGTGCAGCTACAATGTTCTTGTCTTTACAATATGCTACTAATTTGTCTGATTCAACAATGGGTAGTGATGTTGGGGTATAGTGAATCCCCATAATGTAGTTCAACCATGGTTCTTGACCCATTGCATAAACATAGACGTGTGTACAGTGGAAAATATCTACCATCAATTTGGCTTGTTCAAAATCACAACCATTTAGTCTTCGGCTTTGATCCACCTCACGCGTTAGCGGCGTCAATAGAAAGGATTGATAAAGCCAGCTTAATGGCGCGCCTGCGCACTCCATGCCAATAAACAAAACATCAACATCACCAGTCATTTGATGCACTTTCTCATAGACTCGATGCTCCAGGTTATTCGAATCCGCCGCACACATGATCTTGGTCCCTTCGATTTGGACTAAATAAATCATTTTGCTTTGAATATGCAAATCTGCATGTTCACCCATAAAGGGCAATCCTTGTATATACCCTCCCGGAATAGCAATTTTGTCAAACTCATGCAGTGTCATCACCGAGTTAAACCCAAGATCGTTCAGCATGATTTTTAACGAGGGATCTTGCAATGCACCGATCACATTAGCTGGAACCACAACACAACCAATTTTGTATCGAATTTGCAATAAGTGTTCCAATATCACATGATCTTGATGCGTATGAGTTAACACTACATAATCAATTTTTTCAGGCAAATCTGCGTAAGAAAATCGTGGAATATCGCTGGGGTAATCATAACTAAACACTGGATCAAATAAAATCGTGCACGTCCGGCTCTCAATCAGCACGCAAGCATGTCCAAAATAGCGAATTCTTACGGGTTCATCGGCACCTAACGGAGTGCACTTGCGGGCAGGTTTTTCAGTACCAAACAAATTCAAAAAACTAGCCTGAGCAGCAGCATCTTGATCTGATTGATCCAAGGCTGAAGTCATGAGTTCCGTTAAATCATCTTTTGTTAATGAGCGTTCTCTGCTGGAAAATAGTTGGTCATAAAACGCATCGCCAAATGGTTTTACAATAGACACTTCATCTGCTTGTATTCGCGGAGTACTCAAACAAAACGGACGGTAATCCTGTTGAACCAATGAGAGCAAAACGGTTTGCAAGGGCGCCGTATTCAGCGCGCTGTCATAGAGAAATTGTTCTATAAATCGGAAATGAGGTCGATTCGCGACGTCATAATACAACTCAACAAAACCACGTAACTCATCGGGTACTTGCGAATATAATGGCTCTAACGACATGCCACGTGGATGACTCTCCAATAACTTATGTAAATTGGTGACACTCTCTGCAAAGCTGAGATAATGAGACACGACCTGTTTGGTTTTTTCCAACAAATTTCGCACCTCATCAACACGCCGAGTTGGATAGTCAATAAATGGTCCGCCTTTGGTTTCAGGATGAGAGCACGCTAACTCGTGCATTTGCGGAGAAGCGACATAACTACTCATTATTTTGATATGCGAATGCGCGAAAATCATGGCGGCCGTAGACGGCGATAAGAGATGCACAGCGGCATACCACTGATTAACTAAAGGTTCGGCAATCGCATTTGACTTTAAATAATACATAATTCAATCCTTAGTTATTCAGTTTTTTGGCTCAAAAGTTAATTCATCTATAAATTTATTTAAAGCATGACCATATTCTTCAGGCGATTCAAATTGGGGGTTGTGAGAAGCACCAGCAATAATGCTGACCACCACATCAGGAATATCTGCTGCAAATTTCCGACAGTCGTCTTCATCAATTAAATCAAACTCACCACAACACAACAAGGTTTTAACCAGTAAGGAAGGCAATAAATGCCTGCGTTCATAGTGACAGGAAGTTCCCGTAAGAAAAAAATCAATCTTACCCCACATGTAATCACGTAACTCTATATTTGTATTTAGTGAAGACTCGAGTAGCAACTCAGGCCAAAATGCTAATCGGCATACATGCAACGAGGCATGATAAAGATTGGCTTCCATTAATTCAAATCGACACGCGGATTGCGGAGATCGATTATGATCAATAAAAATGGTTTGAATGCGTTCAGGATACGTACTCAATATTTTTTTCATATGCCGAGAGAATATCTCTATACTGATCAAGGGCGATGCCAAAATTAACCCTTTCAAATACCGATTATAATTTAACGCGTAGTCCAGTGCGAAAATGGTTCCAAATGAATGCCCTAACAAAATAAATTGTTCCAATCCAAGGTGTTTTCGCACGCATTCTATTTCATTTACAAAACGGGGTATAACCCATAACGTGGGATCATTGATTTTGTCAGACAAACCGCAATCCAATTGGTCATAATAGATAATGGGATGGCCAGGAAGTAACTCAGTCAGTGGCAATAAATAATTATGGGAACTACCTGGACCACCATGCACAACCATCACAGGCACTCCGGGCGCCATTTCATTTTGAATGGTAAAATAAATTTGGCCATCCGGAACTGAACATTTATTTTCTTGCATAATGAACTCAGGTTTATTAAAAAATTACGTTTCGTTACCCGCAACAAAACCCATCGCCTGCATCTGCCATAGTTGATAAAACCGGCCGGTTTTATTCTCCAACAACGCATCCAGTGAGCCATCTTCGATAATTTCTCCCTGTTCAAACACTAAAATTCTATCCATATTTTTTAATGTTGATAAACGATGGGCGATAGCGATAGTGGTCCTATTAGACATCACTTGATGGAGAGCCTCTTGAATATAATTTTCTGTGATTGAATCCAGGGATGACGTGGCTTCGTCTAACAATAAAACGGGTGCATTCTTGAGAAAAGCCCTTGCAATAGCCACTCGTTGTTTTTGCCCGCCTGATAGCTTTACACCACGCTCACCTACGATTGATTGATACTGCTCAGGGAGCTCTACAATAAACTCATGACACCGGGCTTTTTTTGCCGCTTCCATCACCTCATCATCACTCGCGCCAGCTTTGGCAAATCGAATATTTTCCATGATCGTACGATTAAATAATTCAGGCTCTTGCTGTATGGTGCCAATTTGCTTTCGCAACGAACTTTGCGTCACCTGTTTTATATTTTGATCATCAATGAAAATATCACCTTCATGAGTGTCGATGAGACGTAAAATTAACTTGATAAACGTTGATTTTCCTCCACCTGAGAACCCCACCAGACCGACTTTTTCACCTGGATGTACTTGAATGGTTAGATTGCTAAACAAAGGCTTGATATTTTCATAATGAAATTTAACCCGCTCAAATTTAATTCCACCGTGCTTAATAACCAGTAGACCGGCATCAGGCGCATCAGTAATTTCATGGGGTATTTCAATAATAGTCAACGCCTGCTTACACGATCCCATGATTCTTGAAAATTGATGAATTTGATTGCCAACGCCGTAAACAGCACCTATAAACGACATTAATAACGTAAAGACCAGCGCAAAATCACCGGGGCTGACCCAGCCTTGCTGAATGCCGCTCATCAAAACTACCAGCATAGTTGTAATCAATAGGGTGATACTGAACCCTTGTATAAAATTCACTTTGAAATTATACCATTGTAGCGCGCGATCATGCCTGACGATTTGATTGATATCTTTGTCAGCATGCGAAACTTCGTGCGCTATCGAATCAAATAATTTGATGCTAGTGACATTGGAAATGGAATCTGTCAGGGTTCCTGACATTTTTGAAATGGACTCTGAAAATTCTCTCGATAATGTTTCAGTCCCTTTTCTGGCTACATAAGAAAAGCCAACAAATAAAACCGCCCAAACAACAAGGATAAAGCCAAGAACTGGATGCACGACCGTCATCAAGGTAAAACTCGCAATGCATATCGCAAACAATCGTGGAATAAACAAATCCGAGGGGATACTAATGAGTAGTTCAATATTGTCAGCCATAGTGGCTATTTTATTAGTGACATTACCCGCAAAGGTATTTTGAAAAAAAACCGGCGAATGCTGCAATACATAACTGAACATATCTTTTTTCACCATGGCCTTTAATGCCGGGAACAACTGCAGCTTAATATAGTCGTAAAAACGAAAATTTAAATTCAACACCAATGTCATCGATGCATAGAACACGCAAGGAAGCAGCACCACATGAATCATTCTGACGTGATCATTTGAGTATTGAACCACCGTATCAATAATGACCTTGAGCAAATAGGGGCTCAACGACATTTCTATTGCCCAAATGAGACCAACTAATACAAATCCAACCAAACACCTTTTTTTATGTTTTATATAGCGCCATACAAAAGCCCATAGTGTAGATGGTAACTCCTGATTGCCATTCATAAATAAAACCCACAACGTAGCCCTAATTGATCTCGCTGAATAGAATCATACACATATTTCGCCACATTCAAATCCAAAACACCCATTCCAAATGGAGAAAAAAGAGTTGGTTTACTTGCATCCAGGGTATTTGTTCCATTAATCAGATCAGACATATTTCCATTAATGAATTGTCTGTTTTCATACTGCTGCTCGGTTAAATGCACTGATGTATTGGCCTTTAAACAATGATCAATATCATCAACAATGTTGTTTAAATTGATAACAATATCAGGGCAAATATCTCTTAAGGATATACCCAAGATAACTTTGCCTTCCAGTTCATCCAAATGAATGTGATCGGTCGATAAATATGGCTTCACTTCAGTCGTTGCAAATACAATTAGATCGGCCTGGCGAATGCCTTCGTTTAATGTCGAAACAACAACCACATTTAGGTCATATTTTTCTTGAATAGACTGTTTTAACTGACTTGCAGAACCTGTTTTAATATCATACAGATATACGGTGTTAAGTTTGATATCACTCACCTGAATGAAGTCCATGATTGTTTTTGAAATGACGCCACAACCCACAAACAGTAACGTGTGCTCTATCATCTTATTGGTTATCAATAGCGTCGCCGCCAATGTCGCTGAGGCCGCGGTTCGTGCCGCGCTAATGAAGGTACCTTCAATAAACGCCTTTGTACGGCCCGTATTATAATCATTCAATATGATGCTGGCAGACGCCCTGGGAAGATTAATCTCTAAATTATCCGGGTAGCTCGCAATCCATTTAATGCCAGATATTTTATTGTCACCGGTTGTATTGCTTGCGGCCAACCCAATGATCCGGTTTCGATCACTATCAGGGAATCTTAAAAAGAAACTATCTGGATTAATGCAGGCTCCGTTGTGATAGTTTAAATAGGTATCTCTGACGATGTTAATAATATGTTGTTTATCTTGATTAAGAACATCGTTCACCAGTTCGGCATTAATAATGACTACATCGTCCATGGCAGATCTACTCCTCTAAGAAATCAAACCAAACGTATCCTTAACCCATGCTTCATCATACACCGTATCTAAATAACTTCGCCCCAAATCAGGCGAAATGGTCACAATAGTATTCTCTGACTTAAACCTTGACGACCACTTGTCCACCGCTGCCAAGGCGGTACCAGTGGATGCTCCAGCTAAAATGCCATAATCCTTCGCTAAACGTCTACAGTGGCGAATGGAATCTTTTTCATCAATCAAAATAGTTTCATTCACCAAATCAAGCTCCAGTATCTCAGGCCTCCGACTTGAACCAAGACCGGCTAAATAACGTTTACCGGGTTGGTCTGAAAAATTAATAGAACCAGTTGAATCAACCGCTACAATAGTCGTATGAGGAGAATCGATTTTAAATCGCTTTAGGCAACCCATTAGCGTCCCTGTCGTACCTGCCCCAATGAATAGATAATCAATTTTTTCAAATTCAGTCAACATGGATTTGGCAGTCATTTCGAAATGGCTTTGGGTGTTTTGGGGGTTTGCATATTGGTTTAACCAAACCATATGCGGATCGGCGCGTAATCGTTCGTTAATATAATTTAATCGTTGTTCTACATACCCGAAGTTGGCATCCAATTTATCAATAACAACTACCTCAGAGCCCAATGCTTTCATGACCTTAATGTTTTGTTCGCTCGCTTTGACATCCGTCACACAGATGAAGGGGTAATTTCGACTCGCACAAATATGACTTAATGCAACACCTAAATTACCGGATGATGATTCGATGATTTTAGAATTCTGGGTCAGCGTGCCTGCTTTTTCTGCTTCATCAATCATAAACTTGGCGGGCTTTAGTTTGATTGAGCCTGGAATATTAAACCCTTCGAGTTTGATGTGGACATCGATGTTATTGCAATAAGCACGGGCTTTAAAAAAAACGTCATCGATTATTATGTTTTCTACCGAATCATAGATCATTTGCCATTCGTCCTTGAAATTTCTTTATATTATTACTCTCTGTACACGGTAATTTTCAGTATAGTTGTCGCTTGAAGCAGAACAGATTTGCTCTACTCGAAGCATAATATCTCAATAAAAGAATAATGCAATATTTTTCTAAATATCCTTCACGCAACTTTGCAAGTAGTGCGTTTTGTGTTTAATAATACTTCATCTACACGAGCCCAATTACGCGTCTTCCCAGACCATCTACAAGGGTTCTTCTGTTTGGCGAGTTCATATATTTGTGCTCTTTTCGTTAATATTGCTTGGTCTTCTTCATTATGTCGCGCATTGGGTGTGACGAAATTGATGCCGCTATGTTGATGGACGTTATTATACCAACTAACAAATTTCCTTACCCATTCTAATGCTAACTCAGTGGTCTCGAAAGGTTTGTCAGGATATTGAGGGCAGTATTTTAGTGTTCTAAACATTGATTCTGAATAGGGGTTATCATTACTGACTGATGGCCTACTAAAAGACGTTGCTACGCCTAGATTTTGCAACGTTGCTAGCATCATTGAGCCTTTCATTGGGCCGCCGTTATCCGCATGTAGCGTAACCTCACCAGCACGTACGTTCTCTGTGATGTACGCCGCAGACACTACCTCTGACGCATGCTCAGCTGACTGCTCATCAAACACATCGAAACCAACAATTTTTCTACTGAAAATATCCAAAAAGAGATAAAGATAAAAATATTTACCACGTATGTCGCTGGTTAAGTAGGTTATATCCCAAGACCACAGTTGATTAGGTTTTGTGGCAGTGAGCTCATCTGGTTTTCGGTGTACTCTAGGGCGTGCGGCACTACGATGCTGCATCATCTTATTTGCATGAAGCACGCGGTATATCGTTGATTCCGACCCAATATAATCACCTTTATCGGCAAGATTAGGTACAATTTGACTCGGTGGCTGATTACGATATTCAGGTGAATTTACAACTGTAAGAATATGTACGCGTTCAGAATCGCTGAGTTTATTGCGTGGCGCAGTTAGCGGACCACGACGTTTATCCTTAACGTTGCATTCTTTATTCCATCGCTGAAATGTACGTATATCAAACTCGAGAAGTTCACAAGCTAGTTTAAGCCTGCACCCAGCAGCACAGGCTTCTTTTATCAATCCAATCGCGCTAATTTTATCTTGCTCGCTTATTAATCGTCCTCGTTGTCCCCCCAAAGCAAGTCGGCTTTTTTTTTGAGAACTAACAATGCAGTTAATTCAGCCAATGCCTTATCTTTGCGGTTTAAGTCATGCTTTAATTGCTTCATTTCATCTTGTATTCGCTGACTTGCAGCCTTGTTTTCTTTTTCTTTGGCGTTAGAGACTTTATCTGCAGTGCTAGTGGCTGCACCAAGGCTCTCCAATATCTGTTTTTTCCAAGTCTCTATATGATTATAATAAATTCCTTGTGTTCTACAATAAGCACTTTGTTCTTGTTCTGTTTTGCCAAGTGTATCCATAACAGCTTGCAATTTAGATGCTGGTGATTGATCCTTAGGCCGCTGTTGAACGCGCTCTTTCTGATTGTTTTTATTTTTCATATTGAACATCCATGTGTAAATAGTGGCCTTAGGTATATTAAATTCTTTGGCTAATTCTATTACACCTGGTGCATTAGGTGCTAATGCTTTAGATAATACACTAGCTTTTATTGCATCTGTATATTTTGTGGCTTGTCTCATCAGGAACTCCAATTCCCCACCCTAGAATTAATTTAATTCAGAGGCGACAACTTTCCTGAAACAGGGGGTACACGACAATTTTTCATGTGTGACACTCCAGTAAACTTGAATCAAGCTTAATAGGTGGCGGTTTCAAGATCCAAGTGCAACAATGTTAAGTTTAGCTGCCCAGTAAGCTTTAAAATCAAAAGCGTTATCAGGAAGGAACAGTTCTGCTGGACACTTCCAACCTAGAGTCTTACGTGGTCTCGTATTCAATTTCCATGCAACATCATCAAGCTCCTTCTGTGAAAACACTGAAAGATCCTCTCCCTTCGGTAAGTACTGACGAAGTAGGCCATTCGTATTTTCATTTTGCCCTCTCTACCACGGGCTATGCGGATGAGCGAAGTAAACCTTGATGCCAGTATCTTCGGTCAGCTTTGCGTGCAGAGCCATCTCACGCCCCTGAATAACGGTTCATTCAATTGCCATGTATTCACAAAATAATCGATGAGCTCTGGTCGAGTGAACTGCGTTAAATTAAGAGGCATTTTCTTGGGAATGCTATTCATAAGAATCCATCAGTTTGAGTATGACAAATATTTAAACCCACTATCGGCCAATATAACCACAACGTTCGCTCGTTTGCCTTGCCTGGCAAGGTGCACATTTAATTGTTCAGCAACAAATAGCGCTCCACCTGAGCTACCTCCAGCAAGCATTCCTTCTGTTTGCGCCAGGCGTTTTATTGCATTAAAAGCATCGTCATCAGTAAATTGTATGACGTCATCAATCAAATCAAAGTTGTGGATAGAACAAACTTTATCTTTTCCAGCGCCCTCCACTCGGTAGGGCTGAGGCGTTATTTGTAGATTTCTGTGGTGAAAATAATGATGAAAAACAGATCCAACCGGATCTGGCATGATCACTTTAATCTGGTCACTTTTTTCTTTTAAAAATTTTGCAACGCCAGTGATCGTTCCGCCTGAGCTTGCTGCAGTAACTAAACAGTCAATTTTACCATCCATCTGCTCCCACAGCTCATGTGCAGTTTGTTCATAATGGGTTTGAACATTAACTTGACTATCATATTGACCTAATAAAACAGCATCAGGGCGTGTAGAAGAAAGAATTTTCGCTTTATTGGTATAATGTTCTGGTGAATCAGGTGAAAGCCCTGCAGGGCAAACAATAACTTCAGCACCAAAAGCTTGCATCGTTATAATTTTTTCTGGGCTGGTTTTCGCAGGGACGGTAATTACTGCCTTGTAGCCTAATATTACCGCAATCATTGCTAAAGAGGAGCCCGTATTGCCTGATGAAGCTTCAATAATGGTGCTTCCTGGTTTGATTTCCTTTTTTTTCTCAAGATCCTGAATGATAGACAGCACTATTCTATCTTTGATACTTAAACATGGGTTGAACATTTCACATTTTGCATATAAATCAAAAGACAGGTTGGTATTAAATCGTGTCAGCTTGATGATGGGTGTGTTCCCAATAAGCTCTAATATGCTACTCGCGGCCTTGATACTCATGTGTCGTTCGCATCCGTTGCTAAATTTCAGTCATTATAGTAATAATATATTTAGATAATAGGGATAAAGCAACCAAGGAGCTGGAAATTGAGTGTGATTGATTGTGATTATATTCATGCAGATAATGGATTGGGAAAAATCGCCGTTTATTCCGCGGATCCAGATCGAAACATTATAAAATTCATTGAAACGAATAAACAAAATCTTCAGGAAAACATACATCAATATGGTGGCGTGCTGCTGCGTAATTTTAATATCAGAGCTGTATCCGAGTTCAATCATGTGGCTCAAACCATATCCCCAAATTTGTTAGATTATGTGAACCGTTCGACACCCAGAACCAAACTGGGTGGGAAAATATATACAGCCACCCAATATCCAGCGCATAAGCACATTGTTTTGCATAATGAAAATGCATACACCCAGTCATGGCCAGAAAAAATTATGTTTTTTTGTGTGATCGTTCCTGAATCAGGCGGCGAGACACCAATTGCGGATAGCCGACAGGTTTTCAATAAAATAGATAAAAAAATAATCAAAAAATTCAACGAAAAAAAGGTAATGTATAAACGAAACTACACGACCGGGATTGATTTAAGCTGGCAAGACGTGTTTCAGACGACTCAAAAAAATGAGGTCGAAGATTACTGTAATAAAAATAACATTCAATATGTTTGGCATGATCCGGGCTCAAATGGAGTAGAGTTGACTACGCAACAAATATGCCAGGCAACAGTCAAGCATCAAGTAACACAGGAAGACGTCTGGTTTAATCAGGCGCATTTATTTCATATATCATCTCTGGATGAAACAGATAGGAGCACGCTTTTATCTGTTGTCACCGAGGATAACTTTCCTCGAAATGTATTCCATGGGGATGGCAGTGAAATTCAGGTGGACGAACTTCATCATATTTTAGATGTCTATCAATCGGAAAAAATTGTTTTTCAATGGAAGAGGGGGGATGTCATGATACTGGATAATGTGTTAATGGCGCATGGACGAAATCCTTTTATTGGGGAACGCAAAATTGTGGTTGCGATGAGTGGTGATGAGGCCGTATGAAGAAACGAGATTTAGGTACAGAAGATTATCAAAAAGTCGTCGTTGAATGGAATCAAACTGAAAAAGACTTTCCTCAAAAAAAAACCATACATCAAATTTTTGAAGAACAGGCAAAAAAAACCCCGAATAACATTGCGGTTGTGTTTGAAGACCAGCAACTGACATATAAACAACTGAATGCAGAGGCCAATCAACTGGCGAGATACATTCGTAAAAAAAACCCAGGTGAGCTGGTTGCCATTTGCATGGATCGCTCATTGGAACAGATTGTTGCGATTCTCGGCATTCTAAAGGCAGGATGTGCTTATGTGCCGATTGCCCCCAATTACCCACAAGAACGTATTCGCTATATTCTTGACGATTCAGCATCGGTATTGCTGGTCACACAAATTGATTTGTTGGTTTACCTGCAAGACGCTGTCCAATCTGACGTTCTTGTCTTTGACTCAGTATCTTATGAACATGAATCCACGGATGATTTTCTGTGTGGCATCACGCCTGAGAGCCTAGCCTATTTGATTTATACGTCAGGCACGACGGGAAGACCGAAAGGGGTGATGGTTGAGCATCAGAGCGTTGCTAATCTGATTGACAACCAACGTGAATTTTTTAATGTAGGCCCACAGAGCAGGGTACTGCAGTATGCACAAATGGTGTTTGATGCATCGGTATCTGAGTTATTTATAGCACTGTTAACGGGCGCCACACTGATTATCATTGATGAAGCAAAACGTCTGGATGCAACCTTGCTGGTTGATTTCTTAAGAGAACAACAAGTTACGGTTGCAACAATACCACCGGCATTACTGAAAACCCTTGAATACCAAGAGCTGCCTTTATTAAAGACATTGGTTGTTGCGGGAGAGGCTTGTGATGATGCGCTGATGGCTCAATGGTGCCAAGGTCGTCGCTTAATCAATGCTTATGGGCCAACGGAGGCAACCGTTTGCGCGCTAATGCATGACTATCAATCCGGAGATTCGAGTAAAATCATTGGCAAGCCATTATTAGGTACTGCAGCCTATGTTTTGGATCCACAATTGCGCCCGGTTGCAGTGGGCGTTAAGGGAGAGCTCCACATTGGCGGCGCAGGGATTGCGCGTGGTTATCTCAACCAACCAGAGTTGACAAAAGAGTGTTTCATACCCAATCCCTTTGGTGAAGCGATACTTTATAAAACTGGTGATTTGGTCAGATGTCTTGCCGATGGCAATTTTGAATACATAGGTCGTAACGACTTCCAGGTTAAAATCCGTGGTTATCGTGTTGAGCCGGGTGAAATTGAGTCAGCACTTTCAACCCATCCTGACATTAAACAAGTGGCAGTCATTACCCATGACGGGAGTTTAATTGCGTACTACGTGGGACAAACAAAAGACAATCTTAATAATTACCTAAGTAATAAACTGCCTCAATACATGATTCCAAGCACTTTTATTGCTATGGAATCCTTCCCCTTAACCATCAATGGCAAGCTTGATAGAAAAGCGTTGCCTTTACCTGATTTCAACCACAATAAAACCCAATATATTGCACCACGCGATGAAATTGAATCCATTGCCTGTCAAATCTGGCAGCAAGCGCTGACTATCCTGCTAGTGGGTATTGATGATGATTTTTTCAGCCTAGGCGGCCATTCGATTCTAGCCATTCACGTCACCCATGAAATGAGTCGTGCGTTAAAGCGCAATGTATTGGTGGCAGATATTTTCAAATATCGCACGATTGCAAATCTTTGCGCTGTCTTAAAAGGCAATGAAGCCTTGCAAAAAATCATGCCTATCAAAGACAATCCATCCCCGTTATCGTTTGCGCAGGAAAGGCTGTGGTTTATCGAACAATACGAGGGTGGCACCGATGCTTATCATATTCCGGTGTTATTGCGTCGAGAAGAGCATTTGATTGAATCATTGCAACGCGTGATTCAGCGTCATGCTATCTTGAGAACCCGATTTATCATGGATGAGAAAGGGCAATACCTGCAAGAAGTGCACAACGAACCCTTGCCGATTGAAGCGAATGTCAATCCTGATGAGTTTGTTCACCGGATTTTTGATTTAACTCAAGGTCATCCTTTACGTGCAGGGCTTTATGATGATTACTTACTGTTAGTATTTCACCACATCGCCTTTGATGAGTGGTCAGGTTTTATTCTGGAAAAAGAACTGCAAAACGCAGACTTGCCGCCATTGGAGATTCAATATAAAGACTTTGCGGTATGGCAGCGAGCATTAATTGAATCCCAAAAAGACGCGTTACTGACTTACTGGAAAACCAGGCTTGCTGATATTACACCGCTTCAAATGCCAACGGATTACCCACGACCGGTCAACATAGATTACCAGGGGGCATCGGTTGCTTTCACCCTGCCAAATAAGCTCAGATCCTTATCAGAAAAACACAATGTGACGCATTACGCCATGTTACTGGCTGGGCTCGCAATAACGTTGTCGCGCTATACCGGACAAGGCGATTTAATCATCGGAACACCTGTCGCTAATCGCCAACATCCACAACTCGAGCATTTAATTGGTTTTTTTGTGAACACGTTAGTGCTGCGTATTCAATTGGACTCAAGCCATACGCTGTCGCAGTGCATCCGCCAAATTCAAGAAGATTTAATCGAAGCGCAGCTTCATCAAGACATGCCGTTTGAAAAGCTGGTGGATGAATTGAGTGTGGAGCGAGACACATCAAGGCACCCGATATTTCAAGTGATGTATATGGTGCAATACAGTGATGTAGATGATGAAGACAAATGTGACAAAAAGGGACGCATTTCATTTGATTATGAAACAGCCAAGTTTGATTTGTTGGTTTCCTTGTGTATTACCCCCAATCACATTAGAGGCACCATTCAGTATGCTACCTCACTCTTCAGACAAGAAAGCATAGAAAGACTGGTTATTCATTATCAACAAATTGCCAGTGCGATGCTTACTTCTAAAGATAAAGAGATTGGCGACTACCCTATATTAACGAAGGCCGAATACCAGCAAATCGTCATTGATTGGAATCAAACAGAAAAAGATTATCCTAAAGACAAGACGATTCATCAGTTTTTTGAAGAACAGGTTGTAAAAACACCGAATAACATTGCGGCTGTGTTTAAAGACCAGCAATTGACCTATCAAGAACTGAACGAAGAAGCCAATCAGCTTGCGAGATACATCCTCAAACAAAAACCCGGAAAATTAATTGCTATTTGCATGGATCGTTCATTAGATATGATCATTGCCATCCTAGGTATTCTTAAAGCAGGGTGTGCTTATGCGCCGATTGATCCAAATTGCCCAGCGGAGAGGATTGATTATATTCTTGAGGACACTAAGGCACGCCTTGTTCTCGATAACCGCCTGAAAGACAAGCCTTATAAGCACGAGTCGAAAAAGAATCTAGCCTGCTTTAATGCGCCCGATAGCCTTGCTTATGTTATTTTCACGTCGGGTTCAACGGGAACCCCCAAAGGTGTCTGTATTTCCCATCAAAGTGCATTAAACACGTTACATGCCATCAATCAATATTTTAATGTCAATGAGAAAGACAAAATATTGGCTCTTTCTGAATTACATTTTGATTTGTCTGTTTATGATATTTTTGGGTTGCTCATTGCAGGAGGGCAGGTCATTATTCCATCC
>CANNJI010000062.1 GCA_947504875.1 Legionellaceae bacterium
AATAACCTTTCCCGCTTTTATCCAAGCTTGTAACCGCGCATGATTTTGCAAACAATCACCGCCATCATATCGTACTTTTTGCCCCAGAAGGCATGCGCTTATCAGTATCTTTATCATAGTAAAAATCCTAATTTTCTTCTAAATTATCAATCAATCGGTGAAGATAAGATTGTATAACGGCTTGCTCTTCTGCTGAAACGGTTTGTAATAAAGACTGATTGAGCTCACTTGCGGCTGTCCTCACCATCGGCTCACACGCCCTACCCTTGTCTGTCAAATAAATATGAAAAGCGCGTCTATCAGTCGGACTCGGTTTTCGCTCAATTAATCCATCACGTTCCATTCTATCTAATGTTCGCACAACCGTAGGCTGCTCAACACCGATCGCACGTTGTAACGCCGTTTGAGTCAATCCATCTTGCTCAAAGAGTTCCATTAAAAAATAGGTATAACCATGCGTTATTTGATAGGGTTTCAATAACTGGTTCGCTTTCTTTTCCAATAATCGAGCCGCTTTTTTGATTAAAGTTGAGGTATACATGAGTTTTCCCATAAACATAGCTTGCTATATATTAGCATGACATGATATAATTATCTAATTAATAGTAGGGATTATACAATGAAACAACTGACTTTATATCAAATTGATGCCTTCGCAAGCTCTGTTTTTACAGGAAACCCGGCTGCGGTCTGTCCATTAGATACTTGGCTAACAGACAAACAAATGCAAGCAATTGCTGAAGAAAACAACTTATCTGAAACAGCATTTATTGTGCCCGAAGACGATCATTATCGCATTCGGTGGTTTACTCCCAATACAGAAGTTGATCTGTGTGGGCATGCAACACTCGCAAGTGCTTTTGTTTTATTTAATCACTTAAATTATCAAGGCCAAACCATCACCTTTCAAAGCAACAGTGGTGAGCTGCGCGTATCCAAACAAAATAACCAATTACAAATGGATTTCCCGGCTCTTCCCTTTAAAAAGATAACGCCCTCTGCGGCGATGCTAAATGCAATGACGATCAAGCCTAAGGAAATCTATCAAAGTACATTTGACTTACTTTGTATCTTTAAAAATGAATCTGACGTAAAAAACATAAAGCTCGATTTATTAGCCATTAGTCAACTTGAGCATCGCGGCATTATTTTATCAGCACCGTCATCAAGTGCTGATGTATATTCCCGTTGTTTTTATCCCGCTTGTAATGTACCCGAGGATCCCGTTACAGGATCCGCTCATTGTGTCATTGCGCCCTACTGGTGTACGCAATTAAATAAAGACCATATTCATGCTATTCAGGGCTTAAAACGTCAAGGCGAGCTGAGTTGTCAAATTATAAATGATCGTGTCATTTTATCAGGAACTTGTCATCTGTACATGCAAGGCACTATTTTTATACCCCAGAATTAAAAGAAACCAACAGCAATATCATCGTTTTAAAGGAGAGTTTCACATGAGCTTAACATTACTATCTGCCAATGATGTAAAACAGTGCATTACAATGCCAGAAGCAATTGATGCAATGGAAAATGCTTTTTTACAACTGGCGAATAAACAAGTGAACTTGCCATTAAGAACAGCTATTGCAATCGACCGTGAAGATGCAACAAGTCTCACCATGCCCGCTTACTTACAACATGAGAATCAATTAGGGCTTAAAGTGGTTTCATTTTTTCCTAATAATCTTCGCCATCATTTACCATCAATCAACGGGGTAATTTTACTATTGGACGCGCAAACAGGCGAGCCAAAAGCATTAATGGATGCAGTTTTTCTAACTGCATTACGCACCGGTGCCGTATCTGGTTTGGCAACACGCTTACTTGCTAAAGAGGACGCAAGTCGCGTCGCAATTCTTGGTTCGGGCGCACAGGCAATGACCCAAATTGATGCGGTGCGAGCAGTCCGACCGATTAAACAGGTTAGAATTTGGTCGCGCACTCCTGAGCATGCAGAAGCGTTGGCAAAACAACTTGAAAACCAAATTGAGACTCAAGTTTACTCAACGATTCCTTATGCAGTAAAAGATGCCGATATTATTTGTACCTCAACGAGCAGCACATCACCGCTGGTTTATTACAGCGATATTAAAGAAAACGTGCACATCAATGCAATTGGTTCACATACCAAAGATATGCAAGAAATTGCATTGGACGTTATGGAAAATGCAACACTCATTGTTGACCAAATCACTGCTGCTACCAAAGAGGCAGGAGAAATTATCCGCGTGCTTGAAGCAGGCAATATTGAAGCCAAATCACTGATAGAGCTTGGGCAACTACTCCTTCATCCACAACCAAAACTTAAAGATCAACGAACGGTTTTTAAATCCGTCGGTCTTGCCATACAAGACATTAGCATTGCTGAGATGGTTTACAAAAATGCCGTAAAACGTCAGGTCGGATGTCAATTTGATTTATCGTAGCTAGCACATTCTACGATTACATTATCGATATTGGCTTTATTTCCATGAAATACGGAAATTTCATATGTCCAGAACGGATTAAATTGATTAGATGAAAACATGATGCCTAACTCAACTTACAACGAATTAAAAACATTATCTGCTAGAGAAGAACAATGCGCTCATTGTTTATTACAAAGCATGAGCATCAAAGCAATAGGACGCCATCTGCAATTGTCTCCTCGAACAGTTGAATTCTATTTGGAAAATGTTAAATCTAAATTTTCATGCAAAACTAAAACCGAATTAATAATCGCATTAGCAAAGCTCTTACTATAATAATCTACATACAATTCTGATCACTTATACAGCCACCTCATATTAAAACACTCGTTATACAATAATATTTAGGTGATCAATACCGTAGTAATACGGTATATCAATGGAAAATTTGTTATGAAATAATAATTAAAGTATCTTGCATATATAATTGTTCGAAATACAACCAATACAATAGTGAGGAACAATCTAAACATTTGCACAAACAAACAATCGCTAATAACCAATTATGTCTATAATCAAATAAACACATACAAGGTATTCAAGATGCTTACAGAAAAAATGCAAACTGATGCATCCTTACCTGCTAAATTATTGCCTTTCATATGGCATTATTTAAAAAGCAAAAAACTCTATTTATTGGTTTTTCTTAGCAGTGGACTCTTGGCCGCGGTAGAAATGACCCTCAGTCCCTACCTATTAAAAGTAATCATTGATGCAGTAGCCCGTTACCCTGAAAACAGTACTTTGTTGAAAGCGATACTCGTACCCGCAATTGTCTATGCATCTTTACCAATGGTTTTAAACGTATATTATCGCTTTAACACTTATATGTGCTTACGGTTATATCCTGCAATCAAATCGGCTATCTATAAAGATATGTTTGCGTACTTAATGCATCACTCGCATGCCTTTTTTCAAAATAACTTTGCTGGAAGTTTAACTAAAAAGATTTCTGATATGGCAGAAAATGTAGAAGCAGTCATTAAAACGCCATTTGAATTGTTTTTCCCACGAATATTTTCAACCATTATTGCAAGCGTTACATTGTTTACTGTCGTAGAGCCCATTTTTGGTACTATTCTTTTTGTGTGGGCCATCACCTTCATGGGGCTATCCTATCTTGCTGCAAAAAGTTCAGAAAAAATATCTAGAGAGCTTTCAGAGGCTGGTTCCAAAGTTGACGGCACCATGATGGATGCCATTTCAAACGTTATGGCGGTAAAATTATATGCCAACCTTCCTCAAGAAATTTCCAATATTGATAAAGACATTACGCAGGTAGTCAATATTGATCGAAAATTTCAATGGAAAAATTTAAAAGTTAATTTTGCTCAAGGAACCGGGGTAACCATATTAATGGGTTCAATGTTATTTTCCCTGATTTATGGTCGTCTACATGGCACTGTAAGCCCCGGTGATTTCGCTCTGGTAATGATTATATCGCTTACCTTTCTTGATGGTGTTTTTAGAGTCGGTCATGAAATGCAACAATTTTCTAAAGTGATTGGAACCTGTAATCAAGCTTTAAGCTTTGTTAGATTTCCGCATGAAATTAAAGATATTCCAAACGCATCTAACCTTAAAGTAACCACTGGCGAAATCAAATTTGAACAGGTTAATTTTCAATATACAAAAAACCAAGCGTTATTTAGTAATTTAAACGTGGTTATTCAACCGGGACAAAGTGTAGGCTTAGTAGGTTACTCAGGTGGCGGTAAATCAACGTTCATTAAATTAATTTTACGATTAATTGAACCACAAGCAGGACGTATCCTGATTGATGACCAAGATATACTAAAGATAACGATTCGTTCATTAAGAAAGCATGTGGCAACCATTCCACAAGATCCGGAACTATTTCATCGAACCATTATGGAAAATATTCGCTTTGGACGAACCGAGGCAACGGATGCAGAAGTAATTGAAGCAGCAAAAAAAGCAAAATGTCACGAATTTATATCAGAACTCCCTGAACAGTATCAATGTTTAGTCGGTGAGCGCGGTATAAAATTATCAGGTGGACAAAAACAAAGAATCTCGATAGCAAGAGCCTTCCTCAAACAGGCCCCTATTTTATTGTTGGATGAGGCCACTTCAGCATTAGACTCAATTACAGAGGACTATATCAAAGAAAGTTTGCATGAATTAATGACCAATAAAACAACACTTGTGATCGCACATCGGCTATCGACTTTAAAAGATATGGATAGAATATTGGTGTTTGTGAATGGGAAAATTGTGCAAGATGGATCGCTGGAAGTACTACTTAAAGATACTGAAGGCCATTTTTATAAATTGTGGCATAGTCAGGCTGAGGGGTTTATTAGATGACCAAGATGCACTTACAACAAACCGAAGTTTTAGCTTGGTCTCAAAATTATCTTAAAGAGAACGGTTATCAACTTCAAAATTCGCCAGAGATTATCCACAATGGCCCATGGTCTACCGTTTACCGCATCTTAACAAACTTCGGTACATTATACTTGAAGCAAACAGCTCCTGATTTTGCCATCGAGCCAACCCTATTACGCTATTTGGGGACCCTACTTCCCTCAGCATCACTTGAGGTATTAGCTCAAAACGACAAGCTATACTGCTTTCTCATGCGCGATGCAGGAACTCCCTTACGTGATATCTTAAAAAAACATTTTCAGATTAATTTGGCAAACAATGCATTGACCACTTATGCAACCATTCAAAAATTGACTGCGAATCACATTGATACTCTTCTATCCATGGGCGTTCCTGACTGGCGATTATCAATGCTACCGTCGCTTTATCTTGCATTACTTAACCAAAAACAATTCCTCATAGACGACGGACTAAGCCCAACAGAAATTGAAGATCTAAAAAAATTACATCTCAAAGTAGTAGAACGCTGCCACCAATTAGCTCAATACAATATTCCAGAAACCATTGAGCATGGCGACTTTCATGATAACAACATCTTGGTACAGGGTAATAATATGATTATTCATGATTGGGGTGAAGCAACCATTACGCACCCATTTTTCTCGTTAACCTCTTATCTTTACAGCGCTCTGCGCGTTCACAATTTTAATGAAGCCAGCGATACTTACAAAGACATATTAAATGGTTATTTAAATAATTGGCTCATCTTTGAAAATCACGATAAATTAGTTGAGGCAACCAAATTGGCACATCAGTTAGGATACATTAAATTTGCATTGGCTCATTATCGCATAGCGCAATGCCCTGGGTTCATGGAGTTAGGGCAATATAAGGGCCGCCTTACCCAAGCATTACAATCATGTCTCAAGGAAATAAATAATTGACTATAGAAACACCTGAAAATAAAACAGGAGTGTAATGATGACGAAACGAATTCTAAATAACCTTATGCCTGAACGCTTAATGCCATTTATTTGGTTTTTTTTACGTCACCACCTGTTTTCAATGTCAGGGTATGTATTAATCAATCTTGTAGCTGCTTTTGAGTTTGCATTTGCCCCTTATCTTTTAAAAGTCATTATTGATACAGCCACATTACATGCAAATAATGCGACTCTATTTTTAAAAGCTATTATTTATCCCGCAACGTTTTATGTCCTATTAATCACTTTAGTGCATAACATCGCTTTTCGAATATACCAATTGATTACCATGCACTTGTTCCCGAAGTTGAGGACTGAAATTTCCGTTGCCCTATTTAAGCACTTAACAAAACACTCGGTTTCTTTTTTTCAACGCAATTTTTCAGGCGACCTTGCTAATAAAACACAAAGTGTCTCTGAAGGGATTGAGTCTATGATTTTGTCCTTTAATCAATATATTTGTGGCAATCTGTTTATGCTAATTATTTCACTCGCTTTATTAGCAACAGTTCATGTTTATTTTTCTATCATTTTATTCATTGGAGTGATCGCATTCATTACCAATGGTTATCTTTTGAATAGAAAAACAACGTCTTTCGCTCATGATTTTGCAGCAGAAAAAAGCCAGGTCACGGGGCAGTTAGTGGATAGCATTTCTAATGTTGTGAGTGCTAAAATTTTTTCAAACACAGCATATGAAACAAGCCGTATTGAATCGGTGTTCAATACAGTTGGAGAAAAAGATAAGTTGATGCAACGCCAAATCATGTACACATCTTTGAGTCTCAATATTATTTACATGATTCTCATTGCCTTGTTAATGACAGGGTTAATTTACTTTCGTATGCAAGGCTCGTTGACTGCGGGTGATTTTGCATTCATTTTGGGATTATCGATTACTATCTCAAATATGATCAGTGGTCTAACTGAGCAGATGCCTGAATTCTCTAAAAACATTGGCAAATGCCAACAAGCCTTAAATGTGATTATTGCTACACACGATTTTCAAGACAACGAAAATGCAGCGCCTTTACATATCACACAAGAGAAGATTTGTTTTAAAGACGTTGACTTTGGTTACAATGCAAACAAATTAATATTTGAAAAATTGAATCTCACCATAGAGCCAAAACAAAAAATTGGGTTGGTTGGCTATTCTGGTGCAGGGAAAACCACATTAATTAATTTGCTATTCCGGCTGTATGACGTACAGCAAGGTGAAATTAGTATTGACGATCAACCCATCAACACCGTCACCCATGACAGTTTAATGGAGAACATGGCGCTTATTCCTCAAAATACAGAATTATTTCATCGTTCCATCATGGATAATATCCGTTATGGCGATACCAAAGCGTCTGATGAAGCTGTTATTAAAGCCGCTAAGTTGGCAAAATGCGATGAATTCATCAATCAACTGCCTGAAGGGTATCAATCTGTGGTCGGTGAAAGAGGGATCACACTCTCCGGTGGGCAACGTCAACGCATTGCTATTGCTCGCGCCATTTTAAAAAATGCACCCATTTTAATTTTAGACGAAGCCACATCCGCGCTGGATTCCGTCACAGAAAAAGAAATTCAAGATGCACTCAAAGCGGTTATGAAAAACAAAACCGTGGTTGTTATCGCGCATCGATTATCGACCATCATGGCAATGGACCGTATTTTATTTTTTGATAACGGTCAAATTATTGAAGATGGTACGGTTGATGCGTTGCAGAAGAAAAACGGGTATTTTGCAAAATTATTGGCGATGCAACAACAAATGAAAAGCTGACCATAGGATCACTGCACAAGCCTTGTTATCATCAGTGAAAACAGATTATGTTAATTTTTAAATCACGTATGAATAAACGCCCCAAACACATTTATAGAAAAAAATCATCTATAATTTATTTAATCTATCAAAAATGAACATAAAGCACCCAACCAGAGATTAGAAATATATGACTCCAAAAACCGGATTAGAAGAACTATCAGCTGATGAATCGTTGACAGCAAGCGAAAGAATGCAAAGATTTAAAGCACGAATTCCGCACGAGGCCCTTCCCGAGCCAGGAAAAATAATTTTATTATGTGGCACATCTACAGCTGGTAAAACGAGTATATGTACCGCTGTCCAAACAGAGGCAAAAAAAACAGGCCATGACTGGATTGTTGACGGAGGTGACATTGCTGCAGAAAAAGCTTGGACAGAACCATGTGAAATTGCTGGTAAAAGATACCCCAGCGCTCAAGACCATTTGAGCACAGCAATGAAAACACACGCGGATCCATCAGTAGTCGATGCAGCAATTAGCAAATTTGGAGCTCGAACGCTTGCTGCTGCATTATTGTCTAGACGAAATTTAGGACATCCAAAGGTTGATCAAGTAGATTTAACACCAGAAGCCGACATTAAACGGCAATCAACAAAAATATATACAGCACTATCACCTGAAAATCAAAAACAATATACCCCCGTCGATCTTGAAAATTTGTTAATTATTATTCGAGATTGCCCTGAAGCAGATGCATTTTTGACGCAACATCCTTACCCTCCTCTAGAAAATATAAATAAGCATATGCTAGAGCGAGCAATTACTAGAGCAAAAAAAGGAGAGTCTACTATTTTTGATATAATAGGCAATGAAGTAATAGATGATCAACGCATGGTAGATCAATTTCACAGTAGGTTAAAAGAAGCCGGGCTTCCTGCTGACACTGGGACGATTGCAATTGCTCATTGCCCTGTTGCTACATTAATAGATAGAATTGATGGTCGTAATAGAAAAGCACTTGCTGAAGATCAAAAAGATAATGCTAGACAGGCCTTTTTTCCGTTTGATCAATACGCTAATCTATATGAAAAAGCACCTCCTCTGTCCGATCCTACCAAGCCAATTGTAGGGATCGTAACAAGGGAGGATATTACAAATGCTGCGTATCGATTTGGCAGAGGAGAAGATGACGCTACATCACTTCTAGATAATTTAGGATTTACTGAGGGTGAAAAAAGCATATCCGTGATATCAAGAGTACATTGCGATGAAATATTTCAAACAGGGACACAGTCTTCTCAACAGATTGCGGAACGGCTTTGCGAAAAAACATTTGGAAATACTCCCTCTGTGCAAGCCTCAATGAGGTTTTAGATCTGGGGTAGTTGAAAGAGGTGAAGGTATGGAACTTGCTGTAGATTCAGTAGCCTGTTTTTTTTCTACGCTATCCGTATGGGCAGATTTGTGATCTACCATATCATTTAACTTTCTCTTACAATCTTTAACGTGAGCAATACAGGTTGCCTTATCAGGTGGTATTATTGATGTAGACGTTTTCGAACTACCTAAATCAGCAGTGACCGAAGACGTATTTTTACCACTACAATTTTCTCTGGCGCTTATAGCGTCGTTAATATCTACATTGTTAGCTTTCAGCTCAGACAACCTCTCTCGAGCGGCCTCCAAATATTTATGCGTTTTATAATCAATAGCGTAATTTTTAATTTTTTCTGTTTTTGGCTTATCTCCGACCGCTGCTACATCAACGGTGATACTATACTGTGCAATATGATCTTCAAGTTTTATCATACCCTGCTTATCGACAGTTCGTAATTGATTGTCCCGATAGTATTCAGGAAGTTGAGACGTACTTTGAATGTTTTTTAAAAATACAGCAGGAAGCTTTATAGCTTTATCAACCGCTATATTGGGCGTCTCTGAGGCAGTAAGATTTGACAAATTATTTAAGTGTTGCAAGCTAAAAACAGAGCAACTAGTTTGATTGGACTGAATCCCTGCTTTTGTGTACCCGTAAAAATCCACCCCTTGAAGATCATTTAATGGAGTGTGACCTTGATTTGATGTGAACGTTAGAACCTCTTCTTTGAACTTAGGATAATCCCTAGGATTATTAATCTTTAAAGATAAATCACTCAACTCAATACCTTCAAGTTTGCCGTGGGTCACCTTTCCATTGCGATCGCGAACGATATATTGTCCATCTTCATCTATATAAATCGTAGCAAAAGATGGATTCTCCTTATCTTTTAAAGACGACATCGATGCGAGCCTATAATCTTTTAATGAAGATGCATATGCATCATTTCGTTGACACAAACCTGCATCAATATAAAACATCCTAACTTCTTCGCCATTTGAATCAATTTGCATTGGTGAACAATGATCCCCAGTTTTTATAATAAAATCGTAATGAAAAGGCTCTTTATTGGCAATATGCTCATCAATTTTACGGTTTAATTCATTTGCTGAAGAAATATCACGTGGATCGTGTATATCGCCAGCATGTATTAAAAATGGTTGATAATTGTTACCTTTGATCTTTCTTTTATTAGATTTTGCTTCAAGCATAAGACAAATGACTTCATCAGATAAAGCAGCAACGGCATTCTGTGGATTCTTATCAGGATCTAGAAATAATTGCTCATCTGGTGTCGCCTTCATGCCCTCACGCTGACGTATCGTATTGAGTAAGTCGATTCTTTTGGAGCTAATGTCAAGCAACTTGCTTAACTCCGCCTCAAGCTCTTCATATGATTTAGTCATAGTTAATTTTCCAAATTCAATAAGGGGTGAGCTTCGGCTTAGTTGAACAAGGCGATGGTGTATTATTTTGAGACTCATCGCTAGTGTTCTCTGCTGTAGAACTTGAAGAAGAGTCTTTAGGTGAGGTCAAATTTGGGAGACTTTCTTTCAATTTCTGTTTCAACTCCTCCATCTGCCGTCTAGAATCCGAAAGTGTATCCATGCCAGATGTTCCAGATTCTTTTTTAGATCCATCTTTCTTTATATCCATAATATTCTCCAAAATCGCCTAAATATGTTCATAATTTAATTATTTTGATATATTTTTATATAGTATAGCATGTTGTTAAAATATTTCTTAATTACAGGTCATAATCGAGTTGCCTCAAAATAAATGTTACCCAAAATAGGCAAAAATTGATTCGTTGCCTCATAAATAATGTTACCGAAGCTACAAAAGGGACATTGATATGGGGAAGCTCTCGATGGATCTTTACTTAAACAACGTGATTAAAAGATATAAATCTTCTAATCGACGACAAAAAGGCGAAATATTAGAAGAGCTGTGTGCAGTGAGTGGATATCACAAAAAACATGCGATACGGCTTCTGAATCAAAGAAAAAAGCGCTTACCAAAGGGAAAAGAAAAACGAGGTCGACCCAAAGAATACCCCCATGCTCTGTATTTGGAACCACTAAAGCATATTTGGCTAAATACAGACCAAGCATGCGGAAAACGTTTAAAAATGGCTTTGCCTTTGTGGTTACCGCATTATTCAAAGGAATATGGACAATTAGAGCCCGCAGTATATTCAGGATTGTTAACGATGAGCGCCGCCACTATTGACCGATTATTAGCAAGTTCGCGAGTAAAATGTAAACGAGGATTAAGTGGCACTAAACCTGGGAAAATTCTAAAAAAACATATTCCAATCAAAACAGATCAATGGGATGAAGATAAACCTGGTTTTTTAGAAGCAGATACTGTTGCACACTGTGGAACATCGCTCGCAGGGAGTTTTGTATGGAGCTTAACAATGACCGACATATATTCGGCATGGACCGAGAACAGAGCCGTGTGGAACAAAGGAGCAATAGGCGTATTAACTCAAATAGAAGATATCGAAAATAACCTTCCTTTTGAGATATTAGGATTTGATTCTGACAATGGAAATGAGTTTTTAAACTGGCATTTAATACGATATTTCACTGGTGAGCAGCGAACCAAACAGATTCAATTTACGCGCTCAAGGCCTTACCACAGCGATGATAACGCACATGTTGAGCAAAAGAATTGGACGCATGTTCGTCAGTTATTTGGATATGAACGGTTTGGTAATCAGGCTGTTGTAGCATTGATGAATGATCTCTATAAAAATGAGATGTCGCAAATGAACAATTATTTTTTACCAAACACGAAGCTAACAGAAAAACAACGTGTTGACTCTAAAATAATCAAGAAACATGACAAACCTGAGACTCCCTACCAACGGCTGATGAAATCAGCACATATTGCCGAACAAAAGAAAAAAGAATTAACTGAAGTTTATAATAGCCTTAATCCATTTGAATTAAAAAAGACCATAAAAAAGAAAGTTGATCGCATATTTAGACTAATAAATAGCAATGATGGTGAAAAAATATGCTATATATAATATACGGGACAGCCGGGGACGGCGATGCTCGTGAGGATATAAAACCGAAGGGGTCTCATTGCCGACCCCTTCACCCCGCTAGGATATTTGAAGAGGATATTTTGATGATAACGTCTCTGTTCGGTAACATGAATTATGAGGCAACGAATAAGCCCTTCGGTAACATTTATTTATGAGGCAACAGGTAATTACAGATCTAACAGCCTCTTCCAATAATAAATCCAAACTAACCTTATAGAAATGTATCTATAAGTCACCTCCAGTAGTCAAACAGCGTCCCATTTTCACCAAAAATAGGATCTTTCTCAGGCAATCCAACCTTTTTAATCTGCTCAACAGCGACAAGAAACTCTTCTCGCTTGCCATAACGCATGTCACACCCTGCTTCAAATGGGTAAGCACCGATGCATCTAAAATCAGAACTTGCGCTTAAACTTTTGTGCGCAACGCCAGCAGGCAAGATCACCACATCACCTTCATGCACCGTATAACATTGCCCTTTGTCTCCACCGATTTGAACGTTGCATTCACCGGCGATAATAACCAACGTTTCATGTGTATCACTATGATAATGGTGATAATCATAAATCCCATCAACCCAGGAACATCCCCACCCATTTTGCTTTAACCATGCTTGAATTGCTTCTGGCGACTGATTGATCAACGAAGAGACTGTCTTGTAAATCAGTAATGGATAATTCGGATTATTAGGAAAAAAATCACAAGCTGATATCATGGCATGTACCACCTCGTTAGGTGCTTCTGGTTGTGAAAAACTCATTTTAAGCCTCTTTAAAAAACGGTTAGCCAAATAGCTTCAACTTCATTGATCAATGTACATCATCATCCGCTATAATAGGCTAGCAACACCATAACTGCCTGATGAATGTATCATCAACCACTCCTCTCACTCAGATTTTAGGAGAAAACCATGAAAATGCGCAAAGCTATTTTGAATGATTTACCTGAAATTATCACCCTTCTTGCAGAAGATGAACTAGGACAAACTCGCGAGTCTTTAAGCACAACAATTGATCCACGCTATTTAAAAGCATTTGAGTTAATTAACAATGATACCAACCAATTTCTAATGGTGGTTATTTCCGAAGATCAAATGATAATTGGTACTTGCCATCTCACACTGATGCCATCACTGACATTTTCAGGTTCTACACGATTACAAATTGAAGCTGTACGCATAGCTTTATCTTATCGAAGTAAAAAAATTGGTGAATGGATGATAAAAGAAGTGATTACATTCGGCAAATCACATGGTGCATCCATCATTCAATTGACCACGAATATCAAACGTCCAGAAGCTAAAAAGTTTTATGAACGTTTAGGATTTGAATCAACTCATGTGGGAATGAAGCTATATTTGGAAGAAAATTCAAATTGAACACTACCAAGCAGTGTGTCTAACACCTACTTTCGCTTTGAATCAAAAGATCTTGTGGTTTAATTATGCTGCCCGTAATGATAACCACTTTCGAACGTGATTTTTCTCCGTGCGCTATCGTAACTTGACGAATAGGCACATCACACAACGTAGCTAAGTATTTTATCAGCGCCTCATTTGCGCGCCCTTCAATAGAAGGAGCTGCTAAACGAATTTTAAGCGCTTGGCCATGTAACCCCATAACGCAATTCTGTTTTGCACCCGGTTGAACATAGATAGTTAAGGTAATTTTATCTCCAGACGATCTAAACCAATTCAATATATTTCCTTTTACTATCTTAAAATGCGGCACGCCCTTATACACCGCATTTGATATTCATCAACTAATCATTAATCGCTTCTTTTAATTTCAATGCTGCTTTAAAACTCACGATCTTACTAGCTGGGATATTCAGTGGCTTTCCAGTCGCAGGATTTCGACCTAAACGAGCAGCGCGATCTTTCACAGACAAACTCCCAAAATCAGGTAATCGAATAGAATCGCCATTACATAATAATTCAGTAAAACACTCCATCACTGCATTGAATGCTGACTCCGAATCTTTCTTGGCCAGACCAGAACGTTTACTTATTGCATCAATCAACTCTTTCTTCTTCATCGAAGGCTCCTTAAGTTATATCCGACTCACATCATCTTGAAAGATAACTATCAAAAATGCAACTACACACACGCTTAAATCAATAGCTTAGTATTTAAAAACGCGCAGATTAACCTCGACATAGATTTTTTATGGACAAACCAACCATAAACCATATAATTCCATTTAAAAATGAGGTTCACACACCTCTTAAAACTCATAAAAACATGATATTTTTGTTACTAAGACAAGGCTCCACTTAAAGTGCCACATACTACCCCAATGAAATAATCATTATGAATCAATCAAACGCCTTACCTGACAATATAGTATTTCGCAAAGCAACTCTCGCAGATGCTAAAGAAATTACTCACGTTTATTTGGTTTCACGTAAAAAATTACTTGCTTATGCGCCATTAGCTCACTCGGATGACGATATATTTAAATGGATTCAAAACACACTCATCCCAACCAATCAAGTTACCGTTGTTGAAAAAAGCGATCATATTATCGGAATGATGGCTTTATCAAAAAATCAAGGTATCGGTTGGATAGATCAACTTTACCTCTTACCAACCTGTGTCGCTTGTGGTATCGGAACGCAATTAATTAACATAGCAAAAGATACGCTAGGCTCCCCTATCCGGCTGCATACTTTTCAAGAAAATATCCAAGCCCAACAATTTTATGAAAAACATGCTTTTAGCATTATCGCTTTAAGTGATGGCTCAACTAACGAAGAACATTGTCCTGACATGTTATATGAATGGACCACAGAAATAGACAAATCACCTTATTGAATAGAACCGACACTACCTCCACCATCCACAAATAATGTTTGCCCGGTAATAAAGCCGGCTCGTTCATTTAAGAAAAAACCAATCGCGTAGGCTACTTCATCAGGCATTCCTAATCGATTTAACGGTATGGTTGATAAAAGCTGCTTTTCCTCATGACCACCCTTTGGATAATTGTTATAAAACGATTCCGTTTGAATCGGTCCTGGCGCGACTGCGTTGACCGTAATATTGAATGGCGCAAGCTCTAAAGCCCAGGTTCTTGTTAACGCAACCAAACTGGCTTTCGCAGCACTATAACTAGAGCGACCTATTTTTCCAAGCATCGCACGACTTGCTATGTTTATAATTCGACCCCACTTTTGAGTTTTCATATAAGGCAAGAACGCTTGAGTCACTTGAATTGCGGGACGTACATTTAAATCCATCACATCAACAAATGAATCTATTGTCATTGCTTCTAAGAGCATAGGTTTTACATTGCCAATGTTGTTGATAATACCATCCACGGTGTGGTTGTGTTTGATGGTATCTAATACTGCTAATGTTTCATTAGAATTACTTAGATCAGCACAATACAAGACACCTGGAAACTCGCTTTCCGATTGCTTTCTAGCAATACCAACGACTTGATATCCTGACTCGTATAAATAATTAGCTGTCGCTAATCCTATCCCGCGAGCAGCGATTCCCGCTTAAATCGTATGCCAGCCTAAAAAACACAGGTATGCTTTAAATTTGATCAAAGAAGATTTTGACATCACTTAAACTCCCTTTTCAAACCAAAGAATATCACACCCTTTTCTATTAAAAGAGCACCTACAGGCAATA
>CANNJI010000063.1 GCA_947504875.1 Legionellaceae bacterium
CAGATTATTACCCAACAAGGGCGGCTTGACTTTACCTATCACGAGACGATGGATTCAGTTGAGGCAATACAACAAGCAGACCGCAACATCGCATTTGATTTGCAAAAACCTACCCAATTGCGCATTCATCTGATGAAGCACGCAGATGAGCATTACACCTTGCTAAAATCAGAACATCACATTATCTCTGATGGCTGGAGTGGGCCGATATTGCTTAATCAAGTGCATGACTACTATCAATCACTGCTCCAAAATATTACCCCACCGTTACTTTCGGATAGTGCTTACTTGCAAACACAAGTCTACATTGCTGCAAACAGAAACCGCGCCAAAACCTACTGGCAAAACCAATTACAGGCGGTTGAGCATGCGAATGATTTAAATGCGCTCTTAAGCAACACAACAGATCTTAAGAAAACAAAAGTCGTTAATATCCCTAGAGACGCAATATTACAAGTAAAATCATCAAGGAGCTTCATTCAACAACAAGGCTTAACGTTACATGTGCTTGCTCAATTTGCGTGGCATAAGTTAATTCATATGTACACTCAAGATGAAAAAACCATTGTTGGCACCACAGTATCAGGGCGCGCACTCCCTATTTCAGGCATTGAAAGCAGTGTGGGACTGTATACCAATACTTTGCCGCTGGTTGTTCATTGGACATCCCAACAAACCATACTCGAGCAATTAAAACAAATTGAAACCGATGTTTTGGCTATCAATGAATACAGCTTTGCTGAGCTTGCCACGTTACAGAAAGAGGGTAGCCCCTTATTTCATAGTTTTTTTGTTTTTGAAAATTTTCCGGTAGATGAAAGAGCTGAAAACAGTGACCCATCTTTATTAAAAGCAAGCTTTAGAGGGTATGTTGAGAAGTTAAATTATCCTATTGCAATCACTGCTTATGAACAAAATCATGAACTGGTCATTAAATTAAGATATGATGGGCTTTATTTAGAAGATACTAAAGCACAAAAACTCCTTGCGCAATTTAAACTTATCTTCGAACAAATCCCTGAAAAACATACTCAGTCACATCATGCGCTAAATTTATTAACCCACGCTGAATACCAACAAATTGTCATCGACTGGAATCAAACCGAAAAAGACTACCTCAAAGATAAAACCATTCATCAACTATTTGAAGAGCAAGTAGCCAAAACACCTGACCATGTTGCGGTTATTTTTAACGGGAAACAGCATGCCTATCAAGAACTCAATGATCGCGCCAATCAATTGGCGCATTATTTAAGGAAGCAGGGTTGTAACGGATTGATAGCCATTTGCATGGATCGCTCATTGGAGATGATGGTTGCTATTTTTGGTATTCTCAAAGCAGGCTTCGCTTATGTGCCTATCGATCCAAATTATCCGTTAGAGCGTATTCAATATATTCTTACTGATTCAACCTGTTCTTTGCTTCTCACACAAATAGATTTATTGGTCTATTTGCAGACCGCCGTGCAGTCTGACGTTTTGATACTGAATCATAGCCTATACCAACAAGAATCAATGCATGTGGTGAAAAACCATGTAGAAACAGATGCTCTAGCGTATGTGATTTATACTTCGGGCACCACAGGCGAGCCGAAGGGGGTCATGGTTGAGCATAAAAATGTGGTTAACTACGTTAACAATGTTTCTGAGTATATTACTCAAGACATTCAGCGCTTTGATTTTTCGACTAATCTGGCGTTTGATTTAACGGTTACCACAAGCCTTGTTCCATTGCTTTCAGGAAGAACCATCGTTGTTTACAGTGATAAGTTAGACAATGTAGAAAACTATATCCAGCATTTACAGGTTAATAACATTGATTTCATCAAGTTAACGCCTTCTTATTTATCGCAAGCACTGTCTTTTGCATCAGAGCTCAAAATTAAGCAATGCTTTTTAGGTGGCGAGCCGGTTTCTGAGCATCAGCTAAAAACAATTCAACAGCATGTCGATGTGGTTTATGACGAATATGGTCCAACGGAAACGACGGTTGGTATGTCGTTGATGCAAAAGGACGGGGATTTCAATCAATGCATAGGCAAGCCTTATCGCAACTATACTGCCTATGTGCTTGATCCATCCCTTGTACCTCTCCCCATTGGAGTGATTGGCGAGCTTTACATTGGTGGTGCAGGGCTTGCCAGAGGCTATCTCAATCAACCCGAACTAACGAAAGAGCGCTTTATCTCCCATCCTTTTGGTGAAGGGAGACTTTACAAGACCGGTGATTTAGTCCGATGGCTTGCAGATGGCAATCTTGAATACATGGGTCGTAATGACTCCCAGGTTAAAATCCGTGGCTATCGTATAGAGCTGGGTGAAATAGAAAGCGTACTTTCCCGGCATCCCGACATTAAACACTGCGTCGTGATTGCTCATGACTCCAACCTGATTGCATACTACGTGGGTCAAACGGAAGCAAACTTAAACAACTACTTAAGTAACAAATTTCCGGAATACATGATTCCTAGTGTATTTATTCCAATGGCGTCATTCCCGTTAACGATTAATGGTAAATTAGATCAAAAAGCCATGCCGTCATTTGATTTCACCCAAAATAAAAATCTGTGCGTTGCTCCTCGAGATAAAATGGAATCCATCGCCTGTCAAATCTGGCAACAAGTACTCAATATCTCGCAAGTGGGCATTGACGATGATTTTTTCAGATTAGGCGGCCATTCAATATTGGCGATACAAATTGCGCATCGTATGAGTAAAAGTTTACGTATTGAGGTAAAGATTGCTGAAATTTTTCAATATAAAACGATTGCAGCGCTTGTAGCACATATCAAGACAGGTTCAGATTTCTCGGAAATTAAGCTGTTGATGGGCAATAAAGCCAGGTTGTCGTTTGCCCAGGAGCGGTTATGGTTTATAGAGAAATATGAAGATGGTACTGATATTTTTCATATTCCTATGATCTTTGACGTAGCTTGTGATGTTGATTCAAAGATCTTAGAAGTATCATTGCAATCAATAGTGCAACGTCATGCTATTCTTCGCACACATTTTGTTGAAGACGCCACAGGTGTATTTTGGCAAGTTGTTCAAGACAATCCGTTGACACTGATTGAGGTATGTACGAATGAAGCTGAATTAACAAATTTACTGAATATTGCTGTGCATGAGGTATTTGATTTAACAATGGATTACCCATTTAGAGCGCGACTTTATACTTGTCTGGATACATCAAGTCGAACGTTGCTCATAGTCGTGCATCATGTGGCCTTCGATGCGTGGTCGTATGGTATTTTTGTTAAAGAGCTCTTGAGTTACTACCATCATCTTGCCAAAGGTGAAAAGCTGCTGTTGAACGATCTGCCTGTTCAATACCAGGATTTTGCGTCGTGGAACAGGCTCGACCTTTCGGGCAGCAGATTGGTTGATTTAACGGAATACTGGCAAAATAACTTAAAGGATCATGAACCATTACAATTATCAACAGATTTCACGCGTCCTGTGCGTTTTGATTATCGAGGTGATGGGGTTGGCTTTATTTTACCGGAAATATTGTCGAGAAAATTGAGGGAATTGGCAAAAGCTCAGGCAGTGAGTGTGTATACGGTGGTTTTGACGGGTTTTACTGTCTTGTTGTCAAAATATACAGGACAAAATGATATTTTGTTTGGTACACCAATGGCTAATCGCCAACATCCTGATGTTGCTGAACTAATTGGGTTTTTTATTAATAATGTCGTACTAAGATTTCAGTTAAATTCCGAGGAAACCTCGGTACAGCTGATTAACCATGTGCATCAAGTCTTGATTGACGCACAAAAGCACCAGGATTTGCCCTTTGAAAAATTGGTGGAAGTATTAAAGTTAGAGCGCGATACATCAAGGCATCCCCTGTTTCAAGTACTGTTTCAAATGGTCATGCAGGGAAGCGAAGACGCTCATGATGTTTATTTAACCCCTAAGCCATTGCAGAGGGATGAGCTAAAAACGGCATTGGATATGAATGTGTTTATAAATGATAGTCAACCTTGTTTGCGTGGTGACATTCTGTTTGCAACGAGTTTGTTTGCTCGTCAAACTATAGAATGTTTTGCCGAGCATTATGAACGTGTTTTAGAAACGATGGTTGAACACACTGAATTATCTATTATGGATTATTCATTATTAAGTCCAGATGAGTACCAAACCATTATTAATGATTGGAGCAGGCCTGATGATGACTGATTTACGCAGTAAAACACTTCATGTACGGTTTGAAGAGCAGGCCTTTAAAACGCCCAATGCGATAGCTATTGTTTATGGCGGCCAACAGTTTACCTATCAAGAATTGAATGAAAAATCAAACCAGTTGGCACGCCACTTAAGACGGCACTATGAAATGATAGGCGCCGAGCTGAAACCTGATACGTTGATTTCGATTTGTCTGGATCGTTCGCCGGACATGGTGATAGGTATTCTTGGTGTCTTGAAAGCAGGAGCTGCCTATGTACCGATTAGTCCAGCTTATCCAATGGAAAGAATTCAATACATACTGGAAGACACGGCCAGTCATCTGTTGTTGACGCAAGTGGATTTACTGGTTTATTTACAGGGGATCTCCGGTCCAGAACTCATCGTGTTTGATCCGGTTGCTTATCAGCATGAATCAACTGATAACTTAATGCCCTTCAGTGCAGCGCATCATTTAGCTTATGTCATATACACCTCAGGGACAACCGGACAGGCCAAGGGGGTTACCATCCGGCATGAGAGTGTTAATAATCTTATCGATAGTCAATGCAAGTTTTTTGCGTTAAATGAACAAAGCAGAGTATTGCAATACGCACAAATCGTATTTGATGCTTCAGTCTCTGAACTATTTACAGCGCTTTTATCCGGTGCTGCCTTGATTATTATTGAGGACGCGAGGCGTCTTGACCCGGGTTTGCTCATGGCTTTTATTCGAGAGCAACACATTAGCGTGGCGACATTACCGCCAACTTTGTTAAAAGAAATGGTTCATCAGGCATTGCCTTCACTGAAAACATTGATTGTCGCAGGTGAGGTGTGTGATCTGGATGTCATGGTCCAGTGGAGTGTGGGGCGTCGTTTGATTAATGCATATGGTCCAACTGAAGCAACAGTATGTGCATTGATGTATGAGTATCAACAGGGTGATTTAAATACAATTATTGGTAAGCCGTTGCCCAATATTAGTATTTATATTTTAGATAAGAATTTGCGTCCAGTACCGGTTGGACTTGTCGGTGAGCTGTATATTGGCGGAATCTGTTTGGCGACAGGTTATTTAAATAAGCCGGAATTGACTGATGAGCGTTTTGTTGTGAATCGCTATGCCAAAGAGGTCGATAAAAAGAAAGGTTATACTCGACTGTACAAAACGGGTGATTTGGCTGTATGGAGGCGTGATGGCAACATAGAATATCGAGGTCGCAATGATTTTCAGTGTAAGCTATATGGTTATCGAATTGAGTTAAGTGAGATTGAGGCTATATTAAATGCCTTCAAAGGAATTAAAGCGTCGGTTGTTACACTCCATGAGAATGGCCAAGCCAAGAGACTTGTTGCTTATTACGTGTTGGAAAAACACAACGGTGAGGTTTATTCTACAGATAGTTTAAACGAATTTTTGGCGTCTAAATTGCCCTCTTATATGATTCCAGCCACATATGTTCAAGTTGAACGATTTCCTTTGACAATCAGTGGAAAAATAGATCGAAATTCATTGCCTGAACCAGAATGGATGCCAGACGAAGCCGGTTATATTGCACCGCGTAATGAGATGGAGTCTATTGTATGTGGTATTTGGCAAGACGTATTAGGTGTTTCCCAAATCGGGATAGATGATGAGTTTTTTCGCATAGGTGGCGATTCTATTCTTGCCATTCAAGTATCAGCCCGTTTGCAACGCGCAGGAATTAATTGTCGTGTTCACGACATTTTTAAGTATCGAACGGTTGACCGTTTAATGCATGCATTGAGTCAATTATGTCAAACGGATGCTGAGCAAGGGGTATTGACTGGAGTATTTGCGTTGCTGCCTGTCCAATCGTGTTTCTTTGAAAAAAAACTTGAACAACCTGATTTGTGGAATCAATCTTTTTTAGTGAGGGTACCTCCACTCTCCATAGATAAATTACAATCATTATTACCGAAACTGGTTGAACATCACGATATGATGCGAGTATGTTTCGCGAAAGCTAGAAGCGGTCATAGACAACAAATCTATCTGGAGGATAACAATACACCGCCAATCCAGATTTTGGATATCAGTACGTTGGACAATGTTGAAGCGCGAGATGAATGCTTGTTTAAAACACTATCGGCCTGGCAGAATGCATTTAATATAGAGCAAGGCCCTTTGTGGCAGATAGGTTACATCCATGGCTATGTTGATGGTAGCGCAAGACTTTATATTGCGGCGCATCATTTGATCATGGATACCGTCTCATGGCGTATTTTAATCGATGATCTCAAGCGCCTTTATGAACATGACTCACTCGGTTTAAAAAGCAGCAGCTACCGGCAATGGGTTTTGGCGCTAAACACTTATTCAACTACGCATGCTAATGAACTGGAATATTGGATAGCGCAATTAGCAATGAGTCACGTAAGCGATTATCCAGCGTGCACGACAAACGTTTATCACGCACCCTTGCGACTTGAACAGGCGCTGACGGCGCAATTTTTAGGACAAACTTCAGAAGCATACCATACTGAAATCAATGACTTGTTGCTAACGGCACTGGCATATACGTTAGATGAATGGTTGGGGCAGGAACCTCATGTCATTACTCTTGAGAGCCATGGTCGTGAAGGCCTTGGGGAACATGTGGATGTATCACGCACTATGGGCTGGTTTACCAGTTTCTATCCGGTAAGATTGAAAATCGATGCAAATATTGGTGAAAGCATCCAATCTGTTAAAGAATATTTGCGTGCCATTCCCAAAAAAGGGATTGGTTTTGGCGTGTTTAGACAAAATAATCCGGCTGATTTCCCATCTACTCTGCCCTCTATTTCTTTTAACTATTTGGGTCAGTTTGACACTGCGTCAGGGTATTGGCAATTGGCTAATGAGTTTTCAGGACAAAATATGTGCCATGGGGATCGTGAGCCACATCTTCTGAGTTTGAATGGATTGGTCGTTGGCGGTCAGTTGCAGTTCTCGGTGACAACGCATGTATCGCAAGAGGTTTGTACATTTGTAGCGAAGAGCTTTGAACGCAATTTGCAATTGATTATTGTACACTGCCTGAACAAAGAAAAAGCCTGCTACACCCCGAGTGATTTCAATGCAGTAAAACTAAGTCGTTCACTACTTGATGCATTACAACAAAACGATTCCAATATAGAGTCTATTTACCCGGTTAATGGTTTACAGCAGGGGTTTATCTACCATGCCCTCACTCAACTGGATGATGATGCTTACCGTGGTCAATTATTATTGGATTATGATTGTGCCATTAATATTGAGGCTTATAAAAAAGCATGGACCTTGGCTATTCAAACCTATCCTGTTTTACGCACGTATTTTAATTGGGAAGAAACGCTGATTCAGATCACTACGAAGAGTGTTCATCTGGATTTTACGTTATATGACCTACGTAATGAAACGAATCAAATGCGTGCTATTGAAATGATTCTGGAACAAGACCGTGCAAAAGCATTTGATTTGCAAAGTCCGATGTTATTACGTTTGCATTTGTTTTGTCGTGGAGATGAACATTACAGTTTGCTCCAATCTATGCACCATAGCATCCTGGATGGTTGGAGTTGTCCGGTTTTGTTACAAAAAGTCCATGCGTACTATGCGCTCTTTGCTAAAAACAAGATCCCAATACTAGTCGTCGATCATGCTTACCTGAACGCTCAGGCCTATATTGTCGATCATAAAGATGAAGCCAATCATTATTGGCAAGAGCAAATGGCAACGGCTGGGCATGCTAATGATCTGAGTGTTTTTTTAAGCAAGCCTGTTAACATGGCTTCGCTGAAAGTTGTGAATGCACCATGTCAAATCAGTCTGCAAATCACAGGAGACGTTTATGCAGCTTTAAAAGCGTTGGTTTCTCAAGAGGGCATTACATGGCATGTGTTAAGTCAATTTGCTTGGCATAAACTAATTCAGATCTACACTCATGATGAGCAAACCATCGTCGGAACGACGGTATCGGGCCGCACCATACCCGTTTCTGGTATTGAAAACAGTGTGGGTATGTACATCAATAGTTTACCACTAATCGTTTGTTGGGATATAAATAACACGGTGTTGGCTCATTTGCATCAAATTGAAGAACACGTTACGGCAATGAGTGAATTCAGTTTTGTTAACCTGGTTGATTTACAACGTGAAAGTCAGCGATTGTTTCATAGCACGTTTGTGTTTGAGAACTATCCGGAGTATCAGTTCGACGTTAACAGGCAAGATGTCAATAATGATCTGTTATTGCCCCGTTTTCGTGGCGGCATAGAAAAGATTGATTACCCTTTGGGATTGTTTGTGCATCAAGCCAACGATGTATTAAGTATTATGTTAAGGTACGATGGAGCCTATCTCTCAGCCCCTAAAGCAGAGCGATTGCTGATGCAATGGCAGCTTATTTTAGAGCAATTACCTAGAAAACTTCATGAGTCGCATCATGCTATTCATCTGTTAACCCCCGATGATCATCAACGAATAGTCTGTGATTGGAATAAAACTTTCAAAGATTACCCCGACGATAAAACGATGTATCAACTGTTTGAAGAACAAGTCAAACGAACACCAAATAACATCGCAGTGAACTGTTGTGGTCGAATGTTGACGTATTATGAGTTAAACCATGCCGTCAATATATTGGCCAGTTACCTCCACCAGCAGGGTGTTTTTCGTGGGGAGGTGATGGTGTTTTTTCTTTCACGAGGGATTGATTATTTATGCAGTATGCTGGCAGCGTGGAAATTGGGAGTGGCGTTTGTGCCGTTAAATCCGGATATGCCCAAGGTGCGAAACAATGAAATTTTGTCCCAGCTTCAACACACGTTGTTATTGACCAGCGAAGCCTTAGCAGAAGAGGCTATTACGCTAAATCAATCGGCTTCTGTTGTTCGCGTGGAAGATGGGCATAACGAGCTGACTGAACAAACCTTGACTGATTTCTCAGAGGTATGTGCACGTGATTTGGCCTATATTATCTTCACTTCTGGCTCAACAGGTAAACCGAAGGGTGCCATGATTCAACACGATGGCGCCGTGAATCATGTGTTTGCCAAAATTGCTGATTTTGAAATCACGGAAAAAGATAATATTGCCCAGACCGCAACGCAAACATTTGATGTGAGCATTTGGCAATTTATGGCTGCTTTAATGGTGGGTGGTCGGGTAACTATCTTTCTGGAGGAGAATGCTTGGAGCCCCGAATGTTTGTTAACTCAGGTTGATTCCCAAAGCATTAGTATATTAGAAAGTGTACCGACCCATTTGTCCATATTAGTGGATTATCTGGAAAATGCTCAAAACAGACCATCACTTTTATCATTACGTTATTTGATGATGAATGGAGAAGCATTGTCGCCGAGTTATTGTGAACGATGGTTTCATCATTACCCTAATGTGTTGATGGCGAATGTTTATGGTCCAACGGAATGCTCTGACGATGTCACACATTTTATTTTTTGTGCGATATCCAGGGATTGGCATAGTTATGTGCCGATAGGTAAGCCGATACAAAACATGCAGGTTTACATTTTAGACAAGCAGTTAAATCCCGTGCCCGTTGGGGTAACTGGTGAGCTGTATGTTGGTGGTAGAGGTGTTGGACGTGGCTATTTGAATCTTGTCGATAAGACTCGGATGGTTTTTATTGCCAACCCTTTTGCAAAAAGTGAAAAAAATAGTTCGACGCGTCTATACAAAACGGGTGATTGGGCGCGATGGAATAATGATGGCTTGATTGAATATTTGGGCCGCACTGATTTTCAGGTGAAAATTAATGGTCAACGTATCGAGCTAGGGGAGGTTGAGGCTATTTTGTCGCAATGCGATGGGATAAAAAGCTGTGTTGTGCTGGTGAAAGAAAGAATGCTCAATGACAAGCTATGTCAGCAATTGGTCGCATATTACACCAGTACACATGTGATAATTCAAAATACTATAGCTACGCACATGGCGCGATATTTTCCTGAATATATGATACCAAGTTTGTTTTTTTTCATCGAGGCTTTGCCACTTAATATGAATGGGAAAATAGACCGAAAGGCTTTGCCTGAACCTGATTGGACGGTTGATAAAGTGACACACATTGCTCCGCGTGATGAGTTGGAGACTATTGTTTGTGGTATCTGGCAAGCGACACTGAATCTTTCACGGGTGAGCATTGACGATGACTTTTTCAGGTTGGGAGGCCATTCGATTTTAGCCATTCAAGTGGCTCATCGCATGAGTCGCGCTACACGTCGCGCAGTAAAAGTGGCCGACATTTTTCAACATCGGACAATTGGAAAATTGTGTTCTGTTTTAAGAACGGGCGATCTTTTACAAGACATTCAGCGCACACAAGGCAGTCAGGTCTCTCTTTCGTTTTCACAAGAAAGGTTATGGTTTATTGAGCAGTATGAACGAGGCACAAGTGCTTACCATATTCCGATGATCCTTCGACTGGATGAGAGTATGAATGAAGACCTCCTGATTGAGGCGTTACAAGCGGTCATTATGCGCCATACCATACTAAGAACCCATTTTATTCAAGACGATAACGGGGGATGTTTACAAGAAGTTGATAATGATTTAGTTTCAATTGAAACACTTGTAATTAACTCCGAAAAAAATAACTCAGCTATTGATGAGTTCATTCATCGTATTTTTGATTTAACCAGAGAGCATCCGATTCGTGCTGCAAGTTGTACGTATACGAAAACGAAAGAGCGCTTTTTGTTGATCGTGATTCATCATATTGCTTTTGATGAATGGTCCGGATTGATTTTTGTTAAAGAACTCCAGACCTATTACGATCGTTTGATCGCGGGCAATAAAATGCCGCTGCCTCCTTTGGATATCCAATATAAAGATTTTGCGGTTTGGCAACGAGACAGTTTACCGCGACGTCTAAATGCTTTAGTAAATTATTGGCAAACAAAACTTGATAATTTACAGCCATTAGCTATGCCAACAGACTACCCAAGGCCTTCAAAAATTGACTATCGTGGGGCTTCGGTATACTTTGAACTGCCGAAAACCCTGGTTTTTGCATTAAATCAATTGACACAAGTAAACGGTGTCACGACCTATACCACGTTATTGACAGGATTGGCATTGACACTAGCCCGTTACACAGGACAATCTGATTTAATAATAGGGACGCCGTTGGCCAACCGTCAACACCCGCAACTGGCTAACCTTATTGGTTTTTTTGTTAATACCCTGGTTCTGCGCCTCCAATTGGATCCAAATCGAACGGTGCAACAAACTATCGCCGCGATTCAAAATGATTTGATTGATGCGCAATGGCACCAGGACTTGCCATTTGAAAAACTGGTGGATTGTTTAAACCTTAAACGAGATACGTCAAGATCACCGGTGTTTCAAGTGATGTACGTAGTCCAATATGTTGATGAAGACACATCGAATGAAATCAATGATGCTTTGCGATTACAGGATCACTATCAAGTTGCCAAATTTGATTTAACTTTAATGCTGCGTGTATCACCAAACCATATCAGCGGCAGTATTCAATATGCCACCTCTCTTTTCAAGCAAGAAACCATGGAGCGATTTTCGAGGCATTTCGCGCAGTTATTACAGGTCATGGTGGATATGCCAGATAAGTCTATTTCAACTTACCCTATTCTCACGCATGAGGAATATCAGCATATTATCCATGATTGGAATAACAACTTCATGGACTATCCTCATGACGCGACGATTCATAAACTGTTTGAGGCGCAAGTCAGACGAACACCAAATAACATAGCGGTGATCTATGATGAAGAACAATTAACATATAAAGAGCTTAATGATGCGGCGAATCAGTTAGCACACTTTATTCGTAGACAGATCCACATAAAAAATCAGGTGATAACGTCTGACACGTTGATTGCATTGTGTCTGGATCGCTCTTTAGAGATGGTCATTGGTTTGCTGGGTATATTGAAGGCAGGAGGCGCTTATGTGCCAATTGATCCGAATCAACCGGTTGCACGGATTCATCAGTTATTGATCAACACGGAATGCATGCTTGTATTAACGCAAGCATATTGGCGAGACAAGATTCAAGGATTAACCAACAAAATCATTACACTTGATGAGAGACCCTATCAAGATGAAAACAAGAGAAACCTGACATCTCATTGCGCCGCAACCGACTTGGCTTATGTCATTTTCACATCAGGTTCTACGGGCACACCAAAAGGCGTGTGCGTTTCTCACCGTAGCATAATAAATACGTTGTTCGCAGTTAACGCTTATATTGACGTCAATCAAAATGATAGCATTTTGGCGCTCTCAGACGTTCAATTTGACCTGTCAGTGTATGATGTTTTCGGGACCATGATGGTCGGCGGCACGGTGGTTATACCACAATCAGCGAAAGCCAAAGAACCATGGTATTGGAATCAACTCATCGACACCCATGGTATTACGCTCTGGAACAGCGTCCCGGCGCTTATGCAATTGTTACTTGATTACCAAACGTCGCATGATTTACAAGGGTATGCATTTAAAGCCGTGTTATTAAGTGGAGACAAAATACCGTTGACACTTCCTGCTCGAGTTCAGGAACGAGCAAAACAAGCGAAGGTCTTGAGCCTTGGTGGTGCAACAGAAGGGACAATTTGGTCGATATGGTATGAAATAAAAAAAGTTGCCCCGCATTGGATGTCTATTCCTTATGGTCGACCCATGCCGAATCAAATGATTTATGTTTTTGATGAGCATTTAAATCCTTGCCCAATGGGTGTGCGTGGTGAGATTTATATCGGTGGTATAGGGGTTGCTTTAGGTTACTGGCGCGATGAACACAAAACGCAAGCATGTTTTATTGAAAATACCTCGTTCGGCCGTTTGTATAAAACAGGCGATATAGGTTATTGGGATGCAGCAGGATATGTTGTTTTTGATGGGCGTATGGATACACAAGTCAAACTTCGTGGCTATCGTATTGAGTTGGCTGAAATTGAACATGTGCTATTGGGTTACCTTGATATTCAACAATGCACCGTACTTGTTTGTAGTAAAGAAAGTAGTCAATATTTAGTGGCTTATTATGTAAGTCCAAGCGTCATAAATAAAGCAGCATTGCGAGCATATCTGGCAGATTATTTGCCTGACTATATGTTGCCAAATGCGTTTATTCAACCACACGATTTTCCTTTAACTGCAAATGGAAAACTGGATATGAACGCTTTGCCCGTGCCTGAATGGGGGAATGATGAAACTCGTCTTGTTGCGGCAAGAAGTGATTTGGAAATGGCACTTTGTTGTATTTGGCAAGATGTTCTTGCTGTGCCGTCAATAGGAATACAGGACAATTTTTTTAACTTGGGCGGGCATTCTATTTTAGCAATACAACTGATTGCGAAAATGAATAAATTATTTAAAAAGTACGGTTCCAGTTTAACGCTTTCTGATTTATTTACATACCCATGTATAGAGGACTACTCTCAAACATTTTTAAGAAGCAGACGTGGAAATTCAATTGTTAAATTGATGAATCACAAGAATGAATTGAAAAAAAATGGAGGAGATACGAAAAAAACAATTTATTTTATTCATTCTGCATTAAGTGGACATGAAGCATTTCAAGACTTATCAGATGCGCTTGAGTCGAAATATCGTTCGATAGGCATTGATAATTGTTATATGTTTTTCGATATACATATTGATAGCTTATCGTCATTGGCAAGGTATTACTTGCAACAAATAGAGTCAACCTACCCATTATCTTCCGTTGTGACATTATGCGGTTGGTCCTTGGGCGGGAATATTGCTTTGGAAATGGCATATCAACTGGAGCAGAGGGGTGTTCGAAACATTCAGGTTTTCTTGCTTGATACAGTATTTATGGATATTGATTTATTAAAAAAGGAAGACACCAACCTAGTTATGCAGCAGCATTTCTTAACAGAAAAATCAAACCAAAGACAGAGGCTTCAGGAGCAAGGCGTTGATGAGGCTTATATTGAACAGGTCGATAAAGCGATGGATACGGTCAGTATATTGAGTAAAAACCAGCTGTCAGGGATGTTGTTGCACACAAAAATTGGACTGTTTAAGGCAATGCAAGTAGAGAAGATATTGGAGAATACAGCATATAAATCCAGCATTATTTCTGATGATAATAATATTCAAAAAATGGTTAAACGACCAATGAAAATAATAAAGCTTAATTGTTCGCATCAAAAAATAATTGGTCATACTGAAGACATTTGTAGGGTTATCTACCATTCCACACCCTAAGAGGGTGTCCGGAAAGGGTAATATCCCCCTGTTTCAGGAAAGTTGTCGCCTCTGAATTAAATTAATTCTAGGGTGGGGAATTGGAGTTCCTGATAGGGTATTAACCACAATCGTTCGCAAATGCGGCTTAAGGCTATACGCCAATAACAGTAAGGGTTGTAGAGCTTCGATCTAACAATTATCACAAAAAACTTTCTCTAAAAAGGCGTGATTGAAAAATCAATTAAACCAGCTACAAGCCTTTATTTTAAAGACCTGAAAATCATGACTTTCCCGAAAAAGAACTTATTAGGGAAAGTATCTGCTTTGCGCGAAAAAATAAATAAACTTTACCGAAAACGGATTTCCTGTTTAAATATTGTCATCATCGATAAATCAATAACCTGTTGATTATATACTCTCCATACAGGATAACATTATCCCAACCAACAGGGCTGATGTGCTTGACCAAACTGATATCAAATCCCATCGCAGCAAACTCAGCTGAATTAATTAATCGATCAAGCTCTTTTGCTTGCCAATAAATAACGCACGCCATGATAAGAGTTAAACAATCACAGCTGATAATTTGCCCTTTCGGTTCTCTGGCTGTAATTTTCCCACGATTAGCATAATTAATATCTCGAGCCAGCTGATGAATCTCTTCGCCTTTAAGCAACCCACGATGCTTGGTTCTTCTGTATTCAGGGTTACTCATATGGGAAAGGATATGTTCTGTTTTTAAGATGCGACCTAAATACAGATTGGCTCTGTAGAACTCATTTTTCTTGCTGAGTGACAATAACCTTCTAAGTGCTACCGATGCAGTTACCTTTCCCTGCTCAATTGATGCATGAAACTGTGCCATTTCCAACCAATACTTTTTAACCAGTGCTAGGTTTATTTGTGCACCCTTATGTTTCAATAATGGTGATAATGCCCCATAATGGGTATTCCTGCGAACGTGATCACCGATTATCGCCTAGTGTGATCACCTAATATTCCGTTGTTTTTGCAAGCGAAGAAATTATCTCAGAGTGATCACGATGAAGCAATTTCTTTTTTTCTCATAGACTCCCCGTTTAGCTCTATTCGA
>CANNJI010000064.1 GCA_947504875.1 Legionellaceae bacterium
GCTGACACTACGTGTTTTTGTTGAGATTTTAGGTGTTTTACAGGGGCGTGAGTTTAAAATCATCTCAAAAGATGTTGTATTGAGCATGAGAACAAAATTATTGCTCCATCTAAATAACATATCAATGAAGGAATATGAAACGTTAGGCAGTGGAAAATTAGCATCCTTTTACATCAAAGACCTAGACACAATTGATGAGTTTATCGGGACGACTGTTAGCCAATCCGTGATTGCGATTCTTGCCTTGATTGGTGTCATTATCGTATTGTTTGTAATCAATTGGAAAATTGCTTTATTCATCCTGTTGTTTAACCCACTATCCTTGATATTAACAGCCAAGTTTTCCAAAAAATTGAAGGAATTAAAAACGCGCCAAAACAAGGCATTTGAATTATTTCAAGAAGCCTTTATCGAGACCATTGATGCTATCACGCAGATTAGGGCAGATAATAAAGAGTCAGGATTTATTCAAAAATTGATTGGAAAAGCTCAGCAGGTGAGAGACGATTCCATTGCCTATGAATGGAAAACAGAAATAGTCAGCGATGTTTCCGGAATGTTGCTTTTTATCGGCGTTGATTTGTATTACATCTTTTCGATGATCTTGATTTTATTAAACGACTTTAACATCGGGATGATGGTTGCACTGTTGCAATATGTGTTTCAAGTGCAGTGGTACATGACTGTTCTTGTCGATATGCAGTCAAAATTTTACGCCGCCGACTCAGCACTGACACGGATCAATGAAGTCATCCAGTTTGAAACAGAACCAGAATACATTGAAAAAACAAATCCATTTATGGATAGGCAGGACATAGCAATTGACATCAACAATCTGTCATTTTCATATTCACCTCAAAGACCAATCTTGACCGATATCACTATGAGAATCGAACCCAATAAAAAAGTTGGTATTGTAGGTACAAGTGGATCTGGAAAATCGACGTTGATTCAAGCTTTATTAGGATTTTATCCAATCATATCAGGTGAGATTACAATAAACGGTGTCAGTATTTATGATGTTGGATTTAATCTGATCCGGGAAAATATTAGTACGGTCTTGCAAAGCCCGGTTATGTTTAATGATACCATCCGAAATAATGTGACTCAGGATAAAAACGTTAGTGACGATAAAATTTGGAAAGCGTTGGAAATGGCGCAACTTAAGCCTTTAATCGAAAGCTATGATCTGCAATTGGATACCCAGGTCGGTAAACGTGGCATACGTTTTTCTGGTGGACAACGTCAACGCCTTGCTATTGCAAGAATGCTACTTTGCGACTCAAAAGTGGTGATATTGGATGAAGCAACCTCGGCGTTGGATTTACAAACAGAACATAATTTGTTTAAATCAATTCATGATTTTTTGACTTCAAAAACAACGGTTATCATCACTCACAGGCTGAGTACAATCATGGATTCTGATATCATCTATGTCATGAATAATGGAGAAATCGCAGAGCAGGGTACGCATGATAAATTAATTAAGCAGCAGGGGATTTATTATAGTTTATATACTTTGCAACAATCCGAAAAAGCCATTTCAGAGGAAGTCGAAATAAGAACGGGGGGATGACTGAGCGTGGAAATTCATGAGTTAATACAACGATTCAAACTTCAATATCCCTCGTTGAGTGAAAATAAAAATTGGGGTGAGCAAGGTTTATTTTATAATCCTCAGGAAAAATTTGCAAAAGGCGCCTATGTTCTGACGTTCAAGGAAAAAGATGGTAAAAATGACGCGGCAAGTCATTTGAACGTAGCTAGTAAATATAGGCTAAATCTTAAGATCTCAAAAAAAACCTTTATCAAATTATTTAATACGATTCCAAAAAGACCTCCTGCTGGCGGAGTTATTGAGGGAGAATATGATTTTACAAAAATAGATGAAGTGATGCCTCACCCTGTGTACGGATGGATGACATGGGTATGTATTATTAATCCAACCATGAAAACAATTGAATCGATGGAAATGGATGGCTTATTTGATGAGGCGTATCAAGCCGCTGTGGCTAATATAGAGCGAAAATTATGATTGAGCACATTAAAATAGCCTTATTACAAATGACGTCTTGTGGTTCAAATCAACAATCTAACTTGGAAAAAGGAGATAATTATTGTAGAAAGGCGAAAGCATTAGGTGCTGATATAGCTCTTTTTCCAGAAATGTGGAATATTGGATACACGGCATTTCATCCAGATATTTTACAACATGATTACAAGTCAGAACACGCAGATATTTACGCAGACGATATAAAAAAATGGCAAGCACAGGCGATTTCAATCGATAGTCCATTTGTTCAGCATTACAGGAAGTTAGCAAAAGAATTACATATGGCAATTGCGATCACCTACCTTGAGAAACATAAAAGCGGAGCAAGGAATACTGTATCGTTGATCGATTATAAAGGAAATATTCAATTTACCTACGCAAAAGTGCATACCTGTGATTTTTCTGCTGAGGCTGTGTGTGCACATGGTGAGGACTTTTATGTATGTGATCTTCCTACTGAAAAGGGAATCATTAAAATTGGCGCCATGATTTGTTTTGACCGTGAGTTTCCGGAAAGTGCGCGGATCTTGATGCTAAAGGGAGCTGAAATTATTTTGACTCCCAACGCATGTGAGATGGAAGATAATCGAATTTGCCAATTCAAAACCAGAGCGTATGAAAATATGGTTGGGGTTGTATTAGCGAATTATGCAGCACCTCAACAGAATGGTCATTCATGTGCATTCGATGGGATCGCTTACAACGATGATGGTTCCTCTCGTGATACTTGTATTGTAATGGCTTCTGATCAAGAAGGGGTAGTGATTGCCGAGTTTGATATTGAAAAAATCAGGAATTTTAGACAACGCGAGGTTTGGGGAAACGCGTATCGTAAACCGAGGCAATACCAATCCTTGATTTCATCAGAGGTATTTGAACCATTTAAACGTGATAATGCAAAGAGGTAATTCATGAGAAATCATTTTGATGGATTTTAGAAGTCCAAGCGATAGTTCGGTTTGGCTTAACGTATTCTGATAATGAATTTAATAAGGAAAGATACATACAGTATAAAGACAAGTAGTTCAAAAATAGCATGATTATGTTAAAATGGCGTAGTGGGTAGGGTACTATGCAACCCTGATGAAAAGACACACACACCTTAAAGAGACATAAAAATTATGCCGAAAATAATTTCAAACAACATATCCCTCTATTATCAAACCACAGGCAAAGGTTACCCAATTATTTTAATTAGCGGCTGTAACGGTGATCATCAGAGTGTCTGGCCACATTCCGTGGTGGATACATTAGCCAAACACTTTCAAGTCATTCAATTCGATAATCGCGGAGTAGGACAATCAGATCAGCCTGACATCCCCTACAGCATAGAGATGATGGCAGATGACACGGCAGGTTTAATGCAAGCTCTACAACTTGAAAAAGTTCATTTGATAGGCTATTCAATGGGTGGCCAAATTGCTGCTAAATTTGCCGAGAAATATCCTGAAAAGATAAATAAGATGATTGCTTGTGTTAGTTATGCAAATATAAATACGCACATACGATTATTTGGAGAAACGCTGCTCGAGTTACATGAGTTACATTTAGCAGAAGGCATCATTGAAAAAATAGGGCTCCCATGGAGTTTTTCAAATCAATTTTTAGAAAAAAATTACGCCTCTCTAATACAACAAGAAGAAGAACCAAAACCAAAATCGTTAGTAGGTTTCAAGCGTCAATTTGCTGCGCAATGTGCATTTAAATCAGAAGCAGAATGCTTTCAAAATATTAAGGCCCTCTCTCTATTTATCGCGGGTGATGAAGATTTGATTTGTCCTCCAGCTGATGTTAAGAAATTCGCAGATTTAATACCTGATTCAAAAATGATAATTTTCCCTGAAGCAGGGCATTTACTTTCATTGGAATATCCAAATAAATTAGCACAAGTTATATGTGATTTTCTGGTTGAGAAAGAGTGAGCCGAACTATAAAGATCACGCAACCATTTTATGGTTTATTTTGATCAAAAATAAACCATAAAATAATCATGCTAGTTAAAATCGATTTTAAGTTGGTTATAGCGGCATATTGAATATGGACAAGAAATCATATTGGCTTACCCTAGATCGTTTAATAAAGATGATATATGGAAGGCTGTTTTTCATGTGCTTTAAAAACACATGGCAGTACTTTTTACTCTGTGTTTGTATTATATGCATGCGAATAATTAGTGGATTATATGTAACAAAGAGAAAACAAAATAGTCTCTATATAATCCAATAATATTTCACTTATGAGATGATTTATTTATGCCAATTAAAAGACTGGATCACGTAAATTTTATTACACATGACATGCCAAAAACGATTGAATTTTATTGTAAAGTCATCGGGTTGGTTCATGGTCAACACTTGTCCATTGATACGGCACAATCGGTATATTTCTACATTCCTGACAATGATGTTGCAATTCTACATATTGGTAATGCCAAGGCGGATAAAAAGCAGCCGAAGTTTGAACGGTTCGCGGAGTTAGATAAAAATCATGATGGTCGGTTCGCTACTGGTGCATTTGATCATTTCTGTTTGGCATTGGATGATAGAGACTACGCGATTTATATTGATAAGTTAGATAAAATGCGCGTACCGTATCAAACTTATTGTCATGAAGATATGCCATTGAAACAACTGTGGCTGCTTGATCCAAATGGTGTACGTGTCGAATTGAACTTCATTAAATAAGAGTGGATCGCGCATTAATAATATTTAAGGCGGGGTAGCCGCAAACCCAAGAAAAAAAGATCTTATGTAGGGATCCTGGTTGTTAAGAAAGGCGGATAGTTACTTAAATGTCTTGGCCGGCGGAACATATGTTATTTGTGATAACTATTACTATCACAAATAAAGGATTTCTGCTAAACTAGCGGTAATATAGATTTCCGCAACACTGCTGCGGAAATTACTAACGTGAGCCAAATCTCCAACACGCTGTTGGAGATTTTTGTATAATCATAAAACTAATTCGTTGCAGGACGCCAAGAATGACCAAACAATTAAAAAATAATTACGAAAGTGACTTTGATGAAATTCATCAGATGATTACTACTGCCAAATCAAAAGTTTGGCAGCAAGTGAATCATGCCCTGATTTCACTTTATTGGGACATTGGTGCTTATATTAGTAAAAAGATAGAGTCCGATAATTGGGGTAAGCGTATTGTTGAAGAGTTAGCAGGATACATTAGCTCTCAGCACTTATCTTTACAAGGTTTTTCAGCTAGAAACCTATGGCGCATGAAAAAATTTTATGCGACTTATGTCAATAATGAAATACTGTCAGCACTGCTGACAGAAATTACTTGGACAAATCATTTGCACATTTTGTCTAAAACAAAGTCCATTGAAGAAAAAGAGTTTTATTTGCGTTTAGCTATCAAGCACCGTTACCCCGAAAGAGATTTTGCAAGACTAATAGATACTGGAACATTTGAACGAACAGTACTTGCCGATCAAAAACTGTCAGCAGCGCTGACAGAATTACCAAATAGCAAGGGGCTGTTTAAAGACAGTTATGTCTTTGAATTTTTAAATTTACCTGATAACCACTTGGAAGGCGATCTACGACGTGCTTTAGTGCAAAATTTAAGAAAATTTTTGTTGGAATTAGGACCAGATTTCACCTTGATGGGAGAAGAGTATCCTATCCAGGTTGGAAATAAAGATTTTAGAATTGATTTACTCATGTTCCACCGCGGATTAAATGCCATGTGTGCGTTGGAATTAAAAATTTCAGAGTTTCACCCCTCTCATTTAGGCCAACTACAATTTTATTTAGAGGCGCTGGATCGCGACATTAAAAAACCACATGAAAATCCTAGTATTGGAATCCTGATTTGCAAAAGTAAAGACGATGAGGTAGTTAAATATGCGATGAATCGCAACATGTCACCAACAATGATTGCTGAATATGAAACAAAGCTCATTAATAAAAAACTTTTACAGGAAAAATTACATGAAATTTCTTTATCATTAGAGAGCCTAAATGACGAAGAATGATCAAAAAAAAACAGCATTACATAAAACACCACTGGCAATTTTTGACACTATTCATACTATAAAAAAAATCACCTTATCGTCACATATAACTCTAGAGTTTGCTAATAATGACTTTGAACTGGCACGAAATTTTTTACGAGAGTATGACGGTAATGAGGCGACCTATAATAGTTATCGCCGAGAAGTTGAGCGCCTATTGCAATGGGCTTGGCTTATTCCAAAAAAATCAATTCTTAAGTTATCTCGTATTGATATGGAGGATTATTTAAATTTTTGTAAATGTCCACCTTTGCATTGGATTGCAACAGCAAAAGTACCCCGTTTTATAGAGCAAGATGGATTGCGTGTGTCAAATGTAACATGGAGACCGTTTGTTGTGACAGTCAGTAAAATTGCAGCACGTCAAGGCATTAGTCCAGATCCTAAAGAGTATGCATTTTCTGATAGAGCACTTAAAGAAATTTTTTCAGTACTTGGTAGTTTTTTTAATTATTTGATTATCGAGGGGACGACAGAACTTAATCCCGTTTTGCAAATTCGACAAAAAAGTCGTTTTTTACGTAAAAATCAAGGCGCTCCAATTATTCGTAGATTAACTGAATTACAATGGGATTATGTAATTGAGACCGCTAAACAATTGGCGGCTCAAAATGCTCAAAAGCATGAACGTACTTTATTCATTATGAGCGCGCTTTATGGAATGTATTTACGTATTTCAGAATTGACCGCTTCTACACGATGGGAGCCTAAGATGAATCATTTTTCTAAAGATAATGATGATAATTGGTGGTTTACAACGGTTGGCAAGGGGAATAAACAGCGAAATATTACAGTAAGTGATGCAATGCTTGCCTCATTGAAGCGATGGCGAAAGCATTTGAGCCTCACTACCCTTCCATCACCGGATGACAATTCACCGTTAATTCCTAAAGAACGTGGTACAGGTGCTATTTCAAGCACCAATCAAATTCGAAATATTGTTCAATTTTGTTTTGATTATACAATCAATCGAATGCAAACCGATGGATTTGCAGAGGAAGCGAATAGTCTTCATTCAGCAACCGTCCATTGGTTAAGGCATACGGGTATTTCAGATGACGTAAAAATTCGTCCGCGCGAGCATGTACGGGATGATGCTGGGCATAGTTCATCATTAACGACGGATAAATATATTGATATTGATTTACGTGAACGCCATGCATCGGGAAAGAAAAAGTTAATTGATAAAGATGTGACCTCATAGATCTATGTAATCATTTCGCTCACGGTCGTGAGCGAAATTTCCAGATACAGCAGCCCTGAGTTATAAAGCATTTTGCAACAGGCGTTGCAAAATGTTTGCTTATTCAAATAAAGTAAATCGCGCACAAGCCGTGCGTTAATTACATTCATCAAATTACACAAATAGTGCCGATTGGACTTATCAGGAATTATTGCTCCCCTAAAAGTGGTTCTTTGTGGGCAGATACGAAATTTCCCAATACTTATTTTAAAACATAGGTAAATGGCTCAATATAATCTTCTGGAAACATTGCTTTAAAACGACTCACAACAAAATCACTTAATTGAGTATAATACTCATCATTTATTATTCCAGCATCTCTTAATTTGTTAATATGATAGTCGATTTCACTATTGAAACCTTCATCAATTAACTGTTGAACGCCTAAATATGATGGATGTTTTCTTAATTTTTTGTGTAAATTAGGTGTTGTACCTACAGCGCTGCACTGTACATTGGAACTTATGTCATTACTCATCCCAGGGTATGTATCTACGAAACGCACAGCATTCTCTATCAAATGACGTGTTTCGAAAAACTCTGCTCGCGAAACTTGGCGAAAGTTAGCGAGTTCATCAGCCGTGGGCACAAATCCATGACCTGGTGCTGCAGGTGGTATACAGTCTAGTGTGACCTTTAGTTCAGATAGATCCTCGGCGATATCTATGCATGAAATAGGACTGGTGTTAATCAAAAACTTCATATTTTTTCTCCGAATTCAGAATGTGATCATGAAAAATAAAAACCTTTGTGTGTAAATTTTAGCACAAATATTGAGATTAAATGTCATTACAGCCAAGTCACGGATGGAATATAATACTACAAAGTGCTACAAACATGTATCCAATATTTCACATTTCTGGAAAGAGCGCTATATCAGCACCTAATTCTTTCGCCTGTCTGAAAACTTATCACATTCCTCCAGCCTAGCTTGATCAGAACCACACGACGTCATTTGTAACAAAGCAATTTTAATAGGTTCGATCATCTTACTTCTCCACAAGGGGCCTAGCTCAGAACTAACACTTTTGGTGGTTCCTCCACACGGCTCCTTATACGAAGCAAACCACTATGCTAACGTTGGGGTTGATTATTCGTATAATACATACACAGAAATTGCGCAGAACCGCGTGGCATTTGAGTTCAAAAAAAACTAATTTAGCAGGATCTGTAGATTAATTATTTGCATAATATGCCACCTGCTAAAATGGTAAGTTGCTTCCTTTAGCCCCTGGTTGTCTTATCAGATGATGGTGCGCCTGAAAGAACGATTAAGTTTGTTTGTATCATTTTTTGATATTGTCCTTGCAATAAGACTCATTTAACCATAGGCCCATTTATCCATTCGAGCGCTGCAATTTGATTGCCAATTTCATAAAAATCGTCTTTCAATGCCTCTACTATAGGTATTTCCTTATCTTCATCATCCCAAATTTCATCTCGCAACGCAGCATTTGTTAGAATTGAAAATATTGAAAGATGCTTAAGAGATGGAATTGAGCAATTAAATTCATTCACGGTCAAACCTAATTTGATGTGTTGTTTTTTTGCACTAACGTGAGGAAGCCCATCTTCTTTGATTGTACGTAAAAATTCCGTTTCTGAATCGAAGGATCGTCTTTTTCCAGGTGTAGTAATTTCAATGCTACCGTTTGAGTCTATTAATAAAGTAACAATCCCAATTTTAGTTCCTCCCAGACAAAAGACAAGTGCAGTTTGTCCATGGTTGTGCCTCCGAAAAAAATAGGTTCCGGTAGGTTTTCCAAAGAGTATTTCTGAATCATGCTGATGGAATCCATGTGACATATCGTTGTTTATCATATTATTTATAATAAACATGTTTACTCCTCACAACAGAATTACGAAGATCATTGCACAACAAGGATTGTTCATTATCTAAGAACTACCCGTGCTGCACGAATTTGCTCATCAATTTCATAAAAATCGTCTTCCATCGCCTCTATTTCTGGCAGAACTATATCTCCATCCCAAATTTCCTCTCGCAATACAGGGTTTTTTAAGATTGAAAATATTGCCAAATGTTTAAGAGACGGGATCGAGCGATTATATTCATTCACAGTTAACCCTAGTTGAATACGTTTATTTTGTCGATTTACATCAGGCGCGCCTTCATTTTTCATTGCACGCAAAAATTCTGTTTCTGATTCAAAGGATCGCTTGGAATCAGAAATTTCAATTTTTCCATCTGATTCCATCGTAAAACAGAATGTCCCAATTGAAGTGCCTCCCGTGCAAAAAACCAGCGATATTTGTCCATGATTCGAATTTCTAAAAAAATAGGTTCCAGTAGGTTTTCCATATAATATTTTTGCATCATGCTGAAAAAATCCGTGTGGCATATCATTGTTGATCATATTATCGCTAATAAACATGTTTACTCCTCAAAACAAAATCACGAATATCATAACTTTCTAGGTCATCCTGAGCAAAGCAATGGTTCTCCTGCCTGTAGCATGGATTCAGTGCGTGTCTCTTATCCGCTAGTTCCAAATCAATGAGGTACTTCACTGCGTTCAGGATAACCTGTAGAGTTATCATTTTTTAATATTACCCTTGCTCATATCCAGCTGATCCAAATCCTCTACCTGCAGATGCAACGTTTTTTCTGCGAAAAACGTATCTCTTGCTGTACGGTGTTTTATTGCGCGAATCGCAAACTCAACAGTTCTGGTCGGTTCTGGTGCATGCCATCCCACAACGAATGCAAAAATTTCACGGAGAGATTCGAGTGGCGTGCTATTGTATTTGTGATTATTTTTTACAATACCGGTCATGAACGTTAAGCATGCGACGGTATCATTAAATGGCCTGTCACATAGTTCGTCCATCTGCTCTTGCTGCTCTCCGGGCGTATTGAGAATAACTCGAAGCCCTACGGGTATGGTGGTTTGGCTTGATAATGCATTATATAACCGTTGTTCCTCAGGCACGCCGTATGAGCCATTGATTTGCATCGTCAAGCGTTGAGGAAAACGTGGATATTGTAACTTTCTAATCAAGGAATTTAATGGTGTGCATAATGTATGGATTGACAGCGTTATTGCGGGCAATTGTTCTGCCGGTAAAAGTAACTGATATAACTCCATGGTGTTTTTTATTTTATCATCAGCCCCTGGGGTATCCCAAATATTAAACGTTACCCCACGTACATAACGATCCAGTTGAAGTAGGCGAGTTGCTATATTTAAGTATTGAACCCCTGTATCTTCGTTTAATGGAACGTTCGATACCAATCGATTCATGATCTGCTTCAATAGATCATCTTGGCCTGCGAAATCAAGTCGGTGCAAGTCAAAAGCACTCAATCGCCCCTCCCCATCCAGTAATCCCAACTGATGAAGCAGATCCAAGGCAGGCTCAAAGTCGAACAGTCTATCGCCATACCTTATCCCGTTTACTCTCGCAACAAGAAAAGGTTCATAAACAAGATAGTCTTGCATCGACGCCGTATCCAGGATGCCTTTTTGTTTCATCGTGATAAGCGTGGTTTTGAGGTTTTGTATATTGCTTGTGTGACTTTCAGTAACACATTTACCAAATGCCTTGAACAATGACGACAAAAGCATGATCGTTTCAGCGGTTAATACAGCATTCTGACTGAGCTCATCAAAGACCTGAGTCATCTCATTGAATTTAAAATAAAAACTAATATTTAAATTTTCCAATATTGTTTCAATCTCTGGCAATAACAGCACATGTAATAAATTTATCCGTTGCAGTGCCACAATAATATTTGTTAACGATTCCAGCTGAACATTCGACGAGTATTGGTAACCAACACGATTGATTCCATCAAAAAGCAACCGTGGTAATTTATCGATAACATTTTCGCTCTGTAAAATCCGAATCCTCGTGATCCAGTCTGTCCACTCTCTTTTTTGTGCGTAGACTCGTACCTTGTCAGGGTTCATCCATAAAAACAAACGCCTGTGAATGCCTACCCAAGCAATCAAGGCTTGTTCAGGAGCCGGATGGTTAACAACCGCTTGCATGAGCACAGGCGTAAGATCCTGTAGTGTGGTTTTATTGATTTTGTGCAGAAAGGCCAATGCATCAAGCAGATATTGAGTTTTTTCTTTAGGAGAAAGTTGAAGCTCAGGCAATGTGTCTATGCGAGTGAATACTTCAGGATCAAACCCCCACGAACTCAATATGTCTACAGGGTCTGTGTTCAGGCTAATTGCTTGTGCATCACCAGCATTTGATGGCAAAGCGTACTGTTTTGCCGCTTCAAAAAATTGACATAAAGCAGTCGGCTCAAAAATACGGGCTGTCGTTGTTAAAAAGTTGTCACGTTCATCATCAGATAAATCCAAATGCTTATTTAATGTATGCAAGATTCGTTCAACTGGATCAGTCCTGCGATAAAAACAAAATGCTCGTATACAGCCCGCATCTAGGCGGTTATCTCCATCAAGCCATCCCAAATGATGAAATACATTTAGCGTAGGCATGAACTCACTCAAATGTATATATTGGAGACTGGCAGGCGATTCAAGATAATCACGCATGGACTGTGTATCGATGATGCCGTTTCGCTTGAGAGCAACAAACATGCCCACGATTCCTGATTCAAAGGGATAATGCTTAACAAGCCGAGAGAAGTCCATCAAGTTTCTGGGTGTTAGTAACTGCTCATCACGAAGCGTTTCGATATCTTCAATCGGTTTGGATCGATGAGAGATCACACTTTTTAGTATCGTCTCAACATCACACCATGATTGGACTGGAGGCAAGACATCAGCATCCTGCATTAGCCCAAGGAGACGGCTAAATTCAGTCTCATAAACACACATTGCTGCAAACAAGGCTTCAGGTAACTGATCGGTAAGATTGCGAGCATGCAATGTTTGCATACAGGCTATCCTTTCCTTTGTTACAACGTTTTTTGGGAGTTTAGGTAACAATAAAACCAGATGATTGTTATCCATGATAAAGCTATTCATGGCTTGCTCCGGATCCGGGTGCTGCGCAATGGCTTGAACTAGAGGTGCGAGAAAACCCTCGTATGTCCAAGTTGTAGGCTGACCACGTGCCACTTGCAAAAGAAAATTGAATAGAGCATGAAGATTATTGCTTCGTTGTACGGCGGATAAGATGTTTCCAGACTGTGCCTGTGCAACATCAAAAGCGCTGAAATTCAAACCGCATTCTTTCAAATAATTATTTTCATCGATCTGCCCACCAATCGCTGGCAACCATCCTGCAGCATTGAGCAGTCTTCCTTGAAAAGGCCCATCCATTAATAGTGAGTCTTGTAATGCACTAAACAAATCAGTGAAAAATATTGGACCAGCATGGTTCAATGCACGCGTAAATTCTTCCAGTCGAGATTGCGGATACTGGCTGAGTTTACTTTCAAATTGCTCCAATAACACCGCCATGCGCTCAGGATTTTTGGCATGAAACACCATGTACAAATATAAATGTCGAGATGCTGCATGTCGTAATGTTGGCGACAGCAGGAAATATCGTTGATAGGTTTGACCATCATAAAATCGACCCAGTGATTGCTTGAATAACCAACGCAGAGTCGGCCCTACGGATTCAAACGCTTGGCAAATATTGGCGATTTCTATCCATGGGGTTGTTTTGGGGTGATGCTGAGTCGATCCAAGCCAACGGAGAGACAATGAGCGGCCTAGTGTGGCAGGTAAAAATAACCACGCAAACCAGGAGGTTTGATAGTATTTTTTTAATTCTTCAACAGTCATTTTGACCTCTATTTTATTGATGTTGAGTAGCTGGCATATATTGGAATGAATTCCAGGCCAAAATACGACAATGTGCGACATTATAAACCACTCGTGATTTTTATTAAATACCGTAGTTTTACGGTATTGATTACAGAATAACGCCAAGTAGGCTGGTAATAAAAAACGTAATGTGTTTATTCTTTATTTAAAAGTTTTGAGATAAGCTCCGCTTTATTCCGCGTCTGAACTTCGGGGGCAGTCATGATGCATGTGTTATTCAGAAAATTATGTCCGCTTGCATGATAAACTGCGTATAAATAAAGAAATCCATGGGTGGATTGCTTTGATTGCGTAGTATCTTTCCCTATTCAGCCTATTTTAGGGACATATTTTTAGTTGTGCTCAGACAGACAAAGGCCGAACCAGCCGTTTTTGATGTTACCCAATCATTGTTTTCGGGAAAGCCAACCATATTTAACTACAGACAGACCTATTTTTGACCGTCGTGAATTTCTTGGGTTTGCGGCTACCCCGCCGATAAGCGGGGTATGCTATACTTATAGAAGATTTTCATCTTATTAAACGGCGGATGCCTCCATGCAAAGTTTTGAAGAACATCGTGAGGAATATACACATACGCTCAATGGAGACGGCTCAATTACATTCTTCTATCGCCCTCCTGCTCGATTAATAAATAAGATGGCCGAGTTAGATTGCCCCGATTTATATGAAAGAATGTTTGATGACAACGGTAATCAGAAAGAATTCGAGTATGTCCCAGAAAGTCATGAGTATTTTTTACGAATTGACAATGTTCCATCAGATACCTTTGCTACTTACCGTATTAAAGTCAGAGATATTGTCCCACCAGGCTCTTTGGAAGAGCCACATGAAAGAATCGTTCCTCCAAGTGCTAACCAGCCGATAGTGGTAATGAATCACCTCAATCTTTACACAGAGACTCTCCGCGATCTTGAGACAAAACCTGCATCTATAGTCCAAGAGCAATCCGCGTACATTATAACAGGAACAGCAAAAATACCTCCATACTTTCAACCCACCTCATCTGAAGAACGAGCACCTCCGATACTCAACGGTACGGTTGAACATGATACTTTCAAGTCATCCTCTCAATTAGAGAGAGACATATGGATTTATAAGCCAAATGGATTTGATGAACGAATACCTCATGAAAACAGAAAAGTCATATTCATGCTCGATGGAAAAGACTTTTGTGAGAAATTAACACCGTCTATAGACGCAATAAGTGAACCATTCTCTAACACCGCGATTGTTTTTATTGATCCAGGGAAATATCAACCTCCACCGCCTCCGGCTCATGAACCTCCTGATCGCGTACGTGATAATTATTTTGAAACAGAAAGATTCTCTCAAATGTTGGGTGACGAATTACTCCCTAAGTATTGTCATGAGCTAAAGATTTCAAATAAAGACAATGTGATTCTTTCAGCTCATAGTTTGGCGGCCTATCCAATGATTAGGGTTGCAGAAAAATATCCTAATCAAATTGGTGGATTATTTTTATTTTCACCCGCATTGAATCAAAAAGCAGAACCAACTTTACCAATAAATCCAGACCCCACATTAAAAGACATTCCTATTTTTATGCAAATTGGAGAAGGAGAAGACTGCACTCCACCCCAATCCCACCAAGACACTCGAGAGATGCAGAATAAATCTAGATTACAAGCAACAGAAGAGTTTCATAATGCGCTTGTTAGCGGCGGATTTAATGTACAACCATCATTACGAGTTCATCCCTATGGTCATGACTCAGTGCATGTATTTGAAGGAATGATTGAAGGTATGAAATTCCAGCAAAGTCGATTAGGGGCAAGAAATACGATGGTCTTTAAACATTTGCTTAATGAACAACGAGCAGCAGCTAACCCTGTTAAATCGGTTGATGAAACTGTGCAACAAGGTCAAGCTAATATACCGACTCCTCGGCCAGGTTCATCGTAAAATACAGTCTGGCAACAACAGAAAAGAACAGGTAAAATACAAACCCATCCATTCACCAAGACCGCTTGCCACACATGAATGATATCATCGAGAGCTCAGAACAACTAACGACCGGAAATTTAATCACAGCGCAAACAGACTGGGACCATCCTACTCCATTCTTACCCGTGCAAAATCAAGACACTCCTTATCCACTGCATGCCTTACCTCAAATTTTGCAAAAAACGGTCGCTGAGTACCAGCAATATGGACAACAACCCGTAGCATTGGTCGCGTGCAGTGCGCTTGCCAACGTATCATTAGCGTGCCAATCACTGGCTAATGTAGCAAGAGACCATTATTTAAAAAGTCCCGTATCCCTTTATTTTGTGATCGTAGCC
>CANNJI010000065.1 GCA_947504875.1 Legionellaceae bacterium
GCTTCAGCACAGGTGTATTTCTGTTCGGTTACTAGGCTAACTGCATCAAGTTTAAATTCTTTCGTATATTTTCTTCTACTAGACATCATGACCTCCAATTAAGCAAATTATCTCTTAACTGGGGTGTCCAAATCAATTAAACCACGTCATTGTTGGATGGTAAGTAAATTCTATCTCAATTCCATCGGGATCGCTGACACTAAATGGATGAGTACCTATGCCAAAGGTTTTTGGTGGGTTAAGTATGATGATTTTCGTAGATTTCATTTTTTCATAAAGCGCATCTACAGAGGAGATGGAGTCTAAGGCAAAGCCAATATGCTCTAAGCGTTGCGCACTTGAAAACGACTCCTCGATACGATGCAAAGAAATATTGTCACCATGTCCTGATAAATAAACGTAATCTTCTGTTCTAAGCTCAGTTGCCATACCCAGCATGTTATAAAATTCTTCGCACTCATCCATCTTCTTTACGGCAAGAGCCACATGACGCAAAGAGGCATTTTTCGGTAGCATATTTAATCCTCGCTTGATATATCAGCTATTGGCGTACCTTGATGAAAAACCATCTGCCAGATATCGTCTTGTTTACGCCAAATAGAACTCCGTAAGGCTGTTTTGACAGGCGTTCCAGGAGCATTTTGTATGTGGCTTGTGTATGTTAATAGAACCAAATGATTTTCAAGTAATTTTGCTAAAAAATCGGTACCAGAGCGTATGGATTGATCTACACTAGAAAGCCATTGGATTACATCGGCTTTATTGTAATGCGTAGCACTGCTACCTATTTCAATAAACTCATCATCAATCAGCGTATTTAAATTTTTTTCCAATTCTGTTCGATCAAGCAACCGCTTTTCTTGAGTAATAATATGTTCAATAGTGGCTTTCGATAATATATCGGCCTTAATACGCACAAGTATTTCTTCGACAATTTCATTAACCGTTTGTTTTGCTGTATCAAACATTAAATTCGGGCGCCAAGACTCATATTGTCGCTGCTGAACATTATTCCATGTTGGCAACTGATGCCCAACAATATCAGCAACCCGCGTTTCTATTCTTCGCTGGTGCTCTCTATCGTCTGAACACTGCAACTCAACCTCAAGAAATGTTACAGAAGCATCTTTGGCTACCTTTTGCCATGCTTCTCTTGTCACTTGTATCGCGTTCACAGAATCAGCAACAACGCTAATACCCAATTTTAAGTTCTCTGAGGCCTGTGCCCAACAAACCATATACCCTTCAGGCCCCTCTAATTTTGCTTCTCTTTTTAAGACTTGCTCAACGGTATCAACACGCAAATAAACTGCCTTCAGTTGCTTTGCCAACGCTTTTGCAATGGTTGTTTTGCCTACGCCTGGTAAGCCTCCGAATATAATAAGCATCGATCTTTCTTTCCTCAACTACGGTCAATAGATTTTAGTAGCATTTTTGAGGAAGTTCTAGGATAAATTGGAACTGAGCTTGTCACAGAATTTGATAAATACGTCTGATATGTTTATCACTTGAATATTTAAAGGTGTAGTCAAGAAACTGATTTTTATATTTAAAATTTCCGCTTGCTTACGCGCGCGGTTCTGTGGGGTTCTGTATATGGTCGGGACGGAAGGATTTGAACCTTCGACCCCTAGCACCCCATGCTGTTAAACGGCGATTTCAAAGGGTATCATAAAGTATCAAAAAATCTTAAATTCCTTGTAAACAAAGGCTCTTGTCGCTATCATACTACTCAAAGAGTATCATTTAATATTAAACCAGCACACCCTGCCTGGTACCAAAATTGGTTCCAGTTATGATGAGAAGGTACCAATGATAAAGTTTACCGACAATTACATTAAGAACTTACAACACGAAAAAAGTTGGTTCGAAAAAACAGAATCATCTGGTCTTGCTGTGCGCGTTATGCCGAGCGGTAATAAATCATGGATTTACCGTTTTACACTAAATGGTCGGCGATGTAAAATGACCTTGGGAAAATATCCTGGAATTAGCCTCAAGCAAGCCAGAGAGCTCCACATCCAGGCTGAGAGCCTAAAAGAACAAGGTATAAACCCAATCGAGCACGCGGAACAACAAAAATCAAAGCAAGATTATACAATAAAAAATTTGTTACTATCTTGGTATGCCAACTACATAGAAAAAAATCGTAAGCAGCCTCAGCAAATTAAACAGCTGATAGATGCTGATATTGTTCCCCTACTGGGTCATATGGTACTTGAAAAAATACAGTCTAGAGACATTACCAGAGCACTTGATATCATTGTTAATCGCGGCGCACCCGTTCACGCTAACAAAGTACTCAGCACACTTAAGCAAGCGTTTAATTACGCGACCAGTCGCGGCGATTTGGCTGAAAATCCAGCAATGAACATACGCGCGCGTGATATTGGTGGGTTAGAGAAACCAAGAGAGCGTTTTCTGACATTAGAAGAAATCAAAACGTTATGGCGCTTCTTGGATAGTGATGCCAGCAAAATGTATACTCACATGAAGGCAGGCATTAAAATCATCGTACTCACTGGAGTCAGAACTGCCGAGCTTCGACTGGCACAATGGGATGAATTTGATTTTGAACAATCCTTATGGACTATCCCCGCGAGTCATACTAAAAGTGGCGAAACCATGAAAATTCATCTCGCGTCACAAACTAAGTTATTATTAGAAAAATTGCGCCTCCACAGGACATCCTGTTATGTGTTACCCGGTGCAAAGGATAATCAGCCCTTGACAGACAAATCCATACCTAAAGCCGTCAAGAGAATACAAGATCGTGTTGGGATACCACAATGGACGCCTCATGATTTGAGAAGAACGTTTGCAACACAACTAGGCGAAGCGCTTCATATTGATCCGGTGGTCATTGAAAAATGTTTGGGGCATAAAATGCCAAAAATTATGGCAACTTATAATAAGAATGAGATGCTACCGCAACGAAGAGATGCTTTAGATAAATGGTCAAAATGCATACATGACTTGGTGTCTCCAAATGTAGCTACAGAAATTTTTACACTTTTGAACACTGAACGCAATTGTCAGTCACACATAAGTTCTACAAGCGATGGAGTTTTATAATGACGCTACACCCAATCCCTAACAATGAAGACGATTTTAATGAAATTGTTAAACTTATTACTTCATCTAAAGAGCGAGCATATCAAGCCGTAAACGTTTTATTAATTGACTTATACTGGGAAATTGGTGGATACATTAGTCAAAAAATTAAATCAGCTGAATGGGGTGATAGTGTTGTACGAGAACTAGCTACCCACATCACTATGACTCAACCCAACTTAAAAGGTTTCACCCGATCAAATTTATTTCGCATGCGGCAGTTTTATGAAACCTATTGTAATAATGAAATAGTCGCACCACTGGCGCGACAATTACCATGGACTCATAATTTAATTATTTTAGGACAAAGCAAGCAACCTGAGGAACGTGAGTTCTACCTAAAAAAGGCGCTTACAGAAAAATGGAGCAAGCGTGAATTAGAACGACAGTTCAAATCCGCTCTATTTGAGCGGACTATGCTACACACGTCTAGCACCTCATCGGCACTGAAAAACATACATCCACAAGCAGAAAGTATATTCAAAGATACCTACATGGTGGAATTTTTAAATTTACCCAAAAGTCATAATGAAGATGATTTACACCACGGTTTACTCACTCAGTTAAAAGATTTTCTTATTGAGCTTGGGCGTGACTTTTGTTTTGTGGGCTCCGAATACCCTCTTCAAGTTGGGGGCAGAGACTTTTTTGTCGATTTATTATTTTTTCATAGAGGGCTTAATTGCCTAATTTGCGCAGAATTAAAAGTAGGTCGATTTGAGCCTGAATATTTAGGAAAACTTTCTTTTTATTTAGAAGCGCTCGATCGTGATGTAAAAAAAGCACATGAAAACCCTGCCATTGGGATCTTACTATGCGCTAGCAAAGATGATGAGGTTGTAGAATATTCATTAAGCCGTACTGCATCGCCAGCACTCATTGCTGAATACAAAACTCAATTGCCAGATCGCAAATTGCTTCAGAAAAAATTGCACGAACTGTATCTTCACAATAAATAACCTGAGTTTTCATTGATTGGCTATTCATTTTCGTCACCTGACATAGCCCAGAATTTCAAAAAAAAAGCCCCTAAACAGGAGCTTTGCAAAAATTTAATCGTTTAGTTTATTGCTTAACCGTTTGATTAATCCATTCGTTTATAGTTTCAACGTGCCACATCAATGTTGATCCATTTAATTTGATTGGTTTTGGGAACTTTCCCCCCAGCCACCAACGTCTTATTGTCAGACGATTACGTCCTATGATCTTTTCCAGATCCGTGATAAAGAATAGTTGCTGTGTTACATCTTGCATGATAACTCCCCCTGTCTTGTTAAAACTACGTATCGTTTATTTTTTTATAGCGAATGGTTGGAGTATGCGTTACAATATTAACTGGCAATCCATTTTGCCGAAACTTATATTAATACTATATTGATATAAGTTTCAATAGATTTTAATATAAATATATTTTAAATATATAATATGAAATTGATTGATATCGATTTATATGATAATTTTGATTAACTAAATTTAGGATGATCATGACTATGACCAAAGGTAAGTATAAAAAATTCTCAAATCGCCTAATTGATGCCATGAAGTCAAGCGGTCATAGTGCATCGCGATCTCCAAACGGAATTTGCATGAAAACGCTTTCTGAATTTGCAGGCGCATCTGAGCAAATCTGTAGACGTTATATTCGCGGCGATGCACTACCTGATTATGATAAGGTGATCAATATTGCTGCTTGTTTAAAGGTACCACCTGGATGGTTATTATTTGGAGAACAAGAGGAAGCTCGCGTTATTCATCAATCGAATACAATCAATGATGATCTGATGCATTATATTTTAAATGAAAGTCAGGCTTTATATCGAGATGAAACAGGTGATATGGATGATTATGCGGACTTTGTCATGGGGTTGATACGGGAAGTACGAGAAATTGACACTTCAAACGAAAACTTAGAAAAAATTGTTAATTTGGCGTTGGGCTCTATTTCTTCTTATAAAGAAAAACGCAACAAAAGCAGCCACGTAGGGTAAGAAGCATGTGATTATGAATACTTCAGAAATAACCCTACATCCACAAGCAAGTGACTTATTATTTAAGCATTATCGCGTCATTGCTCGGATATTTCGTAATGTGTTGGGACAGATTGAAATCGATTACATGGCTATTGCGTTGTTGACGCCTAAAGACGAACTGCTGTTTTTCTCATCAAATCCAGGCATTGAATGGAAGATGATAGAGCATAATTTATGGCTGTCAGATGCACGATTTCAGTATGATTTTTTCAAACAAGAACAAGCCCAAATGTGGGATCAGCGACCGGCAGATTTTTGCATAGGCCTTTCCATTCCATCGATCTATGATCAGTATCGCGTCATTTATACATTTGCATCAAAATCCAATGATGAAGCCACACAAATTAAGATCCACAATAATATTGCTATGCTGATACGAATGGGGCGATTCTGTTTGAAAAATATTTTACACGAGCTCCCCTTTCTCAGTCCCAAGACGAACTCCATTCAACAAAAACCGAAATTAAAACTGATTATCAACAATAAGGTGCCTTATGAAAACGCTACTTGAAAAAGAAGATCTAACCTTAAGAGCGATAGCTGAACCGGTCGCTCCCGAAGAATTCAAAACAACTTGGTTAAAAGACTTAGCGCGCACAATGCTTGACATCATGAAGGAAAAAGGTGCTGTCGGAGTGGCCGCTCCCCAAATTGGCGTCAGCAAGCGTGTCATCGTATTTGGTACCGCTTATGCGAAGCGTCGTAAACCGGAAGTGAATATCCCTGATACCGTTTTAATTAATCCTACGTTTAAAATATTATCTGAAACAAAAGAGTCCGGATATGAGGGATGTCTTAATTGCGGAGATCTTATGGGACAAGTGCCAAGAGCTACAGAAATCGAATATTCCGGTTATGATATGAATGGTAATTTTATCAAGACGCATGCTACGGGATTAGAAGCCCGAATCTTGCAACATGAAATTGATCATCTCAATGGATTTTTATTTTTTGATCGTGTTGAAGATGCAGAGTCTTTCACGACGTACGATGAACTAAACCAAAGGTCGCCAAAATGATAAAACATCAAACTCGCATTATTTTAGCAGGGATGATGGGAAATCTAATTGAAGCATTTGATATGGCTATTTGCGGCCTATTATCTATTTATTTTGCAAAATATTTAATGGGTGATGCGAACAAAGGGTTAGCTATTGTTTTTGTTACTTTCTTTGCAGGATATCTTGCACGACCTATTGGGGCTGCGTTTTTAGGCTTATTTTCAGATACGTATGGACGTAAAATAATGTTAGCTGTTTCTATTTTGAGTATGGGAATTGCGACGGCTTTAATGGGCTTTATTCCATCTCAAAGTTCAATTGGCATGAACTCGATGGTCATTTTATTGATTTTACGTGTTATTCAGAGTTTTTCTTGCGGGGCGGAATATCTTAATTCATCAACTTATTTAGTGGAAAATGCTGATGCCACTAATAAGGGGTATACCGGCAGTTGGGCATCGTTTGGTGCTATAGCTGGGTTACTGGTAGCGTCTATCACTGCATTAATCGTCGCGCGCTTAACAAGCGCATATCCTGAATTAGAATGGATGATATGGCGGGTACCTTTTATACTGGGATTATTTGGTTCGTCTATCGGTTTATATATACGCATTTGTATTCCTGAAAGCCTAGCGTATATTGCCTATTATGCTGATCATCCAAAACCAAAATTCAATTATTTATTGAAGCAATCTTGTCAATTTCTTGCGCGTAATAAATTACAAGCATTGTATGCATTTGTTCTGAGTTGCTTAGGTGTTACCTCGACTTTTCAAATTTATATTTACGCTCCAATTCAAGCCCATATTTTTGGACATTTTACTGATCAACAAATTATTGGATCAAATATTATCGCGTTGGCGGTGATGTTGTGTGTATTCCCGATCGTTGGCAAATTATCCGATAAAATAAGTCGTGAAAAAATCGTGATCGCTGCAAGTCTAGGATTTTGGTTTCTATCCCAACCCTTCTTTTATCTGCTTGCTCATGGCAATTTTGGCATGTTAATAATGTCTCAGTGCTTAATATCCATCCCAGCGGGGGCATATTATGCAACGGTTCCTGTAATGTTAGCGGAAATGTTTCCTTTAAACCTGCGCTGTACCGTTTTATCCGTGTTATATGCCACAGCGGCAAGCCTTGCAGCAGGATTAACACCATTATTGTCCTTGATGCTTTTAAGGCGCACTAATAGCCCTGTTGCCCCTACTTTATTGATTTTTATGCTTGTCGTTATTGTCTGGGGCGTAATGCGATTAAAATCGTGGAAATCGAAGACAACGATCTTTACATCCTCGGTTGTGGAGGATTAGGATAATCATCCGTTTGATTCGCAGAAGTCTAACGTTTTTTATTTCTGCCGCCGTAAATAATCCTCCTCCAACACGACGCGATCAGACGCTATTCACTTCGCTGATACCGTCAACACTCGTTAAGCAAAAAAAAATAAATCAGGTTCATTTAGGTTCATTCGATATCACCCTCAAAAACCCCATTGACACCATCATTCTGTCATTTAAACTAGATTATTAGTTAATCATTATGTGTAATTATTTGATATCAATTGATGCTGAATGATATTGAAAATTACGATTTGAAATAATCAAAAATGGTGAATGATGGATTTTTTATTTGTAAATACACACGAATTAACCGCGCTGATGGAGCTGCCATTGATGCAGCGTGTTGCTTATCTCATGGGGATTCGTCCTTACATGGATAAGCAAACGTGTATCGTTGGGATCAAACGCAAAATCAGCTATCAGTCACTCCGCGAAACATTGTATGTGGCGCCCATTGCTGGTGTAAAAACCGGATGCCCTAGTCACCAACAAATGAAACGTGTGGTGAAATCACTAGAGCGGGCGGGACTTGTAGCGATCCAGTCATCAGAAACGAATCTTATTTTAAAATGCGTTTTGGCTGAGGTGGATAGATCTGTTCAAAACAAGGCCGGCATGAGGCCGACCCCTGAGGACGACACGAGGCAGACAGGTTATACGAATTTAAAATCAAACACTTACAAAGATACCCACAGACAGGCCGACATGGGTCAAACAGCTCAGGCCGACCCACCTCATAACTCAGAAGATAATTGTGTTTTTTTAAGCAAATTTTTTGAAAAATTTTGGGAAAGTTACCCACAACCCCAAAACAAAGCACATGCCTGGAATGAGTTTAAAAAATTGAATCCAGACGAGGTGCTCTTTTCCAAGTTACTGACAGCATTGGATGCACAAATCAACCACTACCAGGAACTACAAGCAGCAGGACATTGGGTACCACATTGGCGATATCCAGCGAACTGGCTTGCTCAACGCGGCTGGGAAGACGACATCAACACAAACAAATTACAGGAGAAAACAAATGCAACCCATAAAGCACGTGCTACAAAACAACCCGTCGATTTTTTCTGGGAGAGCTGTAAAGGCGGAGCCGATTATATCCCAGACTACAAGCTCATTACCGACGACAGCGTCCAACTCCACGGTAACGTCATCCAACTCAGTGAACATCGCAAGACATCAGAAGCGCGTTGATAGGCTGTTTCTGAGATTTTCAGCAATGTATGGACACGTTTGGCGCAGCATCTATAAAACAGATGAATTTTTGGACTATAGCAAAAAAGCCTGGTTGGAAGGACTGATGGGGTTTGAAGACAAGAGCCTTGAATATGCGTTGCAAACTTGCATGCAAAGCTGCCCATTTCCTCCAACACTACCGCATTTTATTGACTGCTGTAAGGCATACCATAAACCTGATGTATTTTTTCAGTCAAAAGATACTCCACAAAAGGCTGATCCGGCGGTGGCACATATGCATCTTGAGAAAATAAAAGCCATGTTAAACATAAAACCACGATGAGGAGAACGCTGTGAAAATGAACAAAAATTTAGTGAATGGTATCAAAAAAATTGGCATTGGATTGTCTTGTGCGCTCTTGGCCAGTCAAGTCTATGCCACTGATAAGCTAGCAGGCGCGATGCAAGGCGATGTACAAGACATGCTGGGTGGGTCTGGTACGTTTTGGAAAGTCTTTATTTTAGTCGACATCATCTTATCGGCCGCAATGGCAGTGAAGACCAAAAACCCGATGGTATTTGTGGGCGTTTTTGCGATAGCACTATTGCCAGCCTTCTTGATTAACACCTTTGTGTTTTAGGAGTGTGTCGTGAATAACCCCACCTTGTACCGCGTGGTGAGTCATCTGGATGCACCACGGCGTTATGTAAGTTTAACCCTTGATGAGCTGTTAGTCGTCTTGCTTGGTTTGATGTTGTTGGTGACATCAAACCATAAGCTCTTGGTGGGGTGTTTATGTTTCGGTTTATACGGGATTTTAAAAGTGTTAAAGCGAGGTCACGGACCGCGATATTTGTTGGTGTTGCTGTACTGGCATATGCCGAGAAGCGTCACTCAATTGATCGTATCTCATTTACCGGCCTCATGTCGTCGCGTATGGCGGGCGTAGGAGAATTATATGAATTTTAATGCACAGCAACATCGATTCAGTCAATTAGCCGCACGATTTAATTTGATGGTGGCGCTCGTGTTTGGCTTGCTCATCACGAACGTATTGATGGGTAGTTTAGCGCTTTACACAAGTGTTCATCAACGGGTGGAAATTACGCCTTTTTTTGGTGAGCCAGGTTATGTCAAAAGTGATGCGATGGTGGATACGCATTATTTATCTCTGATGAGTGAGAACTTTATCTACTCAAGGTTGAACGTCACCCCTGAAACGGTACGTTCTAACCATAAGCGCTTGTTGGCTTTTGTTGATAGTGCGCATTTCGCGGCATTTTCAGCACAGCTCGATAAAGAATCCAAAATCATCCTGGATAAAAAAATATCCAGCCATTTTGAAATTTCAGATATTCGTGCGGACAGCAACAGGCTACGTTGCACGATAACAGGCGTATTAAAACGTGCTGTAGGCTTTCGTGATTTACGTGATGAACGTCTCACCTACACGTTGCAATACCGCTATCGCTTCGGTCGACTAACCGTAACCCAGTTTACTCATGTAAAGGAAGAGACTCATGCCTAAATTAATTCATGCATTATGTTTGTTGCTAACAGCAGCATCAGCACAAGCGCTCACTACTCAATCATTTCGAGACAACACGGACATTACCGTGGCACTCAGTGATTCTAATTACAATCGGTTGGTGGTCAAAGGCGACAAAATTACCCAAGCTCATTTCCCCGAAGGCCGCATGGCGATTCGAAATGAAGAAGATGGCAGCCTATATGTGATATTGAGTAGTCACGAGCCGTTTACGTTATTTTTAACCACGGAATCAGGGCATCATTTTTCAGCGACAGTAAATGCAGAATCATCCCTCGGTAAAACAATCGAATTTGTGCCACAAACGTTTGTTTCAGACCATACCATAGTGGCTAAAGTAACACCCAATCAGTTAGTAAAACCGCCGATGGGTGATGCCATCGCTCATCTTATGACGAGCATGATAGGGAAAAATAAGCCCGCAGGATTTGATGAGAAACATCACTATGGTCGTGTGATTCGTTTACAACAAAAGCTTATGCTGACACCAAAAATAACCTATCAAGGATTGCAGTTAAATGGCGAGGTGATGGAAATCTATAACGGCGGCAAATTGCCACTGGATTTGAATGAGGCGTGGTTTGCTGATAACGATGTCAAAGCGGTGTCTTTATCTGCGACCACGTTAGCACCTAAACAAACAGCTTTAGTGTATCGTGTGTTGGAGCGTACTCATGGCTAATTTTTCAATCAATCAACTCATGGCACGTACACAGAGACGTACCTTAGTGGCGGTGATTTTGGGATGTGTGTTGGTCACGGGCGCGTCCATTTTACTAATTTCGCACGATAAGCCGCGAAATCAAAAGAAAGACATTGATTCAACCAATTTAACCGGTGTGGTGGATGCAAGCTTTAGTGAAGCAAATACTGAAAGTGCCTTAACCGCACAACAAACGGAATTGGAAAGTTTAAAAGTACAAATGATTCAACTACGCGAAGCGATGGAAAAAAGTGAAAAGGCACGTGAATCAGCGGCCGCAAGTCTTACTTCGATGGTTAGTGACGCTGTAAAGCCTGCCAACACATCGGCTCAAGTGGCGGATAATACTGCAAACTTAACACTCACCGATGCCGCATCTCCTTGGCAAACGGCGATGGTTAATCAAGCAAGATATAGTTCAAATACGGTAATGCAAATGGCTTCACAACCTCGTGTGCACGCCGTCTCGTTTCATTACGGACATCGCCTGCGATCTTCAGACAATCATTTAAACCCAGATCATTATGTCCCCAGCGGTACCTTTGTGCGTGCTGTTGTCTTAGGTGGAGCGGATGCCGATGCGTCGGTCAATGGACAGGCAAAAAACAATGGTGTGATGTTATTCAAACTCCTGCAACCAGGTACATTGCCGAATGGTCAACACTCACACTTACAAGGCTGTTTTGTTACCGCAAGTTCCTATGGCGATATCTCCAGCGAACGCGCCTATGTGGTTCTGGATAAATTATCGTGCGCACAAAAAGGCATGCCTATTATCGATAAGACGGTTACCGGTTGGGCGTTTTTTGGTGGCAAGGTTGGTATCAAAGGTCAACCCTTGATGAGAGACAATAAAGTCATGCAATGGGCGGGCATTAGTGGTGCGATGTCTGGCATTGCTGCGGCCGCGCAATACTCGCAATCCGTACAAAGCATCAGTGCTTTAGGCGCAGCTACTACCGTGCCATCTGGCAACATCGCGCCTTATGCTGCTTACGGTGGAGCATCCAAAGCTGCTGAAGTTCTATCCAGTTATTACGTAAAACGCGCTGAGCAATATCATCCCGTGATTCAAGTGGGCTCAGGCAATTTGGTGACGATTGTGTTTAAAGATGGTTTTTATTTAGAACCTGATGATGCGGTCATTGAACGTGGCAAGCATCGACAAACAAGGGTGCCACTTGAATCAGACGCAGAGGGTAATCCTGATTTTACGGTTCCTCATGAAGTCTTAAGCCGTATTGATAAAACATATGCACAATCCAATGGAGCAGAACAATGAAACATTTATTCCTGAGTTTAAGTCTAATCGGTGCGGTAGTGTTGAATACTGCATGCGCACCGATTAATACCCAATTTAGTTGTAATTCAACGGCTGGTGATCGGTGTCTCAGTATCGAGGAGGTAAATGCCATGACAGAGACGGGGCAAGATAAACAAGTAGTTCTTCATGGGCGACCGTACCAACATTACGATCAGCATACGACTCAGACCATCTGGATGGCGCCGTGGACAGATGAGAAAGGGATTCGTCATACCAATGACACACTGTTTGCATTAACACAAGGAGTCCGTCATGTGGGCTGATATTGTCGATAACGGACGGACGTGGTTGCATCGATTTACCTATCGGCTTGGTGAAGGTGGTCATATGATGCCTAGCTCGCTTAAAAAAGAACGTTTGGCGCAGGCATCTATCAATCTGGATTTACCCTCCATTGTGAGTCTGTTGCCGTACGAATCAATGGATGAGGATTTGTTATTTATTAATAAACGCTCCATGGGGTTTGGATTGCATGTGATGCCTGCTGCAGGGGCTGATGAAGCGCTCGTAAAATCTATGGCGGAGCTCATTAAAAATAAACTACCGGTGGGTGTTGATTGCACGGTGATGCTGCACAAACATCATTATGTAAGTGCTGCTATTGAACATGGATTTGATCCAATGATTAATCAAGGTGGCATCTATCAACAATTGGCACAGATGAGTGAACAATATCATTTAAAAGCAGCTGTTGAGGGTTATCCCAATGGGCGTAATATTGCAGCGAAGTTGTCTGATTATCGCGTGTATTTATTTTTTTCGATGCGACAAGGGACTGACGCATCGCTTCGTTTAAACAATCTTCGTAGTAATATTGAATCGGAACTTAACGTGGCGGGATTGGCACATGCACGCCTTCTGCGTCATGATTTTTTAGTGTTGATGCGAACGTTGCTATGCCCACAATTAGAGAGCATGGATTGGCCTGAAGTTCACCATGATGAATCATCTCCGTTAAGTCATGCCATCCCATCCGGCAATAGTTTATTTTCAGCGCATGATTTGAGTGTTGATTGTGAAGGGAGTGATGCAGATGGGCATCCATTTAAAACGCGTATCATCAATTGTCACATTGAAAAATGGCCGGAAGAGTTAGCCCTCTGGCAAACACCGGATCTATTCGCCAACCTATTGCGGCCTGAGCATGGGATCTCTTGTTCATTTTTAGTGAGCCTTACGATTCGAGGGGTGAACCAAGAAAAAATGATAGCCAAAGCAAAAAGTCGCGCGAAATCCTTAAACGCCAATGCCAACGCGATTCAGCTTTTTTTAAATCCGAGTGCACGTGATGAAGGACAAGCCTGGAATTTTATTCATGAAGAAAGCAGTCGCGATAATTTAAGCCTGCTGCCCACTTTTTATAATCTTATGTTGTTCACAACCCCAGAAAAAGAACGCGAAGTGGTGGCAAAAGCCATTGGCAGCTATCGTCAATTGGGTTTTGAGTTACAGCAATCGCGTGCGACGCAATGGGTACGTTATTTGGCAAGTCTACCTTTTTTCATGACGGAGGGATTTTTTAAGGATTTTGAATCTTTAGGCCTGATTAAGACAATGACTCATTATAACATTGCAAACCTAATGCCGATTGTGGCCGACATGAAAGGTTCGCGTTCGGGCTTGTTGTTACCCACCCATCGTCACCAGCTCTTCTTTCTCGATACGTTTGATAACAAGAGCCTACCGATTACCAATTTCAATTTTCTCACCGTCGGTTCCAGTGGTGCTGGTAAATCGATGTTCCAGCAGGCACAAATTTTAAGTGGATTAGCGCTAGGAGAAATAACTTATGTAATTGATTTAGGCCAGTCCTATAAACATCTTTGCGAGTTGGTCGGCGGCACCTACATTGATGTGGCCAACATTACACTGAATCCATTCACTCTGTTTGATTTCGATGGCAAAACGAAGATGAAAACGGGTGATGGGCGGCTGAGTGATGTGGCCGATAACATTCAAATCCGCGATTTGTTAGCCATCATGGCAAGTCCGCACGTGCCGGTATGTGATGTGCAGAAATCTTATTTACTGGATGCAGCCACCACGTGTTGGCAAGAAAAAGGTAGAAAAGCGTGTATGGATGATGTGTTAGACGCTTTGCGCTCACGTCTCGCAACCCGTGAATCACAAGATGATGCAAGGCTTAATGATTTAGTCATTTTACTCAAGAAGTACGGACGTGACGGGTTGTATGGCCATCTATTTAATGGTGATACACCTTTCGTGAACCAATCGAAGCTCGTAGTTTTTGAAATGGGTGGGTTTCAAAACAATCCTGATTTATTGATGATTGTCATGTTCGTCATGATTGTCATTATCCAAGGACAATTTTATCAAACGGATAGACGACTAAAAAAGCGCTGCATCATTGATGAAGCCTGGCGATTTTTAACCGAAGGCAGCAACCCCATTGCAGCAAATTTTATCGAGCAAGGTTTTCGAACCGCACGTAAGCACAATGGCGGCTTTGGCGTAATTACGCAATATCTGCTGGACACAGAAAAAACCATTCAAGGCCAAGCGATTGCCGCCAGCAGTGACATTAAAATCATCATGCGGCAGGGCAATTTTAAAGATTACGTTGCAGCCTATCCCAATCGTTTTAATGCGTTTCAACAAAAGATGATTGACTCGTTTGGTGACGTGGTGGGTGCTGGTTTTTCTAATCTCATGATTGAAGCAGGAAATACGTATAGCTTTCATCGTTATTTTGCCGATCCGTATACACGTCTTTTGTTCTCATCCAGTGGTGAAGAATTTGGGGAGATTGAAGCTAAAATGTCGGCAGGCGTTGCATTATCTGATGCGATTCACCAAGTCTTGCAGGAGAAAGCATGATGCGCCCAAGGCTCGTATTAATACAGTGGATAGGCATTATTCTCTTGCTGGGATGGAATCTTATGAATACTCATTATGCGTTAAAAGGTGATCTGGTAACGGTGGATAA
>CANNJI010000066.1 GCA_947504875.1 Legionellaceae bacterium
TCAGGATTTTAGCGATTTTTCGTTGAGGGGAGAGGGGATCCGTTCCGTGTAGCTGATAAAGATCGGATAAATTATGAACTTTTGTTTTAAAAACAATCAGTCATTAGCTAATTAAATATTTTGCGATCATCGCTGCGGAATGTGAGTTAGTTGATATGTTTTCCAAATTGGGGTTCTCGCGAGGCCTGGGGTCGCGGCTTGACTTTTGCTGTGCATTATCAATAACGCCTGGGGTCGCCCTTTCTTTGAATTAAATATCAGTTCACAATCATTACGAGCAATTGCATGACCAATAAAAACTTGATTAGTGTTTATTTTGTACTATCATAATGATAAGCCAAAACAAATGCAGGTTGACTTATTATGAATCAGAAGGCATTGAGGAAACAATCACCTCTCAAATATGTGTTATCTTTTAGCGTGCTATTGATAGCACTCACATTTCTCATTACCAGTGTTGCTTGGAGCAATGCATTTGTATATAACCCGCGTTCTTTGCAATGGAGCGCAATTGGTGATAATGGAAAAATAATTCGAACCGGGCGTGGTTCTGGTGGGCGCTCTTATTGTCCTGATATTCATCGTTCATGCAGAACACCAAGTGGCACGTATTCTATTGTGAGCAAAGGAAATGCTGCTTGTCGCTCAAGCCGTTATCCAGTTGGGAAAGGCGGTGCGCCAATGCCTTATTGCATGTTTTTCAGTAAATACTATGCAATTCATGGCTCCTATGATGTCCCTAATAGAAATGCAAGTCATGGGTGTATCCGTGTAACACCAAGTGATGCTCAGTGGTTGCATCGTAATTTTATTCGGGTTGGAACAAAAGTTGTGGTTAAGCCTTATTAAGATGAGTGCGATATGTGATATGATGTTCATTATTTTTAATCGTTAAGAGTTGGCATGATCATCATTAAATCTTCTGAAGCAATCGAAAAAATGCGTATCGCTGGGCGTTTAACAGCAAAAGTACTCGAGGCGTTGACCGATTATGTTAAGCCTGGCATCACAACCATGGACATCGATACATTCTGTGAAGATTATATCGTCAATACCCTAAAAGCAATTCCGGGCAGTAAGGGTCAATATGGGTATCCTTATAGCGTAAATACTTCTGTTAATCATGTCATTTGCCATGGTATGCCATCTGATAAACAAGTGCTTAAAAAGGGCGATATTGTCAATGTAGATGTCACGGTTATCTATGAAGGATATTACGGCGACAGCAGTAAAATGTTTTGTATTGGTGATGTTGCACTTCATGCGCAGCGATTAGTCGATGTTACACAACAATGTTTGTATAAAGGGATCCTACAGGTTAAACCGGGGGCTACAATCGGAGATATTGGTCATGTTATTCAACAGCATGCAGCAGAGAATACCTATACAGTGGTTCGAGAGTATTGTGGACATGGTATAGGGCAAAAAATGCATGAAGACCCCCAAGTTGTTCATTATGGACGTCCCGGAACCGGCGATCTGTTAAGAGAAGGCATGACCTTTACTATTGAGCCCATGATTAATCAGGGAAAGGCTGATGTTAAACACTTGAAAAAAGATGGTTGGCCGATTGCATTAACCAAAGATCGCAAGCTTTCAGCTCAATGGGAGCATACCTTATTGGTTACCCCCACGGGCGTTGAAATTCTTACATTACGCGAAGAAGAAAAAGCCTTTTTTGCTGAATTGTTGTGATGTTATTCGTCATCATCAACACTAAACGATGAACCACATCCGCATGTGGTTTTAGCGTTAGGGTTACGAATAACAAATTGCTCGCCTTGGATCCCTTGAACAAAATCAATTTCGGCACGATTTAAATATTGAAAACTCATGGAGTCAATTAATAATTTAATGGTTTTATTACCTGCTGAGGTTGTTTGTTCAATGATGGTATCATCATCATTTTGTTTTTCATCAAAGGTAAAACCATACTGAAAACCAGAACAACCACCACCGGTGATATAAACACGCAGGTTTAAGTTTGGATTATTTTCTTCTTCTATTAATGACGCAACTTTATCAGCAGCGCTAACTGAAAAACGAATGAATGTGTCCTCAATGTGCTCGGATACGTTGATTGCTGCCATAGTGACTCCAAAATGGGTTTTTTATTCTATTTTACACGAATATTCAATTAAATGTTGGTCCATCGTTTAAACAGTGCCAGATATTCATTAAATTTTCTCTGAGCGAGCTCATAAGCGGGCTGAATCAATGCATCGCTCTTCTTTGACGCGATTGTATAAGCTGATGTATCTAATGCGATAATAATTTCTGCTGTTTTTGCGGCTTCATTGTCAGAAAAATTTTGATTAATGAGGGGTGCTTCAGTTAAAACATCAAAAATAGAGGGTAATTTAAAATCATGTTTGTGTATGCCCAATAAATATAAAATCATGGTTTTCATCGTAAGGATGGGGGGGAAATGATATTTTTTACCTTGAAACGGATTGGTTTGAAGATTAAATGCAATGATGCTTCCAACATCATCTAAAAGCTTACGCATGTCAAAAATAGGCAGGCTACTACAAACGGCACCATCTACATAAATGCGTCCGTCTTTTTCAAATGGGGGGGCTATGCCGGGAACCGCTGTACTTGCACGTATCCATTTCCAGAGCGATCCTTTTGTTACGATTTCTTTTTTGTTATCTGATAAATTCGACACCACACAAAAATAATTTGTTTTCAAATCTTCTATTTGATAATCCTTAAAAAGATTATAAATGATATCGGTCATTGTTTTCCCGCTTAAAATAGAAACAAAAGGCAGGGTTAGGTTTTTTAAAAACAGGGTCTTTTTGATTTTTTTTATGCTCGCCATCGACATCTGATCAAAACTATTCCAATTATAATCAATGGCTATCATTGCTGAGGTGAGTGCGCCCATACTGCTGCCCCCAATGTAGTCTATGGGTATTTTTGATTCGAACAGTGCTTTTATTAGTCCGTAATGGGCAAATCCTCGCAATCCACCCCCACTGACAACCAAGCCTATGGCTTGACCCGTCATATAGCGATATAAGCGCTCATGACTCCCTTTTGTATCCATTAAATGATGATGTCGCTTAAAAGGGTATTTATCATAAAATTTTGATGTATCTTTAATGGGTGCCGCGGTGTGGTGAAGAATGGCCAGATCACAAGGACGTTGCCTTATGCGGGATATGATATTGGTGTCGAGAAGCGCCCAGGTTCCTTCCCACGTGAATAGATAAAGATAATCTACATAATCAAAGACAGACTGACTCCATACATCATCGGAATTGACGCAAAAAAACAGATTCAGGGTCGATTTTGATTGGCATTGATGAAAAAAATTAATGGGATCTTCTTTGCTTTGTTTAAAATCGTCCTGATCATAAAGACGGACATTATCCTGTGCGATGTGTGCGAGACAGTGGCGCTTAATTTTCCCCATGGGCAGATCGGGCGATAACGCAATTAATCCAATGTTTTTATACTCATAAGTTGATTCGTGTGTATTTAATATCATTTTACGAAGACGTCTTGCCATGGATTCTGCCAAGGCAATAAAAAGATCAGGATTTTTTTGAAAATATTTCATAAAAATATCTTTGCTAATTTTTAATAATCGAGATTCGCGTGTTGCTCGTACCGCAAGACCTCGAGGCTCCCCAGCCACAACATCAACATCTCCAACAAGCTCTCCTGAGCGAAAGCATCCTATTGTTCGAGTATAGTGGTTGGATGAATAAGCATTTAAATGACCTTCAATTAAGTAAAAAACGTATTCGGCTTGTTCGCCACAAGAAAAAAGCGTTTGATTTTGATGGATGGTGATGGTTTCAGATTCATCAATCAGGCGTTTGAGTGCAGATTCTGAAAAATGACTCAGAACAGGGTATTTTTTTAACCCCATGATAATTTCATTGTGCTTGAAAAAAAACATACACGTCCTGTTTGTTGTTTTATAGTTTTAATTATAGTTGATTCAGACCATTAACGAATAATCTGCTCTATCGTAGCACCGCCAAGACAAACATTCTTGTCATAGAACACAATATATTGGCCTGGTGTGATAGCCCTTTGAGGGGTTGAGAACATCACAATGTGTTGATTATTGTCTTCTTCGGGGGAAATCATACAGGCTTGTTCAGTTTGTCGGTAACGCGTTTTAGCATAACAAGTGATAGGGAATGCATCGCTTGGCAGGTTAACTAACCAGTGAATTTTCCCACAAATAAGGCCTTGGGCGTAAAGCATAGGATGTCCGCTGCCCTGAGCAACAAGCAATGTGTTTGTGCTGAGGTCTTTATCTACAACATACCAAGGCGATTCATTGGCATGTCGTACGCCACCGATGTTAAGCCCCTGACGCTGACCCAGGGTATAAAACATAAGTCCATCATGTTGTCCGAGTGTATCACCGCCGGTTGATTTGATTTGACCGGGTGTTGCTAACATGTATTCAGCAAGAAAGGGTTTAAATCTTTTTTCACCAATAAAGCAAATGCCAGTAGAATCTTTCTTCGTTGATGTGACGAGATTTAAATCTGATGCCATGCGTCTGACGTCAGTTTTTAAATAATCGCCAATTGGAAAGAGTGTTTTAGACAAAGCACTGGGATCAATTGCATGCAGGAAGTAGGTTTGATCTTTTTCGCGATCTTTTGCTTTTAAAAGGGCTGTTTCGCCATTGTATGTTCCTATCCGTGCATAATGTCCCGTGGCAATGAAATCAGCGCCTAAGCTGAGCGCATGCTTTAAAAAAACATTAAATTTTATTTCTTTATTACAGAGTACATCAGGATTGGGTGTGCGTGTTTTTTCATATTCATTGAGTACATGTTGAAATACCCGATCCCAATACGCATCTGAAAAATTTACACTGTGGAGTATAATGCCTAGCTGATCACAGACTGCTTGTGCATCGGCAAGATCAGCTGCTGCCGCACAATACCCTGCATTATCGTCTTGCTCCCAGTTTTTCATGAACAGACCTTCAACAACATAACCCTGCTCAATAAGCAACCATGCTGCGACTGAGGAATCAACACCGCCAGACATGCCCACGATTACTTTTGTTTTCATTAACGGCTCTATTGCTATAAGAAGTGCGTATTTTACGCTATAATGAACCGCTTTTAAAAGTCTATCGGGTGAATTTATCATGAATATCAGCTTAAAATCAGTGGCAAAACAAGATAATCCAGGGGTTGTACCGATTAAACTTGAAGAACGCTTACCTTCTTGGATTAATGGAGCACCTCTCTTAACGTGCACTTATCATGTAAAAGACATGCGGGATTATTATTCTTTAACGCTTCAAACCAAAGGTGTTTTGTCTATTACGTGTCAACGCTGTCTTGAGCAGGTGGAACATTTATATGAACATTCTTCTGAAGTTTTGCTTTGTAGAACCGATGAAGTTGCTGATCGACTGATGGGGGTAGGGGAGTCTATCGTTGTTGAGAATGATGAAGTGAATCTCAATGACATAATAACTGACGATTTGTATTTTTATGCTCCTGACAAGCCGCATGATATAACGTCTTGTGAGGTTAATTTTAAAAATTAATTGTCTTAGGTCTTGGCTTCGGTCGAAAAACTAGGTAGAATTTCGGCCTAATGAACACAATTTGGTTAGGGGTAATACAATGGCTGTACAACAAAATAAAAAATCTCGTTCACGTCGAGATATGCGTCGTTCACACGATGCATTAACAAAGCCTACGCTTTCAGTGAATGCAACAACCGGTGAAACACATTTACGTCATCATTTGACGCCAGATGGTTATGATTGTCGCGGTGTCCGTAGGGTTATTATTACGGATACAGTTTACGAAGACGAAGAGTAATTTTTTTGAAAGCCGTTACCATTGCGGTTGATGCGATGGGTGGGGACCATGGCCTTTCGGTCATAGTTCCTGCTTGTGCGCGTGCTTTAAGCAAAAACGCTCAGTTAAACTTGTTAATGGTCGGCGATTACGACGCCATTGCTCGGGAACTCAAAAAACACAATCTTGCTGGTCATCATCAGATTGCTATTGTGCATACCTCTGAAGTGGTGGAGATGGATGAACTGCCTTCTCATGCCCTTCGAAATAAAAAAGACTCATCCATGCGCGTTGCGATTAATCTTGTAAAAGAGGGTCGTGCAGCAGCATGTGTGAGTGCAGGTAATACTGGTGCGCTGATGGCGACGGCTCGTTTTGTATTAAAAACATTACCAGGCATCGACAGGCCTGCCATTATTACTGAGTTACCTACTAAACATAATCGTACGCGTGTTATCGACTTAGGTGCTAATGTTGATTCGTGCGCAGAACATCTATTTCAATTTGCCGTCATGGGTTCAGCACTCATCAAAGCGTTGGATCATCAATCACAACCTAAAATTGCAGTACTTAATATCGGTGTTGAAGAAATCAAAGGCAACGATCAAGTGAAGCGAACGGCTCATATGCTTGCTGAATGTGGGCAGATGAATTATGTTGGTTATGTCGAGGGTGATCAATTCTACTCTGGCGATGTTGATTTAATTGTGTGTGATGGATTTGTTGGGAATGTTGCGCTCAAAGCAAGTGAAGGCATTGCTAAACTGATGCTGTCTACCTTAAAAGAAGCATTTATGCAGACATGGTGGACAAGATTCACCGGACTATTGGCTCGTCCAGCCTTGATGCATCTCAGTCGACGTATGGATCCCGATCGCTATAATGGCGCAAGCTTATTGGGGTTAAACGGTATCGTTGTGAAGAGTCATGGTGGCGCCAATGTTGTTGCATTTCAATCTGCAATTGAACACGCAGTACTACAAGTCGATAATAACGTTGTTGATGTGGTTCGTGAGCAAATCACGGATTTTATTAATCAAGGGCTTTTATTATGAGTGTGCTCGTTAAATCTGAACCAGGGGTCGCTTTTGTCTTTCCAGGACAAGGGTCTCAATCTTTGGGCATGCTTGCTTCACTTGCTGAGAAATATGCTTTGGTTAAGACCTTATTTGATGAGGTCTCGGCCGTGCTGGGATATGACCTTTGGGCATTGACTCAAGAAGGGCCTTTAGCACAACTAAATGAAACTGAATTTACCCAGGTCGCCCTATTAACTGCTGACGTTGCAGTTTTTCGTGTTTTGCAACAACAGGGGTTAACCCCTATGGCGTTGGCCGGACATAGTTTAGGTGAGTATGCGGCCCTTGTTTGCGCCGATGCGTTGTCTTTAACGGATGCTGCAAAACTTGTTCAAACGCGGGGGCGGCTCATGCAACAAACTGTTCCTTTGGGTCAAGGTGCCATGGCAGCAGTTGTTGGTTTGACAGACGAAGCCGTTGCAGATCTTTGTTTATCTGCAAGTACATCCAATGAAGTAGTTAGCCCAGCAAATTATAATGCGATAGGTCAGGTTGTTGTTGCGGGTGACTTACACGCTGTAGAACGACTCATTATAGCTGCAGAGCAAGCGGAAGCACGTTTAGCCAAGATTATTCCTGTAAGTGTTCCTTGTCACTGTGCTTTACTCAAGCCCGCAGCAGATTTATTTGAAACAGCTTTACAAGCGGTTACTTTCAAAATGCCCCGCTGGCCTGTGCTGAGCAATGTCAATGCAGCGCCTTATGAATCAGTTGAGTCAATACGAGCCTTACTTGCTCGCCAATTGTATTCACCTGTTCGCTGGGTTGAAACAACGCTCGCCATAAAAAATACAGGTGTATCATTAATCATTGAGTCAGGTCCTGGGAAAGTACTGGCAGGATTAACAAAACGAATAGATAAGTCGTTTAGAACAATCAGCGTCAATGATCCACTCAGTGTGAATGAAGCACTCGAAGCCTTATATCCTGAATTAAACGAGAAAGCATATGACTGATTTACAAGGAAAAATTGCATTGGTTACCGGTGCAACACGAGGAATAGGTAAAGCAATTGCATTAAAACTGGCTCAAAAAGGGGCTTATGTTGTCGGTACTGCAACAACAGAAACTGGTGCTCAATCTATCAGTGCATTTTTTGAAGCAGAACAGTTTGCTGGAGAAGGCGTTATTCTCGACATTACAAATCAAGCTGCCGTTGACGAGCTCATGAGCACCTTAACTGAGCGTGAATTGACGCCTTCTATTCTTGTCAATAATGCCGGCATTACTGCCGATAATTTATTATTGCGGATGGATGACGATGAATGGTACAAAGTTATTGAAACCAATTTAAATAGTGCATTTCGTTTAACGCGCGCTTGTTTAAAACCTATGTTTAGAGCACGATATGGACGAATTGTAAACATTACTTCTGTTGTTGGATTTAATGGTAATTCAGGGCAATCTAATTATACCGCAGCAAAAGCTGGTTTGGTTGGATTTTCAAAATCACTTGCACAAGAAATGGCAAGTCGAGGGATTACTGTAAATTTAGTTGCTCCTGGGTTTATTGATACAGACATGACAGCAGGATTACCTACGCTCGTCAAAGAAGAAATGATGAAGCGTATTCCCATGAAGCGTTTAGGCAAACCAGAGGATATTGCCTCAGCGGTGTCTTTTTTAGTGTCTGATGAAGCAAGCTATATTACTGGTGAGACCATTCATGTCAATGGTGGCATGTATATGGGGTAATTGGGCTTGCGTTATTCGAGGAATTGAATAAACTACCCACCGGATTTTTTTTTATAAACGGCAAAGAGGATATAATCATTATGAGTACAGTAACAGAGCGAGTTCGTAAGATTGTTGTTGAACAATTGGGCGTTAAGGAAGATGAGCTTAAAAATGATGCTTCCTTTGTTGATGATTTAGGTGCTGATTCACTTGATACTGTAGAGTTGGTGATGGCACTGGAAGAGGAATTTGAAACAGAAATTCCTGACGAAAAAGCAGAAAAAATTACAACGGTTCAAGAAGCTATTGATTACATCGAATCAAACTTAAATAAAGAATAAATATCGCACGTAACAAAGTGTGAAGGAGCTTTCGATGAGTAAACGACGTGTGGTAGTTACTGGCATGGGAATGCTTAGTCCAGTGGGTTTAAATGTGGAAGAGTCCTGGCGTAATATTTTAGCGGGAGTCAGTGGTGTTGATCTTGTTGAAGGATTTGATACGACTGATTACAGCACTAAAATTTGGGCTAAGGTAAAAAACTTTAACATAGATAACCATATCTCGTCGAAAGATGCCCGTAAAATGGATTTGTTCACTCAGTATGGAATGATAGCTGCTGATGAAGCGATTGCTGATTCAAAATTGGTGATCGATGAGCAGCTATCTTATCGAACAGGCGTTGCTGTTGGCGCCGGCATTGGTGGAATTTTAACAATCACCAACAACCAAGATCGTCTTGTGAGTGGTGGTCCTAGAAAAGTTTCTCCTTTTTTCATTCCAGCGGGCATCATTAACATGGTCGCTGGTCAAATTTCTATTAAACATAACCTCAAAGGTCCTAATATTTCAATTGTGACAGCCTGTTCTGCAGGAACGCATAACATTGGAATGGCAGGGCGAATGATTGCTTATGGCGATGCTGATGTCATGATTTGCGGAGGAGCGGAGTCAACAACAACACCGCTTTGTCTTGCAGGGTTTTCTGCTGTTCGCTCACTCTCTAAACGCAACGACGCTCCTGAAAAAGCCTCTCGACCTTTTGACAAAGACAGAGATGGATTTGTGATGGGAGAGGGTGCGGGTATTTTGGTTCTTGAAGAGTATGAGCATGCTAAAGCGCGTAATGCCCATATCTATGCTGAGCTGGTTGGCTTTGGAATGTCGGGAGATGCTTATCATATAACCGCACCTGATGAAAATGCTGATGGTGCTGTGAGTTCCTTGTCTGCAGCAGTTAAAGATGCGGGTATTGATTTTGACGCGATTGATTATATCAATGCACATGGGACCTCAACGTATTTGAATGATAAGATAGAAACACTTGCAATTAAGCGTGTATTTAAAGACCACGCGTATAAGTTAGCCGTTAGTTCAACTAAATCTATGACAGGGCATTTGCTCGGTGCTGCTGGGGCGGTTGAAGCGATTTTCAGCATTTTGGCAATACGCGATCAAATTGCACCACCGACTATTAATTTGGATAATCCAGATGAGGGTTGTGATTTAAATTATGTTGCTCATCGTCCGCAAGAGCGGTCTATTACATATGCATTGAGTAATTCACTCGGCTTTGGAGGAACCAATGGCAGCGTATTGTTTAAACGGATTATCACGTAGGCCTGATCATCATGGTTGAGCCCGGACGTTTTATTGTTGTTGAAGGCCTTGAGGGAGCGGGTAAATCTACGGCTCTGACTACAATAAAACGTTTTTTAACACCTTTAGTCCCCGAATTGGTTACAACACGAGAGCCTGGTGGTACGCGTGTTGGTGAGGCCGCTCGTCAATTAATCAAAACAAAAAATACTGAAGAACCGCTTGATGCTCGTGCGGAGTTACTTCTGTTTTATGCCGCACGAGTTCAGTTAATTGAACATGTGATTCGTCCCGCACTTGCGCGTGGCGCTTGGGTCTTGGCCGATCGATTTGAATTGTCAACTTTTGCTTACCAAGGTGGGGGCAGAAAGATAGACGAATCAATCATCAATACATTGTCTTCTTTTTGCGTTAAAGGCCTCAAGCCTGATTTGACTTTGTTTCTTGATTTAAGCCCTGAAGAGGGGTTGGCGCGTGTAGTAAAGCGTGGGAAAACTGATCGCATTGAAGATGAGACTATGTTGTTTTTTGACGCGGTATATGACAGTTATCACCAACACCTGGCTATGATGGATAACGTGATTATGATCGATGCGACTAAGCCTTTTGGCACGGTTCAGAATATAATTCGGCGATCACTTGAGCAGTATATGGCGATCCATGCGTGAAGCCACGCTAGGATCACGTGATCTATTACCGCAGCACGCGCCGATTTGGGAGCGCATGGGTTTTTTTCTAGATAAAAATGAAGTTCCACAAGCGTTGTTATTTACCGGACCCACGTATACAAATATCGTAACATTTACACGCCAATTGATGGCGCGTGTTGCGTGTGAGGGGGTATCTAAACCGTGTGGAGCGTGTCAGTCTTGTGTTAAATTCATTCAAAATATTCATCCTGATTGTTTATGGATAGCCCCTGAAAAACCGGGTTCATTGATTAAAATAGATCAAATTAGAGACTTACAACAAGGGGTATATCAAACACCGCAATGTGGCAGTCGACGCTTTGTTATTATTAATGAGGCGCATCAATTGAACCTTGCTTCGGCAAATGCGCTGTTAAAAGTTTTGGAGGAGCCTCCTTCGCACACGGTATTTATTTTGATAGCAGATTCTGCCATGGCACTACCGATTACGGTACGCAGTCGCTGTCAGCAGTTTGATTTTAATACTCACACAACGGCTGATTCAGGCGATTATTTTATGCAAGCATCGCACTATCCGTCAGATACACCTCGAGGCATTATTTTTGAAGCCCGGGGCGTTATGATGTCGGCATTTAATGAGTATATCGATGGTCGACAATCGTGTTGTCAGTTGGCCTTGGCATGGAGTAAACATGCTTTGGATGATTTGTTATGGTTTTTGTATTTATTGACGTCTACGTATCTTTTTGCTTCGTTAAATGGTGCGTATAAACTCAGTCCTTTTTGTCTACTGAATCAAATCCAAGCGATCAGTTGCCTTATGAAAAAACGTATGGCTAATGTAGCCTTGAATGAAACACTCGCTTTAGAAAGCATTTTATTGGGGTATATTGAATGATAGCGCCACGTTTAGTTGATTCACACTGCCATTTAAATCGATTAGATTTAACCGATTTTGATGGTGACGTTGATGCGGTGATACAACGTGCACGTGCCGTGGGCGTTGAGCATTTCTTATGTGTCGCTGTTGAGTTAGCTGATGTACCTGTATTAAAAGCGTTGGCCTCTCGTTACCCCGAGGTCAGTATTTCCGTTGGCGTTCATCCTAACGAAACATTAAAAGAGACCTTAAGTCTAGAGGAGCTCATTCAGCTCGCAAGTGATAAAGCCTGCATTGCTTTAGGTGAAACAGGGCTTGATTATTATCGTCTTGAAGATAAAGAGGGCAAGGCCAATCAACAGCATCAATTCAGACAGCATATTCAAGCAGGAAAAACCCTTTCTAAGCCGTTAATTATTCATACGCGGGAAGCGGCAGAAGATACTATTCGAATTTTACGAGAGGAAAATGCAGAGGATATTGGTGGTGTGATGCATTGTTTTACCGAATCGTATGATGTTGCAAAGCTTGCTTTGGATCTCAATTTTTATATTTCTTTTTCTGGGATCTTAACCTTTAAAAATGCAACTCAGTTACAGTCAGTTGCACAAAAAGTGCCTTTAGATAGAATTTTAATTGAAACCGATGCGCCTTATTTAGCGCCAGTTCCTTTTAGAGGAAAGCAAAATCATCCTGCATTGGTCAAGCATGTGGCTCAAGCATTGTCTGCTTTACGTAATGTATCTTACGAAACCATTGCACAGGCAACAACAGATAATTTTTATCGATGTTTTAAGATGGAGAATAGGGCTGTTCACGGTTATGTAATCGATGATTGATCTGTGATAATGTTCTTGACAAAAGTCTTGGCGAGGTTAGTATTTGCCCATGCGTATGAGTGTGTATTAATAAGGAGAGAATGATGAGTTTAAGTAGGGTCCGTTCTGAGATAGAACAATATGGCGCACGATTCATAGATTTAAGATTTACAGATATCATAGGAAAAGAGCAACATATTACCCTCCCCATTTCAGCGATTGATGATGACTTTTTTCAATCAGGAAAAATGATTGATGGTTCGTCTTTCAAAGGGTGGCAAAAAATACATCAGTCTGACTTGGCGCTCATGCCTGATTTAAGCACAATACTCCACGATCCCTTTTATCAAGACAGTACGTTGTTTATTCGTTGTAATGTGGTTGATCCACAAACAATGCTTGGATATGAGCGTTGTCCTCGTTCTATTGCGCAGCATGCTGAAGCTTATCTGAAATCAACAGGAATTGCGGATGTTGCATTGTTTGGTCCTGAGCCAGAGTTTTTTATTTTTGATGATGTTCGTTGGGAAACGAGCATGAATGGTGCTTTTTATAAAATTGATTCTGAAGAAGCCTATTGGAATTCAGGTAAAGTGATTGATGGTGGAAATATTGGTCACCGTCCTGGTATTAAAGGGGGATATTTCCCTGTTCCACCGGTTGATTCTTCACAAGACATTCGCTCAGCCATTTGTGAAACGTTAGAGTCTCTCGGAATTGTAGTTGAAGCACATCATCATGAGGTTGCAACGGCTAATCAATGTGAAATTGCAACACGTTTTAATACGTTAACCAAAAAAGCAGATGAAACACAAATCTTAAAATATGTTGTTCATAATGTTGCTCATAATCACGGAAAAACAGCAACGTTTATGCCCAAGCCTTTGGTCGGTGATAACGGAAGTGGTATGCATTGCCATCAGTCATTAGTTAAAGACGGCGTAAATTTATTTTCAGGAGATTTGTACGGCGGTTTGTCTGAAAATGCATTATTTTATATTGGTGGTATTATTAAGCATGCACGGGCGTTAAACGCCTTTACCAATCCTGGCACCAACAGTTATAAACGGCTTGTTCCTGGGTATGAGGCGCCTGTTTTGTTGGCTTATTCCGCAAGAAATCGCTCTGCTGCAATTCGAATCCCGCATGTTAATAATCCTAAAGCGCGTCGAATAGAAGTTAGATTCCCCGATCCCTTAGCGAATCCTTACTTGGCGTTTACGGCAATGATGATGGCAGGTCTTGATGGCATTCAAAATAAAATACATCCAGGAAACGCCATTGATAAAGATTTGTATGAGCTACCACCTCAAGAGCTCATGGATGTTCCAACAGTCGCAAGTTCACTTGAGCAAGCAGTTGATGCATTAAAGAAAGATCATGAGTTCTTATTAAAGGGCAATGTATTTACTAACGCTTTAATTAATAACCATATTAATTTAAGAGAAGCAGATATAGATCATATTCGAACCCTCGTCCACCCGGAAGAGTTTGATCTTTATTACAGCAACTAGCTCAAGTTTTGATTTCCTCTGCCGCTAAATACGATAAGTACTGTAGTTACTGATGTATTTAGCGATGCGGAGGATGATATGGAAATTATTTTTCAGGGTCGGCACGATAGTCAAGAAGCCAGCGAAAGCATCTTAAGTGTGATTAACTTATTAAAAGATCGCTATTCCATTGGGCATTTTAGAGAAATGCATTTATCTGTTACTTTAGTGGATGAGCAAGGCAGCGATGTTGAGCTTGTGGACACTGAAACCGATGAGGCGTTTCGAGTGTTTGAAATTTATCGCACGGGTCATGAGTTCAAACAAAAGGCCGGTCGTCCAGCGCTTAAGCTTGTGATTGATAATACACGACTGACCTAAAAATTTTTATCAGGTCGACTTCTTGAGTTTTCCGCTTTTTTTTGTACAAAATATCACTAACATTTATTTATTATATTCAAAGTGGTGCCCCCCACGTCGTCCCGAGCCCAGCGAGGGATGCCGTACGGGGGGTAGTTACTTCAAATTAATGTAAGAACACCCTACGTGGCTTATCTCGGGATTGAGGCACAAGAACAATCATCCATGCTAAAAGCTGAATATATCGACAAATCCGAACCGTGACCGTTAGGGAGCGGAAGGTTTAGATCGACTTTACTTTTCCGCTCCCTAACGGTCGCGGTTCGGATTTTGTTCATAACTTTTCCGCTCCCTAACGGTCGCGGTTCGGATTTTGTTCATAACTTTTCCGCTCCCTGACGGTCGCGGTTCGGATTTTGTGCAATGGTCGCGTATAAGCAGGGATTAGACGAAGGCATGATTCGAGAAAATACCCCGCTTTGTTTTAGAGATATTGCATTTAAAGATTCATTGTTGCCTATTCTAACTGCTTATCGTTTTGATGGCTCGTTTCCTGACATTACTATTAATTCGCAAGCTATTATTAAACCCAAGGCCCCGGTCCTTGAGGCACAAGAACAATCATCCATGCTAAAAGCTGAATATATCGACAAATCCGAACCGCGACTGTTAGGGAGCGGAAGGTTTAGATCGACTTTACTTTTCCGCTCCCTAACAGTCGCGGTTCGGATTTTGTTGATAACTTTTCCACTCCCTGACGGTCGCGGTTCGGATTTTGTTGATAACTTTTCCACTCCCTGACGGTCGCGGTTCGGA
>CANNJI010000067.1 GCA_947504875.1 Legionellaceae bacterium
AAAGAATTAAAAGATGCGGGCTTTAGTGCTGCGGAGTTGAAAGCAGCAGGATTTACTGCAAAAGAATTAAAAGATGCGGGCTTTAGTGCTGCGGAGTTGAAAGCAGCAGGATTTACTGCAAAAGAATTAAAAGATGCCGGATATAGTGCTGAGGAACTGAAAGCCGCAGGCTTCAAGGGCAACGATCTGGATGATAATATGGACTCCTTGGGCAATGATATGATTGAATCTATTCCTTCGTTATCAAAGAACAAAAGTCTTCCTGGCTCTGGTGATAATGCAGCAGCAAAAGCAAAGCAATTGCAAGACATTATGGCTCAGCAGAAACTCCAGGCATCTGAACAACGTTATCAAACCAAAATTAAACAACGCGCGAATACCATGTTGTCTGCAGCAAATAAAGTAATTCAGGGCTGGGGAGTGGTTGCTGCTCAAGTGTATGTTGGGGGCCAGGCCGCAGCAGAGTTGGTTAATGGTAGTTCGGAACCGCAAAAGGGCCTACATCCTGGACGAAGTGAAAACGCTGACAACACCGGCTCAGTAGACAGTGCCTCAGGAGAAATGCAAGCTCAAGCCGGTGCGATTAAATCAGGAGACATTCTTTTTGCAGTATTGGATACTTCTGTTAATACGGATGAACCTGGTCCAATTCTGGCAACCATTGTTTCTGGAAGACTTAAAGGGTCTAAATTGATTGGGAGTTTTAATTTGCCGTCGAATGCTGATAAGATGGTTGTAACTTTTAACACATTATCAATGTTGGGTGCAGATAAAACAATATCCATTAATGCGTATGCGATTGATCCTGATACAGCACGTACTGCATTATCTAGCCGCACAAACCATCATTATTTGATGAAGTACGGGTCATTGTTTGCATCGACATTTATGGCTGGATTTAGCAGCGCGATTCAGTCTGCGGATACAACCATAACCGTTGGCGGCACCGGCGGAACAACCACAACAGAAGTTCAAAATGGTATTGATCGCTCCACTTTAGATAACGCTTTAATTGGACTGGGCGCTGTTGGGCAGGCATGGGCACAAGAAGCGCAAAAAAACATGAGCAAGCCAACCACGGTTGAGTTATATTCAGGAACAGGAATTGGCGTTCTATTTACTCAGGATGTTACTTTAATTTAATTGGATAATAGGTAGGTATCATGGTAGAGAATGATAGTGATGATGAGTATCAGTTAAATGATCCAGATGCTTTGACGCTTGAGTCTGATAACGCCTTTGATATGGAGCCAGATAATTCATCAGTTAAAGCGGGGCATGAGTCGCCCGATTTTAAACGTATTATTAGACACGGTCTTATTGTTATCGGGGCCATTTTTTTGTTGCTATTCTTATACAAAGTTGTTGGAACTTATCTTTCCAATAAGCAATCAAATAGTTCTGAGATAGAGATTACACCAGCTCCTGCAATGATGTCAGCTGAAAAGCAAGTACAAACAAAACCTTTGCCATTGCTTCAGAAAAGCACACCTATCAAAACGCAAGCCAGTCAACTGGTTACAAATGAAAAAAATATCGTTCCAGAACCCCAAGACAAGCAACTTTCTGTCCTTGAGCAACAACAACAGACCATGAGTACACAAGTCATTGAGTTGAATACACAGTTAAGTACATTAAGTTCAACCATGAATGATATGACTTCTAAAGTTGCAGTCCTAAATCAGATGATTGTTAATTTAAATGAAAAAATTGACACACAATCGTCGCAGTTGCTTAGTATGCAAAAAAAGAAAGTGGAGAATGTGCGTTCACGTACATTTGCATCGCCCTCTAAGCAGCATGCAACCTCCGTTGTTAGATACTATCTTCAAGCAGTTATCCCCGGGCGTGCATGGTTAGTTGCAGAGAATGGAACCACCCTAACGGTGAGGGAGGGCTCCACACTTGTCGGGTATGGATTTATAAGATCAATCGACACAAAACAAGGGCGCGTATTTACAAGCTCTGGAAAAACCATTAAGTTTAGTCAAGCCGATAGTTAAGGACATTGTATGTCAGAGACGACAGATGTAAATGTTCTCGTTAATATTGCAAAGTCATTACTACCTGTTCAAGAGCTTATAACAGGTGGGGCCTACCTCGTTGGGATTATTTTTGCAATCAAAGCATTGATGGCATTAAAACAGCATGGAGAAGCTAAAACAATGTCACAAGCGAGCAGCATGAAAGAGCCACTCTTTCATCTTTTAGTCGCCGGAATGCTTATATATTTTCCGACAGGCTTAGATATTATGATGAACACGACATTTGGCACTTCAAATATTATGGCTTATGGAGAAAGTACGACTATTCAATCATGGTTTAGTGATTCTAGCTTAGGAGAGGCGCTGGTTACAATCGTTCAAACAATAGGAGTTTTCGCGTTTGTTAAAGGATTTATCTTGCTTGCTCGCTCATCATCTCATGGGCAACAAGCGGGAGGAACAGGGAAGGCCTTGACGCATATTTTTGGTGGAATTCTTGCTGTAAATATAGTCGGGACTATTGAAATGGTTTACAATACACTTTTCGGAACAACATAAAGGGATGGCTTATGAAAAACTCAATTAGAATAAGAGAACTCACTGTTAGCAAGAAGTTTCTGTTCATGTTATCTGTGATTCTAGGTATTTTCTTTACAATATCCGCAAATGCCATGACCCTAGGAACTATGGCCTCAACAATCACAGGCTCCTTTACTCAATTAACTAAATTAATTACTGCTACTTCTTATTTGGGGGGAATTGCGTTTTTTATTGGTGCGATTATGAAATTTAAGCAGCATAAAGATAGTCCGACGCAAATCCAAATTGGACAGCCAATTGGTCTTACATTTATTGGTGCTGCGCTGTTATTTCTTCCAACCATGCTTGATATAGCAGGATCCACAATGTTTGGTTCTGGCGGTGGTAGTGTTGCTGGTCCATTGGGCGTAACCATTAGCTAAAATGAGCACGATCAGGAAGATCAACGCTACAATTCAACTAGTTGCAAGTCCGGGTGCCTGGCGGTTGTATGCTGCCAGGCAAGCAGACCCAAATTTTAAGATTTTTGAAGAACAAATTCTTAAGCGGGACGAATACCGCTGCCAATTCTGTGGTTTTCAATCAAAATTATACCAAGAAGTAATTAACTCAGACGGAAACTACACAAATAATAAGCGCTCGAATCTTATTACTGCTTGTTGCTTTTGCTCACAATGTTTTTTTCTCGAGTCAGTTGGGGTGGGAGGATATGGTGGAGGGAATCTAATCTATCTGCCTGAGCTCTCTCAAACCGAGCTTAACAGTCTTTGTCATGTTTTATTCTGTGCCATTACAAATGACACAGGATATAAAAGTGTGGCTCAGACCATTTATCGAAGTTTTAAATTTAGAACACAAATTGTAGAAGATAAATTTGGAGAGGGTACCAGCGACCCTGCAATTTTTGCACGACTTTTGATCGACTCAGGAAATACAGATCTAGAACAATCCAAGAAAATCTTTCAGGATATACGACTTCTCCCTTCTCGGGCAAAATTTAGAAAACAAATAGAACACTGGGCTGCCAGTGCACTGAAAGAAATTAGTGATAGTAAAATTGAAAATGAAGTTTCGGTAGAGACTGAATGATAGCGAAGTCTGTCGGTCACTATGGGTAGGGTTGTTGACAGTTGAGTAGAACGTATACGTGTCATGCCTTGTCCAGTGGACAATGGAGCGTTTGTATCGTTTAGCAACAGGGTGTGAGCCGGAGGTAAAGGGATGAGTACTTGGGTAGAATCATTTTTTGAAGGCGTTGATACTTTTTTTGCTTGGTTGAGTACCTCTCTCAAGCAAACAACTGAATCCTATTGCAATCTGGAAACAGCAGATAGTCCTACTGTTTTGGTCAATCATGATGGTTCTTTGATATCAATATTGCGAATCGAAGGAAGCACAGAACTTTTGGGCCCAGAAGAGTTTGAACGCTTGTCTGAAGGGATCACCAATGCTTTTGGTCCTGCAATGGGAAGAACTGGACATGCTCTACAGGTTTTTTTTCAGCATGACAAAGAGCATATTAAAAAACTTATACGCGATATATACTCACCTGCAGAAGCCACTGCAAAGCGACTCAATCTTAATTTAGAGGATTTATTTAGTGAACGTGTTGACTATTTATCAGAGTATTGTGCGCAAGAGTCTGTGTATTTTGTTTTAATCACCCGTCCCTTCAATTTGCCAGCAGAACAGTTAAAGATGGCAAATAAATCCAAACTAAAGATGATAAGAGATAAAAAAGCCCTACCTTTCAGATACGCCCAAACAATTTATGCTGCCTTGCCCGAGTTACGAGAAACACATGGTGCGTATGTTCGATCGATTCAGAATGAGCTGGTTACACTTAATGTTCTTAGCAGCTTACTAGAAGTCCATGATGCTGTTTTCGCAATTCGAATGTCGGCTGATCCCGAGTTTACTTCCGAAGAATGGCGTGCAACCTTACCGGGCGATGAGCTTCCTGTACGAGAAATAAAATCTTTTGAGGGCGATGCGTCTGATTTACTCTGGCCTTCGCTTGCTAAACAAGTCATCCCCCGAGATGCAGAAACCATCGACCGACGAACTGTGATGGTGGGAAACATCATATATTCAAGTGCTTATATTGATTTATTTCCAAAAGATGTACGGCCTTTTATGACATTATTTTATAGAATTTTGCCGACCAATGTACCGTGGAGAATTTCTTTTTTAATTGAGAGTGAAGGTTTAAGCACAGTTAAACTTAAAGGGTTATTGTCATCCATTCTGAGTTTTTCTTCCGCAGAAAATCGATTGATAAGTGATGCAGTTAATTTATTAAAATATTTACAAATTAATACAGATGAAATTATTGTGCGTTTACGAGTTGTAGCAACAACCTGGGCTCCCGAAAATGATCTTCCTTTATTAAGAAGGCGAAGTTCAGAATTGGTTAAAGCAATACAAGGATGGGGCTCAACAGACGTTTCTGAGGTATGCGGGGATCCTTTTGCAGGGTTCACTGCGGGGATGCTAGCAACAACAATGGAGAGTCCAGCGGTTCCTACCGTTGCACCATTGTCTGCTGTTGTCAGCATGCTACCTATAGCAAGGCCAGCTTCACCTTGGACAAAAGGAGCACTCCTATTTCGTACCCCAGATGGCAAGCCTTGGCCTTTTCAACCAGGTTCTAATCAGCAAACAACGTGGATTGATTTAGTTTATGCACGTCCTGGGTCGGGAAAGTCTGTTTTATCAAATGCTCAGAATTTGGCATTATGTATGTCCAGTGGATTATCCCGTTTACCGCGCATTGCTATTATTGATATAGGTCCATCAAGTAGTGGTTTTATATCCTTAATAAAAGAAGCGCTTCCAATCGAAAATCGTCATTGGGCGGCATACCATCGCTTAAGAATGACACCAGATTACTCAATAAATGCATTTGATACTCAGTTGGGCTGTCGTTTTCCAACGGCCTCAGAGCGTTCGTTTTTGGTTAATTTTCTAACGCTTCTGACGACACCACTTGGAGCGCCTAAACCCTATGATGCAATGCCCGATTTAGTAGGAATGGTTGTGGATGAACTTTACAAATCGTTTTCGGATGAGTTTAATCCAACGCCATACTCCTCTGGGATAGAGGAGTTTATTGATGGAATCTTGGATGAAATTAGTTTTGTTCGTGATTCTAAATCAACCTGGTGGGAAGTTACTGATGCTTTGTTCTCGGCAGGTTTTACGCATGAGGCACTGCTCGCTCAGCGTTATGCCATGCCATTGCTCGCCGATGCTGCATCAATTTGTAGAACTTCTTCCATTGAAGATTTATATGAAAAAGTAGTTGCGCCAACAGGTGAGACATTAATTAATGCATTTTCGCGTATGATTTCAAGCGCTGTGAGAGAGTACTCCATTTTGTCGCGCGTAACAGCTTTTGATATTGGCGATGCACGTGTTGTGTCTCTGGATCTAGATGAAGTGGCTAAAAGTGGCGGAGATGCTGCTGATCGAAAAACAGCAGTGATGTATATGTTGGCTCGTTACGTTTTAGCTCGACATTATTATTTGACGGAAGAAAGCATGGGGGCCATCCCTGAGCAATATCTGGCTTACCATATGGACCGAATTCGAGATATAAGAGAAGATCCAAAACGTATTGTGTATGATGAATTTCATCGAACATCACGGTCATCCGCTGTACGCGACCAAGTGATCATAGATATGCGTGAGGGACGAAAATGGAATGTTCAAATTTCGTTGTTGTCTCAATCTCTCGACGACTTTGATTCTGTTATGATTGAATTTGCCACATCGATATATATCATGGATGCAGGGCCTGCTCAAACCATAGAAAAAACAACGAGAATATTTGGGCTATCAGAGTCAGCGAAAATAGCGCTACGCACCCGGGTACATGGTCCACGACAAGGTGGCGCAACATTTCTAGCACAATTTGCAACCAAAATGGGTGTTTCCGTTCAGCTTTTAACGTTAACGCTTGGGCCTATTGAGTTATGGGCTTTTAGTACAACTGCGGAGGATGTTGCCGTAAGAAATATGTTGTATCGTCACTTGGGTCCTGCTGAGGCGAGACGATTCTTGGCATTACTTTTCCCAAATGGTTCTGTAGGAAAAGAGTTATCCCAGCGTCTTAATAATCTAAAGGCTGAGTCAGGGCTGATTGAAGAAGAGGAAAAAAATGGGGTTGTGGATGCCTTGGTTTGTGACATATTAGAAACCTATGCAAACAATCCACACAGCAAAAGTTTGTTCTCACCTAAAGCTTAGGTTGACCTACGCTATCGCTCGTTATGCTTCAGAGGACGTACGGGTTGGCTCAAATATTTTACTTTCAACTGTTCCCATTTTGTTGGTATCGGAAATTAGGCTTGGTTTGGCAACAATTCTTTTGATGTTATAGCATTTGAGCCGGCGGCATGAGCCTTGTTATTTTTTCTGTATATTTTTATGCAAGACGTTAGCTCTTTTTACTTATCTTTCTTAGGGGCTGTTTCTTTTGCTCCCCTATTGTTAGTTTGATCGCCCGTATATGATTTTGCATGCTTATCCGCGTTGTTTTTATAACCATCATATAAAGCGTAAGCAATACGATTAATCAGCGGATCGCTGATACCATTTAAAAAAGCATAATTTTTGTTATCAGACACATGATGGATCATATGATGCTTTTTGGATAACAGTATACCGCTATTTTGTAAAAACTTGATCAGAGAAGATTGATGTTTCGTATGATGACACCAAAAATGAGAGACCTCTGCGAAGGATGAAAGAAGACCAATCCAGGTGAAAAAAAATTGCATTTCGAAAGACAGTTGAAATTGATGTTGCGCCCAGACCAACATGAAAAGATAAAAAAACAACCAAAATTTTGAGCCTGATTCATAGAAATAAACCATAATGGGGTGTTTTCTAGTGTATTTAGGGGTTAAGTGGTGCAAATGGAAAGCGGCCACAAATGGACCTAAGAGGCCGTTATATTGCGTATTGTTATCCATATAAAGATGCGCTAAGCCATTGATAAAATCTGTTAAGATGTAAGCGAAAATAAACAAAGCGACTAAATACAAAGGGTTTATTCCTTGCCATGCACGTAGGGTATAGGTGATAGATATCACTTGTAACGACACAATTAAGCTAGAGCAAATAAGGCCTGCTTTCTGGTAAAGGGGGTTATTGTTGTATCGTGTCATGGCTTTTTGATACGCTTTAGTTTTTATCTCAAAGAGGCTTCGCTGTTTGTGGTTTTTATTAAACAAAATTATCCTAAAACGGTAATATGTGTAACTCCCCACGTCTTTCCGAGCACAGCGAGGAATCTCCTACGATGCGGTGCTGTGACGCATGTTGAGATCCCTCGCTGAGCTCGGGATGACCTATAGCGTGGGGAATGATTAATATTCTTAAAAAAATGAAGCATAACATGTTATTACATATTGTGTCGCATTATAGTGCAGAGGAGCATCAATCTATTCAAAGGCCAGGGGCCTTTTTCTCAACCCTTTCAGCACGCCTTGTTTTGATTTTTCATCCAGCATTTTTTGCTTTGAACGTCTTGTTCGGCGCTTCTTTTGGCGCTTTAGTTTTTCAACTTCTTGCTGTATTTTTGTTTTTTCGTCACTGATGAGTGAGTGTACTTTTTCGCACAGTCGTTCTCTTGCAAAATATCGGTTATCATCACGACGTCTGGAGTACTGACATTTGATTTCGATACCTGAAGGTAAATGTTTCAAGTAAACGGTCGAAGCGGTTTTTTGTAATTTTTGTCCACCTTTGCCACTGCCTAAAATAAATTTCTCGATGAGTTCGGCTTCGGTAATATGGAGAGATTCCATCCGTTCTGCCAACTTGTCCCATTTTTCCTTGCTTATCATAATGTTATCAATCGACTTCCTGAAACATACTGTAGTAATAACAGATATTGCTTACTTTTGCAGTGTAATTTGAAATAGACCAACCTTTGACGTGTTAATAATTTTAACATAGCTCCTTGCTGGCACTATAGGTTGTATGGGGCTATCTGCTAAACAAGCCCCTGACCTAAATCGATTTCTCGTGAAGTAGTATTTGTGCTCTGTGGCACCTGAGCTTGCACATCGGTTCTCAGCCAAAATCTGTATAGTCGACTGTTTTGGATAGAATCACTCGCACAGCGTTGCGTTTCAGGTGAAGTTATATTTTTATGTGGTTTGCCGGGAATTGACGGTGAATGTATTAAATTTTGGTGCAGAGAGAATCTGACAACCTTAGGCCTAACTATTTTAGGATCAACTTCGTCTATTGAATCGGCCATAGCTTTCTTTTGTGACAAAGGGATAAAAGTAGCGGCTGCAACGCTTAGCGCTGAGGTGACTGTCGAGTTATTTGAAGAGGTAACTGCTGGCTTCTCTTTTATAATTGCATCACTGACATGCGGATGTTCTTTTACCGGGGTATCTGCAATAACAGTCTTAAATAGACGCTTACCCATCTTCGCCGCATCAATTAAATGATTTTTTTCGGCATGTTCATGAGCAGCATAAGCGACATCGACCACTATCTTTTCTATCGTTTTTTTCGCATTTAAAGCGGTTAATTGCTCTTCAAAATATTCGACGATTTCCTCAAAGGTTAACAACTCATCAGCGTCGAAAGATTTCTTATACCCTTGTAACTTGCATTTTATCGGCCATTCAATCTGCTTTTTTATTCCAGAAAAAACATAAATATCATTCATTGTTTTTGCATCGATAGGATGGTTCGTTTGTGACAGCCGCTCTTCTTCACAACGTTTTAATTTTTTTAACTGTTTTAACTCGTTAATCAAATACCAACCAACAATATGCGGATTGATGCAAACGGATGTAACTTCATTAGAATCTTTCATACAAAAAAACTGACCAAATAATTAGCATTGTAACACAAATAAGTTCTGTAGCAAAATTGAGCTTGCTTGAGATGTTCATGAGAGAAATAGATCATCACCTTCTCATATAGTGGGTGACCCCATTCATTCATCCCTTCGAATTCGAGGGAGTTAAACTACAGCTGCCCGAATCTTTTAGATAGAATATTGAATCTCTTTGTCTTCTGAATCACTCAACACTTCTGTATTCCTTTGGAAGAGGGATATTAAACTTTTCACATAGAGCAAAAACATCTTTAAAATCTTTATCTTTCAACTTATATCCTGTGTGAGACTGCACTTGATATTCAGCAGTCAGACAGTTAACTTCAATCCCACTGATGCTACCAATGCCCGTGAGTGATTCAGCAGGATAAAAAATATCCCGATATACTGGGCCATAGATTCCATTACCATTATCGTCAATAGCAATAACATGGACATCAACTTCATGTCCCGCATTATCTCCCAAAACAAAATTCCAAGCACATGTATCATCACGGAGAATCCTACGGTAACCGCGGGTTTCTAATATCTGACAGCATGATGATAGATCTTTTTGCTGAATAACAATATCTAAATCTTGATGTAGGCGAGTTTCCAAGCCTAATAAGGCATCAACCCCCCATCCACCATCTAGCCAAATTTTTATCTGCGACTGCTTAAGAAAGCTGTGTAATTCTAAAACATCTTTTTGGGGAAAATATTTTTCCATGATGGCCTTATAAAATTAATAATTCGCTAACTGTAATGCGGTTCATATAATGTTCAATCTTCTGTTCGCTAACAGAGAACGACTGTAGACACACTTATTTATATTTTAGCTTTTGTTTGAAAATATTTTATCAATTGAGTCAATACGTCCTGATGAACCTGATTTCCTGTTTGTTTTAGTTGCCAAAGTGCAACGTCAGGAAATTTAAGCAATATTTGCATGTATCTTAATGTAGTTAGATCGCTGCTTACTCCAGCCTCAATTCTTTGTAATGTTGTTTGACTAATATCTAAAGCTTTGGCCAGGTCATGTTGAGAAATTTGTAATTGTTTTCGTAAGTTAATAATATCACTTGAATCAAACTTACTATAATAGACCGGCTCAAAAACAAAACTCGATGGTCCGCGTCTTCCTATGGAACCCAATAATATAATTGGATTTTTTTCAGTATTAGAAATTCCCTGAGCTTCACAATAATCACTATAAGCGGGATTGGATTTATCTGGGATTCTATCGATAAATGATGGGAAAAGTTTCCCTTTTTCAGATTGATGATGCAATTTAAAAAGATCAAGATCTGGGCTTATCGGTATTGCATTTTTAGAATAAGCATAATTTTTATCGTATCTTAATTCATATTTATCATTATTTTTGTCATAAATTAATTCGCCAACCAGAATCCGCCTTTTTCTGCTTTCATGAAAAATTTTTAATCGGTATTCATCTGGTTTAATCAGGTAAGTCATTTTCAAGCTCCGCAAATCTTTTTTTAATTAAAGACTTAATGGCTTCCTGCATAAGAGTGCTGCAAAAGCTTTCATCAATTATTTGATATAGCTGAGGTAATTTTATATTTTTGTAAAACTCCTGAACATCGTCTCCAAATCCAAGTTTTTTTAATTCTTTAACATAATCGCTGATATTAGGTTCAAGAGTAACACTTGTACTGATTCTCCCTGTAGGATTGAAATCAGCTTTAAGCATATTGCCACTTTCTAAGCTTAAATAAGAAACATTATCGTAAATTGGTGAAAGAGAGGTATTTTTTGCGGTTATAATAAATGCTAGATTTCTTCCATGCCGGTCATGGTTACCAATGAGTGAGTCAAATAATATTGTTTTAATGAACATTTTTACGTCATGTGGAAGTTGAGTTTTTTTAGTTATTACGCTTATAATTCCTTCGCAACTATGTTCATCATCAGGTCTGAAGTGATAGATGTGTTGAAGATCGGTAGGCGCTCCAGGTTTGATAAAATTCTTTGTAACAAAAGTTCTATCACCATTGAAGTCAATAAAGTAAAATTCTGCAACAGGTACACCCAGCAATTTGCCAATTTGATTGCAGAGATATTCTACTTCTGGTAGTTCTGGCGCATCATCCTGTCTCATTTTTAGTATGTATGATTGACCATTGAGCTCCGCTGAGTATTTTTTAAATTTCCCATGAAAAAAACTAGTGTTTTGAGATGGTTGGTTAGCAGACTGATCTGAGGTGCTAGATCTTCTTTGCAGGCTAACAAATTCTGCCGTTATTGGTGCTTTAAACCAAGTAGTAAAGCAATCAGGATGCAAACCATAATGCGCTAAGTTTGGGCGGTCAATTTGTAAGCGACACTTCAAACAATTCATTGAATAGATCCATTAAATTTTATCATATAGCTAAACTATATTATTAATGTCTAAAGAAATCAATATATATGTGATGTCTATATGAATCAAATTGAAGTTAATACCTACATGAGTCAAGAGTTTTTGAAAATACTTAGTACTTGGTTCTTTCGGGGAGCGTAATGGAGCGTAATGGGGTCGCGGCTTGCTTTTTGCTCTCATTCCATTTCGCATTCGATTTCGTACAGATGATTTTGTTGTCAATTTGGGACATATAATTATAGATCTCCGATTTGGAAACTGGAAATGGCCGCGTTGGTATTGTAAATACGGTATCAGTTTCAATGTGAGCGAGCCGAAGGCGGGAACTTTCCGGACACCCTCTTATGGCCGCTGGATACCGGATAGTTTAACTCAATCAGGGTATCGTCCTATTCATGATTGGAGTTGTCATTTAGGGTAGATGGTGCTGCGATTTGAAAGGGTTTTAATTCATTTTTATAAATCAAGTGCTTAATTGGTGGAGGCGGCGGGAATTGAACCCGCTTCCTGATGATCTGCCCTAGATCATCAAAAACCATGAAAGACCTTGGAAGCCTAGATAAAACCAGGGCAGGGTAGGTAAAGAAATCTCCTGTGGAGTTGTCTTTGATTGTGCTTTATTGTCAGTGAATAAACCCGTAATAAACCCGTAATAAACCCTTTATAAAATCATGGAATAAATTTTATAAAATATAGCCGGGTAGGGTCTTTCTCACTGGACGTTAACTCAGCCACTAATCCTAATGCAATGAGGTGTAATAACCTTGTGCGTATAGTACGAGTCGATAATTTTATAGATCTTGCTATCATTGCAGTTGTTAAGCCATCGCCATTTTCCTTCAGCAAGTCAAGAATAGATTGATTCACTGTGTCAACAACATGCTTATCTTTGTCCTGATTTGTAAAAATGGTCACTCTAAAGTGCGTTGCAAGTTCTTCAAACTCAGGCTCGGGGAAACCACCTTCTAGACATGTTGAAATAATACGCTGTATACCACTGCCCCAACGTTCAATTAGGCCCACCTCATGAAAAATTCGGCCAATGATAGGGTTTCTTAATTTAGATATTCCTTGTTTTATGTCTGATATTGTTAATCCAAACCTTAATAATCCCGGGCTGTCAATTTCAATTCGATTATCATAAATTGCTACTCGAATGGGGGTCCCATTTTGGCTATAGTCTGCATGAACAACCGCATTAATCACTGCTTCACGTACAGCATTTAATGGGATACTCCATACTCGATGATGTTTTGCCCCATCAATATGTATGCTTTGCATCGCATGTTTTTCAATAAATTCCAATAAGCGAGGAATTGCGTCAATAGGATAATCTTTAAATTCGGCACTATCAACTATCAAGCTTTTATCTGTTCCCTGAAAACGCCCTGCTTGAATCCATGCGTCAGGAAAATATTTATTACGCTCTTTACCAAATAATATCATCCCCCCAATAGAAGGTACTTTTTTTCCTTGATCATGAGTGATGATTTGAAGCGTTTCTAAAGCTTTTTCAGAAAGTTTTCGAACATGGTTCATTTGCTCTGAAGCAGCCATAAAGTCGATTGCTTCAGAGCTTAATTCAGACATTGGTTGCTCATCAAAACTTTCATTACGAACAATGCGTTGCAATTCTTTTATAATTTCATTATCAGCACGTCTGTTTGTTGAGCCAACGCGCACATACACACCATTTTCTATGCCTTGTTTCTTATAGAAATAAGGCCTGGCCGAACCGGGATATACGCGAACAATTAAGAGGTAACTTTCTTTCCATGGAATAATATCTATATCTGGAACAAGATTCGGTTGGATATTGTCACTAATTAAATTAGCAAGTTGCTCTTCTCGTTCATGAGGTTCAGATAAACCAACTATATAATGAGTATTATCTTCTACACCAATAACCAAACTACCACCGGCAGTATTTGCAAAAGCAATAACCGTGCGAATAATATTTGTTGAAGAAGACAGATCTCTTTTAAACTCGACTGTCTTACTTTCCGATTGTTTTAAAAGTTCAATGATATTCATCACTGAATATTACTCTGAAGAAATCATAGCTGCAATACTTCAGAGTAAATTATAATTATAAATATTAATTCGAAAGAACCCAATAAATTGGCAAAATCCATACTTATAGGAGCGTGCGTAACGGGGTCGAGCGTGCGTAACGGGGTCGCGGCTTGCCTTTTGCTCTCATTCCATTTCGCATTCGATTTCGTACACGGTAATTTTCAGGATAGTTGTCGCTTGAAGCAGAGCAGATTTGCCCTACATGAAGCATGATATCTCAACAAAAAAATAATGCAATATTTTTCTAAATATCCTTCACGCAACTTTGCGATTAGTCCGTTTGGTGTTTAATAATACCTC
>CANNJI010000068.1 GCA_947504875.1 Legionellaceae bacterium
ATTTTGATTAGACACCAATAGTTTGGATAATGTGGATGGCCCTTGCAAGAGCCTTTTATAACCGAGTAAACAACCTTTTTATACAGCTGTTCTATTTTCAAACTTAACCCGATTAAAAAACTTTACAGCAGTATATGGACTCAATCTCTCTTGAATATGACAATCTTGTCTTATAACAAAAAATTCTCCGGATGCTGAAAATGAGGGATTGATTGCGTTAAGTAATATTAAACTGATGAAGAGTTTTAGTCTTTTGCTTTTTAACATGGGATGTCCTTTTTAAGTATGTTGATTATAAGCCGGCTTAGACCATCTATTATAGTACAGGTCACATGCCTTGATGACCGATTAAGCGCGCTAAACTCGCTGCGCTCAGACAGAGCGCGCTTACCGGTTCATCAAGGCATGTGACCTGTACGATATATTAATAGTAAAATGAACAAGTTAAGAGCGCCAGCAGAAAAACATGATAAATAAAAATGTTTCTCTTGTTTTGTGTTAAAACCCCTGGTAAAATAACGTCCTTTCAAAAAATAAATTTTTGTCTTTTCAGGAGTAAACAATGTCGCTAACCACCGCACAAAAAGCGGAAATTGTGAATGATTTCAAACGCGCAGCGAATGATACGGGTTCGTCTGAAGTACAGGTATCACTGATGACTGGCCGCATTAAATATTTAACTGAACATTTTAAAGCTCACAAAAAGGATTTTCATTCTCGACGAGGCTTACAAACATTGGTTAACAAACGTCGTAAACTTTTAAAGTATTTAAAGCGCTGTGATAAATCACGTTATGCGACTTTGATTCAAAGCTTGGGCTTGAGGGATTCTTATTGATTATCTTCCTTCAACTGAGGGTTGAGTCAATTAACAAAAAAAGCTAAGAGAAAGGCGCATTAAATGGCGCCTTTTTTTTTGTTTAAATATCGAACGAGGAAACTAGCGTGTCTAAAATCGTTAAAGAGATAAAATTTGGTGAACATACACTGGTTCTTGAAACTGGTGAGATAGCACGTCAAGCAGATGGCGCAGTGTTTGCTAGCATGAATGGCACACAAGTTTTAGTGACTGTGGTTGGAAAAAAAGATGCAGCAGTAAAAAACTCTTTTTTCCCTTTAACAGTTCATTATCAAGAAAAAACTTATGCTGCGGGTAAAATTCCTGGCGGATTCAATAAACGTGAAGGTCGTCCGAGTGAGCATGAGACATTAACATCACGACTCATTGATCGACCCATTCGCCCTTTGTTTCCTAAGCATTTTCTGAATGAAGTCCAAGTCGTTGCTACCGTCATGTCTTTAAATCCTGAAGTTTCTGCAGATATTATCGCAATGATTGGTGCTTCAGCTGCGCTTGCAATTTCTGGATTGCCATTTCAAGGTCCTATTGGTGCTGCACGTGTTGGATATCAGGATGGGATCTACTTATTAAATCCTGGCCCAACCGCATTAGAGACATCTGCCCTAGATTTAGTTGTTGCTGGTACACAAGATGCCATTTTGATGGTTGAGTCTGAAGCAGGCGAGCTCAGTGAAGATATCATGTTGGGTGCTGTGATGTTTGGTCACGACGCCATGAAATCTGTTATTCACGGGATTAATGATTTAGCGAAGATGGCAGGGAAACCTGGCTGGGATTGTCCGCCGTTGCAGGTTGATGTTGAACTTCAAGCACGTGTAGATGCCTTAGCTTTAGAGCCTATTACTTCGGCTTATCTTGTTAAAGATAAGACAGCACGCTATGAGCGTTTAAATCAGGTACGTGAAGAAATCGTTGCTCAATTATTAGATGAAGAACAACCCAGCGTTACGCGAGATGCGATTCTTTCTTTCTTTGGTGAACTAGAGAAAAAGACCGTGCGCCAACGTATTTTAGATGGAGAGCCTCGTATTGATGGTCGTGATCGCAAAACAGTTCGACCCATTACCATTCGTACGGGTGTGCTTGATAGAGCTCATGGCTCAGTACTGTTTACACGAGGTGAAACTCAAGCCATTGTTGCTGCTACGCTAGGTAATGATCGTGATGCGCAACTCCTGGATAAACTCGATGGTGAAATTCGTGATCGGTTTATGCTGCATTATAATTTCCCTCCGTATTCAGTGGGTGAAACTGGCATGATGGGTAGCCCAAAACGTCGTGAAATTGGTCATGGTCGACTGGCTCGTCGCGGCTTGATGGCCGTGTTGCCAACAACCAGTGAGTTTCCTTATGTTTTGCGTGTTGTTTCAGAAATCACTGAATCTAATGGTTCAAGTTCGATGGCGACCGTCTGTGGTGCAAGTCTTGCGTTGATGGATGCCGGTGTTCCTTTAAAGGCACCCGTTGCAGGTGTTGCAATGGGGTTGATTAAAGATAACCACGCTTTTGCTGTATTAACGGATATTTTGGGTGATGAAGATCACTTGGGTGACATGGACTTTAAAGTAGCAGGAACTGAAAAAGGTATTACTGCGCTTCAAATGGATATTAAAATCACAGGAATAACTGAAGAAATTATGACAGAAGCCTTGCAACAAGCGTTGGCGGGACGATTACATATTCTTGGTGTGATGAATAATGCTCTGGCTGAGCATCGTGTTGAGTTATCCGAACATGCCCCACGAATTGTAACAATGAAGGTTGCGGAAGACAAAATTCGTACAATTATTGGCAAAGGTGGCGTAACCATCAAAGGATTAATTGAAAGTACAGGTGTGTCTATTGATATAGATGATACAGGGCTTATTCAATTATTTTCACCTAATGGCGAAGCATTAGAAGAAGCACAACGTCAAATTAAAGTTTTAATTGCTGATGTTGAGCCGGGCCAGACTTATCACGGAAAAGTGAGTAAAATTCTTGATTTTGGAGCATTTATTAATCTTTTACCGGGTAAAGATGGTCTTTTACATATTTCTCAAATTTGCTCTGATCGAAATCAGAAAGTTGAAGAGGTATTGAAAGAAGGTCAAGACATTACAGTTTTTGTTGCCGGCATTGATAAACAAGGCCGCGTAAAACTAGAATGGACTGACAAGCCCGAATCTAAAAATGCACCTGCCGCGCCAGTGGTTAGTGATGTTGAATTACCCGCTGATGAAGCGTAAATAGCAGTTTTGAATAAACACCTCGTGGCTTGTTCACGGGGTGTCCGTACCCCCTCAAAGAATCAACAGATCTATAAGCCGTACAGATGACTTGATGACCGATTAAGCGCGCTAAACTCCCTGTGCTCAGACAGCACGCGCTTACCTGTTGATCAAGTCATCTGTCCAGCTCTTTAGTGAGAGTTGTTCAGAATTTAAGAGCGATACACGCGGGTTCAATGGTTTTTTTGAAGGTATCAGATATGCTCATCCAATCAACAAGATCTACTTTATAGGGTAAATCTGATTCTTCAAAATCAAATGCTAAATTAGCCAGCAGTTGCATTGATAACGGCTTGTTATCGCGTAACAGAAGGTCCAGATCAGAATAAGGCCTAGCATTATTTTTCGCTCGAGAACCAAAAACAAATACTTGTGTGTCTGCAGAGATATGTTTTTTGAGAACGGATTTTATTATTGTAAAATGCGTAGGTTTTATATCCATCATTTTATTTTTATGTAAGTAAAAAGCGACATGATCATGCTATCATAATTCTATGATTATTATGAAAATAAATACCATGAATGAAACATTAGATACAACCCCACTCAAACAAGCCATTCTACAATTGGAAAACAGTCTTCATTATTACCATTCTGATGTGGTACAACAAGACGATGGATTGATACTGCAATTACGAGCAGCGGCCATACAAGCGTTTGAATTTACATATGAATTATCTGTTAAAATGATGAAACGTTATTTGAAACAAGTCATGTTGAATCCTGCAGAAGTCAATGAACTATCATTTTCAGATCTTATTCGAGAAGCGTGTGATCGTGGGCTTTTATTGTCTGATCTTTCAACTTGGAAACGCTATCGCCAAGAGCGTGGGACGACGAGTCATACGTATGATCAAGATAAAGCCATTGCAATATTTAACGACATTCCTGATTTTCTCAACGAAGCACACTACATTTTAAATGAATTAGAACGGCGATGCATAGCTCATTGATTGAGTAGATCAATCGACTGACACTTATGGTTGAATCTGGTAGTGGGTCTGTTGATTATTATCCATCATGGCTTAATTGTTTATTAAGCCATGGTTTCATCTTCTTTACTGCGCGACAAGCCTAATTTTTCTTTTAACCGCGCAACGACCGATGGATCGTATTGTCGTGTATTTTTGTGTTTAATAATAATTGTATTTTGTGACATGGGCTGTGCAACACCGCCTGTATGGGCGCGTAGTGGCGGATGAATCGGAGATGGCTGGTAGTTTTGCTTTAAATATCCCGGAGTTGTCTCTGGTGGTGCGCTCGGTGTAGGTTTGGTTACAGCCAATTTTTTTATGTTCTTTGTTGCTTTTTCGATTCGTTTTTTAATTTTTAATGTAGCGCGTTCTGCATCTTCAAGTGTAACAGGGTCGACTGGATTTCCCTGCAGGTCAATACGCATTTCTTGTGCTTTTAGACAGATGAGATAATCAATACGTCGTGTGAAAATAACAACGGCCTCACGTAATTTACTTTTGGAAATCCCGTTTTCTTCGGCTTCTGCTGCGTGCAAAAGAATATCATCCATGATTCCAATTTTTAGGGGTCTAATTTGTAATTGGTTGTCAAAGGCTTCTGGGAACTTTGTTGCAAGCCATTTCAGGACATTGTGTCGTGCTATTTTGGCTTGATTTTTTTGTTTAATATTAATAACTGCAGTTCGGGGATGCAGGGGCTGTTTTCTCATACTATATGTAACCTTAAATTTATGTATATAATCATTATACCATCACTTAGGGCATTGAATAAAATGAAACGATTTTTCTTTTTGTTTTTAGCGTGTTGTTTTCCTTGGATTATCTTTTTGATGCAAGGATTTTTAGGCTATGCGGTACTAGCTTTGTGCTTACAAGCATCACTGATTGGCTGGGCGCCCGCGACTATTTGGGCTTATCAAGCATCGGCCGATATGCGGAAAGTTAAGCCTAAGAAGAAAAAAGTTAAAGCAGCTGAATCCAGTACTTCAAAAGAGGTTGTATGATTCCAAAACGCGTAATAGTGAATGGTGCATATGGTAAAATGGGACGTTTTGCCTGTACAACCTTAGCGGAGCACCCGGAATTTGAACTCGTCGCAAGTCTTGGTCGTGAAGATAATCTTGCCAAAGCCATACAGTCACAACAGCCAGATATTGTTGTTGATTTAACGCGTGCGGATTCAATTTATAATAATGCGCTGACTATTATTGAAGCGGGCGTGCATCCTGTTATTGGGACAAGTGGTTTGCTTGATGCACAAATTAAAGATTTACGTGAGCGTTCTAAACTTAAAAACTGTGGTGGGATTATCGTCCCTAATTTTTCAATCAGTGCTGTACTCATGATGCGATTTGCTGCAATGGCTGCCCGTTATTTACCAAACGTTGAAATTATTGAGGCACACCATCCCCAAAAAGCAGATGCACCTTCAGGCACAGCCATTAAGACAGCTGATATGATTGCGGATGCCAGGGGTCATGTGCCTGAGCCAGTGTTGTGTACAGAATTAATCCCAGGTGCCCTGGGTGCAAAATATAGAGAAATACCTATCCACGCTATTCGTTTACCGGGTGTACTTGCTGAGCAACAGGTTATTTTTGGAAACCAGGGGGAGACTTTCAGCTTATCACATCGAACCCTTGATCGCGCTTCATTTATGCCTGGCTTGGTGCTTGCTTGTCAGCGGGTGACTTCGCTTGAAACGCTTTATTATGGGCTAGAAACACTTTTAGATGGTCAATAAGACAGGGAGCATTGTTTATGGTTGAGACTATACCCCATTGGATTAATGGAAAATCATGTTTAGAACCAATAAACGCAGGTTCCCCAGTTTATAATCCAGCAATCGGCGAGCAAACGGCTGTGGTTTATTCTGCTTCAGATGCGCGCTGTGATGAAGCTGTAGTTTCTTCCGCACAAGCATTTGAAGGATGGTCACAACTCCCGCCTGTTCGCCGAGCGCAAGTACTATTTAAATTTCGCGATATTCTTCAAAACAACCAGCTTGATCTTGCCCGAATTGTAACCCGAGAGCATGGTAAAACAATAGATGATGCTAAGGGCTCGATTGCACGCGCAATTGAAGTAGTTGAATTATATTGTGGTATTTTAACTCAGTTGCAAGGTTCATTTTCTATGAATGTTGCAACCCAAGTGGACTGTTTAACCATCCGTGAGCCGTTGGGGGTTTGTTTAGGGGTTTCGCCTTTTAATTTTCCAGTGATGGTCCCTGTTTGGATGATGATGCCAGCCATTGCCTGTGGGAATACATTTATTTTAAAACCCTCTGAGCAGGTGCCAACCGCGCCGCTTCGATTACTAGAGTATCTTGATGATGCAGGGTTGCCACCAGGGGTCGTCAATCTTGTTCAAGGCGACAAGCAAACAGTTCATCGATTGATTGAACATCCTTTGGTTCGAGCTGTTACGGCCGTTGGATCAACTCCCGTTGCTGAATCTATTTATAAAAAAGCGATTGAATTCGGAAAACGAGCACATACTTTTGGTGGGGCAAAAAATCATGCTGTTGTGATGCGAGATGCAAATATTGAACAAACAGCAGATGCATTGGTTGGGGCCGCTTTTGGTTCAGCTGGAGAGCGGTGTATGGCCATTTCTGTTGTCGTTACCGTGGGTGATGATGTGGCCACGCGATTGATTGCGGCACTGGTTCCTCGTATTCACGCCATTAAAGTGGATAAGGGCGATGCGGAAAAAGTTGATATGGGGCCGTTGATCAGTCAAGCACATCAAGAACGTGTTTTAAACGCTATCGACACGGGTGTTTTAGAAGGGGCAAGGCTTGTGGTTGATGGACGGCAATTCTCTCATGCATCTTACCCAAAAGGGTATTATGTAGGGCCTTCACTCTTTGATCAGGTCACAGAAGAGATGAGTGTCTATCAGCAGGAAATTTTCGGACCTGTCTTAGTGATTGTTCGCGTGACTGATTTTGATGAAGCGATTGCGTTGGTTAATCGTCACCAATATGGGAATGGAACGGCAATTTTTACAGCTGATGGATACTTCGCTCGCGAATATGCAAGGCGGATTCAGGTGGGTATGGTTGGCGTGAATGTTCCAATTCCGGTTCCGGTTGCAAGCCATCCTTTTGGCGGGTGGAAGCGCTCCTCTTTTGGTGATAACAACATGCAGGGTACAGAGAGTATTCATTTTTATACACGGCTTAAAACAATCACCAGTAAATGGCCAGGTGTAAGTGATAAAACGCAAGATGCATTTATTATGCCAACGCATTAAATAGACAGGAGTAAGAATAATGGCAGCAATCGGTTTTATAGGGTTGGGGCATATGGGATTGCCGATGGCCATTAATTTAGTTAAACAAGGCCATCAGGTCACTGGATTTGATTTGCAACCCGAAGCGATAGCTCGTTTTGTTGAAGCAGGCGGGATTGCTGCTCACTCAAAACAAGAGGCCGCGATGAATCAGTCGATTGTTGTAACCATGCTACAAACCGGGGAGCATGTTGCGGGGGTTTGTTTGGGTGAGGGGGGAATTTTTTCTGTGATGTCTCCTCATACATTATTTGTTGATTGCTCAACTATCGATGTCGCACAATCACGGCAACTGCATGATGCTGCGAGAAACGCATCCCTTCATGCTGTTGATGCGCCGGTATCCGGTGGTGTTGTGGGAGCTGCACAAGCGACCCTTACGTTTATGGTGGGGGGGGATTTATCTGTATTTGAAAGGGTAAAACCCATTTTATTGGGCATGGGAAAAACCATTATTCATACAGGGGAAGCGGGTAGCGGGCAGGCTGCAAAACAATGTAATAATATGATTTTAGGCATTAGCATGATCGCCGTTTCTGAAGCCTTTTTATTAGCAGAAAAATTGGGTTTATCGCCACAAAAATTAGCAGAAGTTGTGACACAAGCCTCTGGTCAGTGTTGGGTTATGAATAAGTATGTCCCTGTGCCCGATGTTTTGCCCAATGTGCCTGCTAATCATGGCTACCAGCCAGGTTTTACAAATCTTATGATGTTGAAAGATTTACGATTAGCAGAAGCATCGGCTAGGGCGTCAGGATTAAGTGCACCGCTTGGCACAATGGCTGCAGAACTGTATGCGGCAGCATGTGAAAAAGAGGGTGGGCTGGATTTTTCGTCGATTATTAAATACGTTTAAACATAAAATTCATACAAGATAACTCCGCACCTCATAGGTCTTTCCGAGCACAGCAAGGGATCTTAGAAGGCTCGTGCTCATTAAGTAAATTATCCAGCCAGTTATTCCTCATTTACACAACATGACCTTTTTGATAGGCGCGCTTAGCGCTCGCCTATCGGTTCTGCTAATCCCTGTTTAAATTGTCCAAAAGCCAACATGCGCGCAATGCGTTGCTGAGGGGTTAAATAGACCACGCCACTGTTATTATTTACGCCCATGGCAGGGAATAATCGCAGTTGGTTGAGTTGGGTTGCAAGGGCGAAGCTATCCATCCCCAGGGCATAGAGCCTATCATAACTGTTAAATTGTTCAGGCCAATTTTCTGTTTTAATATGATGTGTAAAAATCCAGGGCATATCACAAAAGATAATCCCATTGAGATCCCTGTCTTTTTGAGCGTTTGGACTGCCCGCATAAACACTCGATGTTGCATAAACAGGAATATCATTTGCATAATAATAATTGAGCAGGGGTTTAATTTGTCGGGCTGCAGATGGATAGGCGACAAGAAAAATCACATCAAAATCTTGGCGACGCAGCGAAGTCGTTTCAATCGCTTGCCCTGGAAATTGTTTGAGTCGCCTTTCACGTGTCTCACTGTCCATTGCATGGAGAAAATCACGTATGCCATGATTTAAATCAGCATTAGGTTGATAGGCGTAGGTATCCACAATAATCCCGCCATTCACACGCCATTGATCAGTAAACGCATGGGCGATTTCATTTCCCCAAGCGCCTTCAGGCGTAATGATTAAGACTCGACCAAAACCATTTTTTCGCGCTTTAGCAGCAACTTGTCGGGCTTCATGTGCAGGGGAGAGTGCAAATGAAAAGGCATTGTCACTTTCTTTAAGATTGGCATCATTAAGCAATAGGGTTGGAACAGGGTGTGGTAGGTTTGCCACGACGGCCACATCTGCTTTACTTAAGGGGCCAACAATGTAATCTGCGCCTTCTTCGACGGCTTGTTGATACAGTGATGCAACATTTGTACCCGTTGTGTTATACATACGAAGCCGTGTGTTTGAGGCAAGATCGCTTGTGTCGTAAGCGGTAATGAATCCATCTTTAAACGCAATGCCTGGGTCTTTTAATGTGCCTGTCAAAGGCAGCAACAGCGCGATTTGTCGCGGTGTTGCATAGAGCTGGCTTTGTAAGTTATCCAAAGAGGCGGGGAATAGCGCATTGCCAGGATGATGCGGATATGTGCGTCTCCAGGTATTCAGTGCATTGAGCATGGCCTCTGGATGGATTGTTTTACTGCGAGCAATGAGCGCGAGTTGCATATAGCCTTGCAGCAAAGAGCCTTGAGGGGCTTCAATGGCGAGCATATTAAGCTCTGGAATGGGTAATTTTGTGAGAGAAAGCCAGAGTGCTCGGCGATTGTTTGCGCGGGAAATTTCATCTGGTAAAATATGTTCTAATTTAATTCTTTCATTAACAGATTCAGCAGGGTTATTGGTTGTTTGATAGGCCTGCGCTAGGATTTCATGGAATTGTGCTTGATAATAGATTGACAGTGAGTCTGGTCTTGAAATCAGCGCGAGTTTTGCTCGTGCAGCGCTTGGGCGCTCCCGTAAAAGGTCGATTTTTCCTAATAAAATTTGTTTTTCGTTAAAGTCTTCTGATGATACTGTTGTTATTTGTGTTAAAATGGCTTGTCCTTGTTGCCATTGTCCTTCATATATCAGACGACCGGCGGCCATAATTAAAAGAGAGTTTCTTTCTTCACCTGTTTGTTTTTTTGCCAGCGCCAAATAGGCGGCGGCGGGCATGGTGTAAGGACTGGCTACGGGTTCACTGACGCGCAAATGCGTTTCTGTGACAGTAGTACACTGTGTGAGTAACCATACACAGCTAATGAATAATAATTGAAAATAACGTAGGTTCGGTAACATTGACCCTATACCCTAAATAAATGAACAAAGCAGGATAAACCATGGCGCCTTTTTCGGCAAGTGCTTTTGGCACGCTTTATGTGGTTGCAACGCCAATTGGTAATCGCGAAGATATTACATTCAGAGCGCAACATATTTTGCGCACGGTTGATTACATTTTTGCAGAAGATACACGACATTCTTTGCCTTTATTAACAATGCTTGGCGTGAATAAACCATTAAAAGCGCTGCATGCGCATAATGAAAATGCACAATGTGAACAGGTGTTGAGTTTACTGCGCGCAGGAAAATCGTGTGCGCTTATCAGCGATGCAGGTACGCCACTGATCAGTGATCCGGGATATCCGCTTGTGAACTTAGCGCGCCAAGAGCAAATGAACGTGGTTCCTGTCCCAGGGCCATCTGCTGTCATTACAGCTTTATCTGCTGCAGGCGTTCCAACGGATGTTTTTACTTTCGGGGGGTTTTTACCGGCAAAAACGCTAGCAAGACGTCGTAAACTGGCTGATTTTTTAAAATTATCACATACGTTGGTTTTTTATGAGTCAACCCACCGCATCATTGAGTGCATTGAAGACATTTCGGTTGTTTTTGGCGCATCTGCTGAACTTGTGCTTGCAAAAGAATTGACCAAAACTTTTGAGCGTTTTGTTTCAGGCAGTTGTATGGATGTACTTCATTGGCTGCATGAGGATTCGGCGTATCAAAAAGGGGAATTTGTGTTGATTATTCCAGCGCGCGCGGAAGTGGATAAGGATGAACTTCGGGCCAGCCAATATCTATCCGTTTTACTTGCTGAATTGCCGTTAAAACAAGCGGTGCAGTTAACCTCAAAATTAACGGGTGCTCATAGGAATGAACTTTACGCTCTTGCGTTAACATTGACCGGAGTAAAGTAGATTATGAACCGTTTTTTATTATGGGTTTTTATCTTTGGATCAAGTCAGTCCTATATGATGGCCCACGCCCTTGAGCAAATGACCATGCTTCATCCGGTGTTCGGTGCCTACACGGTTACCTATGAAAATCGAGGTGGCTATGCCATTGCGGAAGATGATATTTTATTAGGTAAAGTTGCTGGCTTTAGGATGAATGCGATGTTAACGCGGCTGGAAGCCGGTCGTTGGTCGCAAGGCATTATACCTTATGAAATGGATGAATACTTACCACGTGCAAATGCTTATGCCATTCGTGACGCAATTGAGCTTTGGGAGCAACATGCGGACGTTCATTTTGTAAAATTAACAGAACGAAATCGTGACCAATATCCAGATTATGTTGCTTTTGTTGCCGTCAACGGAAGCACCTGCGCATCTTTTGTCGGTCGACAAGGGGGGCGTCAAGAGGTTCAATTATCTACGCGCTGTAAATTAATGACAACTGTTCATGAAATTGGACATTTGCTTGGGTTGTGGCATGAGCAGTCACGTTCTGATCGTGATTTGTATGTTCGTATCCTTTGGGAAAATATTGAAGAAGGACACGAATATAATTTTAGTCAACATTTAACGACCAATGGTGATTATGGCAATTATGATTATGAGTCCATCATGCATTATTCTCCGTATGCATTTTCTAAAAATGGTCAAAAGACCATTACACCATTGTTTCCAGGCATATTAATTGGGCAACGAGATCGCATCAGTGATGGAGATATCGCTGCAGTAAGAATGATGTATTCAACATCCGACAAAAGAGAGAGCCAACATGTCAAATAAAACAATTTATTTAGATGCTTATACCCCCGCTGCTTTTGAAATTAAAACTGTTTTTCTAGAATTATCATTGTATGAAATGCATACAGATGTAACCAACACCATGAGCTTGGTCCGTCGTCATCCTGGAGAGTTACGATTAAGTGGAGAAGGCTTGGAGTTAACGCATATTGAAATGAATGGACATGTGCTTGGTACAGATCATTATCGTTTTGAATCCAATGATTTAATCATTACACCCGTTTCAAATGAATTTACGTTGACCATTACCACAAAAATATACCCGCATCAAAATACCGCTTTATCAGGGCTCTATCGTTCTCATGATCTATTTTGCACACAGTGTGAAGCGGAAGGGTTTCGGCGAATCACCTACTTTTTAGATAGACCGGATGTCTTATCTATTTATACGACACGTATTTCAGCAGACAAAGCAAAATATCCTGTTTTATTATCGAACGGCAATAAGATTGATAGCGGTAAGCTCAGTGATGGACGGCATTTTGCAACATGGCAAGATCCATTTAAAAAACCGAGTTATTTATTTGCTTTGGTTGCCGGAAATTTAGCGTGTGTGAAGGATGAATTTTTGACCTGTTCTGGACGAACAATCGATTTAAGACTTTACGTGGAGCCAGGTAATGAAGATAAATGCCAGCATGCCCTCGATTCATTGAAACGCGCGATGCGCTGGGATGAGCAAGCGTACGGTCGTGAGTATGATTTAGATATTTTTATGATTGTTGCTGTCAGTGATTTCAATATGGGGGCGATGGAAAATAAGGGTTTAAATATTTTCAATGCAAAATATATTCTTGCTTCGCCAGATACCGCTTCAGATGTTGATTATGCAGACATTGAAGGGGTTGTTGCCCATGAGTACTTCCACAATTGGACCGGCAATCGCGTGACCTGTCGTGATTGGTTCCAGTTGAGTTTAAAAGAAGGGTTAACGGTGTTTCGTGATCAAGAGTTTTCACGAGACATGCATTCTCGTGATGTGAATCGTATTATGGATGTCAATGTATTACGACAAACACAATTTCCAGAAGACGCAGGGCGTATGGCTCACCCTGTTCGACCTAGCAGTTATCAAGAAATTAATAATTTTTATACGGCAACCATTTATAATAAGGGTGCTGAAGTTATTCGTATGCAGGAAACGTTGTTGGGTAAAGCGGGTTTTCGTCGAGGGATGGATTTATATTTTGAGCGGCATGATGGAAGTGCTGTTACCATCAATGATTTTGTTGCGGCAATGAGTGATGCTAATGGGGTTGATTTAAAACAATTCATGCACTGGTATTCTCAAGCAGGGACCCCGCATGTAAAACTTATTTCAGAAGTGTATGCCGACGGTCAATTGACACTTTCTTTTACACAAACGTGTGCACCAACCCCGGAATGTGCACAGAAACTGCCTTTCGTCATTCCTCTTCGTGTTGCACTCTATAATGCGAAGGGCGAATCCATGCCAATTGAAAAATCATTGCTTGTACTCAATGAAGCCACACAATCGTTTGTGTTTGAAGGATTATCCGAGAAACCGATTGTGTCTTTATTGCAGGATTTCTCAGCACCCATCCGGCTTGAAAGAACCCTGTCCCGACAAGAACAACTCACCTTACTGCGTTATGAAACCAATGGATTTGCAAAGTGGGATGTTTCTGTTCAGCTGGCGAAAGATGTATTAATTAGTCTTTATCAAAATCCACGAGAGACCTGGCAGGTTCCTGCCGATCTATTCGATGCCTATCGACACATCTTAACAGACGACTCGCTTGATATGGCTTTGCGTGCAGAGCTCATCATGCCCCCAGGTTTTGAAGAAGTTGCCAGCGCAATCCCCTTGCTTGATGTGGCGAGATTAGAAGACGCGCGCGCTTTTTTCCGTGATGCATTGTCTTTAGCCCTCAAAAATGAAGCCTACACCTTATATAACAAGCTTTGGGCCGAAGAGGATCATACGATGCATTCAGTTGCGTATCGTCGGCGACGTCTTCGTCATGTTGCATTATGGTTGTTAATGAAATCAGATCATGAAAAAGCAAGTCAATTGTGTGAGCAACAATTTATAATGGCACAAACAATGACCGATCAAATCGGAAGTTTTGGCTTG
>CANNJI010000069.1 GCA_947504875.1 Legionellaceae bacterium
GCTATTACAAAAAGCCATGTGTTCGAATACATTGAAATATACTACAATCGCAAACGGCTTCATTCGACGATCGGCTATAAAACGCCCGAAGCGTTTGAAGTTAAAATGGTCGCTTAGCAAGGTGTCCGATTTTCTGGGGCAAGATCAATACATATTTCCTAAAGAGATACTCTAATCAATCATGTTACGCGAGAATATTAATATGTCGACACGCGATTTAGTGTAACGTGGCCAGCGAAGTAAAAAAAATTATTGAGCCGGATACGCTACCTAATCGCCTCATGAATCAGCTTGATCATGAGCCAATTCAGCGCTATTATTGACTTAAAAAACATCATATCACAACAGAGCAAACCACCATGCCCAATACTGTCGTCATTGACCTTCTCTCCTTTAGTATTTCAGAAGAAGAGAAAAATTTATTACTCCACCCCGAAGTAGGCGGCTTACTGCTTTTTACAAGAAATATTCAAAGTAGAGCACAACTCAGTGCGCTCATTGCCTCCGTTCGTAGCATTCGCCCTGATATTATCATCATGATTGACCACGAAGGCGGTTATGTTCAACGCATTCAACGGCATGGATTTACATCTCTACCTGCCGCCAAGCATTATGGAACACTCTTTGATTTATCACCCGACGTAGGCCTTGAATTTGCACGAGTGCAAGGCCATGTGATGGCAAGTGAGCTTATCGCCTGTGGAATTGATTTAAGCCTCGCACCCGTGCTTGACTTGCACAATCCCGATAGCCAGGTGATAGGACAGCTCGATCGCGCATTTCATGCCGATCCAGACACGCTCACTGCCCTCGCAAATGCCTTTATTCAGGGTATGCATGAAGCGGGCATGCCCTCTGTCGGTAAACATTTTCCTGGGCACGGCTCATGTGTTGGCGACTCCCATTTGACCGTCCCCACAAACCATAAGCCAGTCGATGAACTTTGGCGTAGCGATTTAAAACCCTTTATTGATTTAATTGAATCAAACGCACTGGATGGCATCATGCCAGCCTATGTTCTTTACCCTGCCATTGATAGCGCAAACACTGCGGGTTACTCCTCACGCTGGTTAGGACACATTCTTCGTGACGAACTTAAATTTGATGGTCTTGTGATCAGTGATTGCCTGGGGATGAAAGGGGCTGATGTGGGTGACTTACCAACACGCGCTCAACAAGCACTAGATGCTGGGTGCGATTTACTGATTGCCGGTAATCAAGAGCGCGCAACCCTGTTACATCTACTCAACAACATCTCCCAAGCACGTGTTCCTGAACGAGAAAGAAGATTTAACGCCTTTAAAGATAAAATAACACGAGTACCTCAAAAAGAATCGCAGGTTGCAGATGTTGAAGTCATAGCAGATGCGTTTAATCGAACATTGGGGGTTTAGATTTAAATTTCTTTTTTTATGTCCCGATAAAAATTTTCGTGCGTGCCAAGTTTTAATAACGTAAGGATTAATTGTTCATCCTCATATTGATACCCTAACAAAAACTCTTGTTCAATAAATTTAAATTTATGAACCCTTAAAAAGTCTAAATCACCCTTCTTCCGTGAACCTAAACAGGGATTATTGATTAATTTTTTTACTTCGTCATCAAGTACTGACTTTTGATGTTTTGTTAATCTTTTAATTGACCTTTTAAAGGAGTTCGATTGTTTTATCACCAAATTCATAGTCATCTACCAATCCATTTTCAATTTCAGCTTTTGCGATTAAACAATCTCTAATAAATTCATAAGATAACTCGGGATTTTCTTCCACAATTTTGCCTATTCTAGCCCAATGTTCAATTTGACCAGCACCCGACCTACACATGACTTCAGCCACAGATTGCGCTTGCTTTACTAAGCGAGATGAAAGTCGTACCGACTGTGCCATTATCCTCTCCTACCTAACTCATGTAGGTTATATTATAACACATAAAACGCATTTTGTCGCACTTTGCATTAAATGCTATTTTTATCTGCCTCAAGTGGCATAAAAAATTCAGCAATATCTGCTTCTGTGAGATTGACCTGTCCAAGATTAGCATCGTCAAACAATAGCCCTTCAAACAGTGCCCGCTTTTTATTTTGCATACTCACCATGGCCTCTTCCACGCTACCAGCAACAATCAGCTTATAAACAAATACGGGTTTTTTTGTCCAATACGATGACTACTATCTCTTCCTGTAAATACGATCCCTTATCATGTCGTCCCCGCGCAGGCGGGGATCCATGCTCAGCATGATCAAAATGCCACATCAAGGATAGATCCCCGCCTGCGCGGGGACGACAATAACAGCACGTATTTACAAGACGTTGCACTAGCCTGCAATCAAGCTGTCATAAGGTATATGTAGGCCTTTATGTAACTTAATAATTTGAGGCAGCGTCAAATGACGTTTTCTATTAAGCACATCACTGACACGGCTTTTTGGGCCAAGAAAAATTTCTAAATCTTTCCTCTTCAAGTTCAACTGATCCATTGAAAAACAAATGGCGTCAACTGGATCAGAGGGCGGCATCGGATAATTTTTAGTCTCATATGCCTCTATCAAAACAAGTAATATTTCAAGCTCATCACCCTCAGGTGTGTCCTGTTTTGCGCCCCATAGTATTTCGGTACGCGCAAGTGCTTGTTGATAATCCTCGTTATTGTGAATTGGTTTAATCATTTTATTTCACCTCCGCCGCTTGCACCCGATCATTTGCAACAAAAGACACATTTCGTAACATATTTTTAATATCTTGTGGCGCTTTCCATGACGGCTTAAAGCAAAAATGCTACCACTCATTTAAAATAAAATGCTTACTTTTTATCTGCCTCAAGCGGCATAAAAAATTCGGCAATATCTGCTTCTGTGAGTTTTGTCTGGCCCAGGTTAGCATCATCAAACAATAGCCCTTCGAACAGTGCTCGCTTTTTATTTTGCATACTTACCATGGCCTCTTCCACGCTACCAGCAACAATAAGCTTATAAACAAATACGGGTTTTTTTTGTCCAATACGATGACTACGATCAGTTGCTTGATCTTCCACGGCAGGATTCCACCAGGGATCATAATGAATGACAGTATCTGCTTGAGTAAGATTAAGCCCAGTACCCCCTGCTTTTAGACTGATAAGAAAAATGGGCACTTCCCCTGCTTGAAACCGATTCACCAATTCTTGTCGATTTGTGGTTTGGCCCGTTAACTTTAAATAAGGATATTTGCGTTCAACCAGCGCTTTTTCAATCAGAGCGAGCATTGAAGTAAATTGAGAAAATAACAAGACTGAGCGCCCTTCTTCCATCAGATTATCCAAAAGTGCCAAACTCGCCTCTAATTTTGCTGAATCAGCCTGAGTAACTGCTGAGGTATCCTGCCGCTTCAACAAACGCGGGTCGCAGCATACTTGTCTTAATTGCAACAATGCATCCAAAAGAACAATATGACTCCGTCCTAACCCCTGTTTTGCTATGGCCTCTCTCACTTCTCGCTCTGTACTTATCCGTATCGCTTCATACAAATCACGCTGAATACCCGTAAGCTCGATACTTTGTATGATTTCAGTTTTATCGGGCAGCTCCTTTACCACTTCTTTTTTTGCTCGTCTGAGCAAGAAAGGTTGTATCCTACGCATGAGGGCTTGCCGACACTCAAGATCCCCTTTTTTCTCAATTGGATGTTGAAAAAATCGTCGAAATTGTTTGAGATCACCCAGTAAACCTGGCGTTAAAAAATGGAAAAGTGACCAGAGTTCACCCAAATGATTTTCAAGCGGCGTACCGGTTAAACACAGCCGATGCGCTCCCTTGAGTTGTTGAATCACTTGTCGCGTTTTTGTTCTTACATTTTTTATAAATTGTGCTTCATCTAAAACCAAATAATAAAAGGTATAACTCATAAAAAAAGATTCGTCACGTTGAACCAAACCGTAGGTTGACACAATCAGATCATAATCCTCAAATGCTATACCATGGCGATCGCCCCCATGATAAACCAAAACGCGTAACCCTGGCGTAAACCGTTTGGCCTCTTCAAACCAATTACCAAGAACACTGGTTGGGGTAATGATCAAACTCGCTTTTTTAAGACGACCCGCTTCTTTCTCATGCTGAAAATGCGCCAAGGTTTGAATTGTTTTTCCAAGCCCCATATCATCCGCCAGCACACCGCCAAACCCACCAACGCGTAAACGAGAAAGCCAAACAACCCCTTGCCGTTGGTAATCTCTTAAAACCGCATTTAATCCTACAGGTATAACAAAATCAGGCGAGTCATCGCGATTAAGTAAGGATTGTAAAGTGCTTCTTAATTTTGCAGTTCCCTTCCAATGTTTACCAAAAGGAGAAAGTTGGCGCTCAGCATCTTCCATAAACAATAATTGATACTTTGTCAGTAAAACATCATCAATCTTTTTTTTACTTCGCCTAAAGCCATACTGTAACAACAAGCGAATTAAGGGTTTAATTCGACCAATGGTAATCTGAAGTGTTTTATTTAATGCCAAGGGAAGTGCTAAAACACGATCATCTGGCAATGCATCGAGTGCCATTAAATCAAAACGTTTAATAAATTCTAAAACCCATGGAACAATGCTAACGGATTGCCCCTCAACGAGAATCCCCAATTGATAAGAAAAAAAGGCATTTCCTTCTGCGTCGCTGTTTGAATACCACTCAAGTGTTTCTGCATCAATCACTTCTGGCGCGCTCGAGGCAGAAGTAAATCTGTCGGACGAGCTCACATTAGGCGCACCCCCCAAAGCTTCTTTATCTTGAAGTGCAATCAAACACGCTACAACATGTTTACAATTTGAAGTTTGACAAGAACACCGAGAAGGGGTTTTAGGCCATGTTTTAAAATCTAAGTAGATATCATATATATGACCCTTTGAACCTTTCACTCGCGCTCGAAGCAAGCCATCACTTAAACGCAGCGTAAGAACGTGCCCTTGCATATGATAATCCTGTCCGTGCAACAGCACGGACTTAGGAAACACATGTGGCATCTGCATCAGTGCAGACTTTAGCATATGAGGTACAACCGATTTATCATTACATTCCTTTAAAGGTTTACGCCTCGATCAAAAGCTGATTTAAGCGGTGAACAAACTCAACCGGATTATCCAGTTGACCGCCCTCTGCTAATATCGCTTGTTCAAACAAAACAAACGTCAGCTGTTCGAAACGAGTATCATCTTGTGTTGCATGTAGTCTCTTAATCAATTTATGCTCAGGGTTAATTTCAAAAATCGGTTTGCTGCCTGGCATATTTTGCCCCGCAGCCTGCATGATTCGCTGCATTTCAAGTCCCATGTCTTGCTCATCTGCAACAATACATGCGGGTGACTCTGTTAACCGATTAGTCACATGAACATCTTTAATACGCTCTCCAAGCACTTCTTTAATCTGTTTTAACATCGGTGCTAAGGTTTCTTCTTGGGCTTTAACTTCTGTATCATCATCACCCAATTCAACTTTCCCTTTGCTGATTGACTGAAGTTTTTTCCCTTCAAACTCCGCCAAGTAGCTAACCAACCATTCATCAACACGATCACTTAATAACAGGACTTCAATGTTTTTCTTCTTAAATATTTCTAAATGTGGGCTATTTTTTGCGGCATTATAACTAGAAGCGGTAACATAATAAATCTTATCCTGCCCTTCTTTCATGCGCGAAACATAATCAGCAAGAGAAACATTTTGTATTTCAGATGTGTTGGCTGTGCTTGTAAATCTTAACAGCTTAGCAATAGTCTCACGATTTGCTGTATCTTCAATGGGGCCTTCTTTTAAAACCAAACCAAACTCATTCCACATCCGTTGGTAAGTTTCAGCATCTTGCGTGCTCATTTTTTCAAGCATAGAAAGAGTTCGCTTTGTACATGCTGCACGAATGCTTTCTACTTTTTTATTGTCTTGTAAAATTTCTCGCGAAACGTTTAAAGGTAAATCACTGGCATCGACTATCCCCTTAACAAACCGAAGGTAACGCGGCAAAAATTGTGTTGCATCATCCATAATAAACACACGTTTTACATACAGTTTCAAACCATGTTTGACTTCTGGTTGACCCATATCATAAGGTGCATGCCCTGGAATATACAACAAACTGATATAATCATTTTTTCCCTCGACATGATTGTGCGACCATGCCAATGGATCTTGGTAATCATGAGAAATATGTTTATATAATGCTTTATATTCATCATCTGAAATTTCAGATTTTTGTTGTGTCCATAACGCAGTTGCTTTATTAACTGTTTCAAATTCAGGTTCTGTTTTTTTCTCTTTATCTTCTTCGCTCACCCGTTTTTTCATTTCGATGGGCCAACAAATATGATCAGAATACTTATTAATAATACCGCGTAAACGCCAATCACTTAACAAATCATCGGCTTCTTCTTTTTTGAGGTGCAATGTGATTTCTGTTCCACGCGTTAATTTCTTTTCATTAGCAATCGTAAACTCACCTTCTCCTGCAGATTCCCAAACAATGCCATCCTCAGGTTTTAAACCAGCACGACGACTTTTAACCGTAACCTTGTCTGCAACTATAAATGATGAGTAAAATCCAACGCCAAATTGACCAATCAACTGAGAATCACGCGCTTGTTCGCCTGATAAATGACTCAAAAATTCTTTGGTTCCAGATTTTGCGATGGTCCCTAAATTAAGAACAGCCTCATCCCAACTCAAGCCAATGCCGTTATCTGAAATTGTTAAGGTTTTTAATTTGTCATTAAAGCCTATTGTAATATGAAGGTCTGGGTCATTTTCATATAAATCCCCATCTGCTAATGCTAAAAAACGTAATTTATCTAGCGCATCGGAAGCATTAGAAATGAGCTCTCGTAAAAAAATCTCTTTATTGCTATAGAGTGAATGCACCACAAGGTGAAGCATTTCTTTCACTTCAGTTTGAAAACCCATGGTTTGCTGTTTATTCGCCATATCAATATCTCCTGTTAACAAATCATTGTATGCAAAAGGAGATGGGGGCATAAAAAAAGATTTCAAGGGGGGGCTAAGTTATTCTGTTGTTATTTTAAAATCAGAACGCTAAACTTAAGACTATAAAAGTCCCAGTGGCGCAGCTGGATAGCGCGGCCCCCTCCTAAGGGGCAGGTCGCAGGTTCAAATCCTGCCTGGGACACCAGTTAAATTAATGGGTTATAATTATTATTATATTTTAATTAAGATATTTTTCTCAGGGTCCTATATAGGGACCTAAAATTATTTCAATTTATAAATTATGTAATAGGCATTTAAAACGGAATTTATTGAGCATGCATTTAGATCAAATACTAACAACAGGGGTTTTTCATACAGCACATTCAACTCTAACTTTTAATTGAATAACATTGTTAGGATCATTGCCAATTTGTCTCTGAACTAAGGCTCCCCATGCTAACCACGCCTCACGTTGCTCATCGGCATACTCTGCACGCTGATAAGTTGCTATCAACTTATTCTGAGATTGATGATTTAACATTCGCTCAATCACATGCGGAGACACTTTCAAGTATTCCCCCCAAGATGTCGCCGCAGTCCTTCTCAAATCATGGATGCTAAAAGATTTCACTTCAGACAACGGCGCATCCCCAACACACTTCTTTTTGACACCTTTTGTCGTTCCTCTCAAACGCGCAATAACACCTGTAAGTGTATCTTCATGGATATGACCACCATCAGAATAACGACCTGTATCAAAAACAAATGTTGAGTGTCCTGTCATGGGATGCAATGTTCGAATAATTTCAATAGAAAAATTTGAAAGATAGATGGTATGTGCTTGACCATTTTTAGTTCTATCCGATGGCAAAATCCAAGTACCTTCAACTAAATTTAATTCAGACCAACACATGCCAGCAACTTCTCCTCGGCGAGCACCCGTCAATATCAAAAGTTTAATAGCGCTTGTTGTTATAATAGATAGTGATAATGCAGTAGACTGCTCCAGTGCTAACCATAGCTGACGAAGCTCACTCAATGTTAATACACGCTCTCGAGGTTTATTGGCTGTAGCAGAAAAATCCTTCGGCTTGAGCATACGTGCTGGATTAGCATCGATAAAATGGCGTGTCAAAGCATAATCCAACATTAAATTCAGTGTAGTTAACGCTTTTCTGGTTTCCTCCCGGATGCCCTTGCGAGTCATTGCATCTAAAGCATTTGCTAGATGCGCACGCGTGATGTCCCTTGCTAAAATATTTCCGAGAAGCTTTTTCAAATGCAGTTTCCAACGATCTTCATGGCGCTTGATCCATGTTGGGCTGACCTCCTTGGTTATCTTGATATACTCTATCCATGAATCAAACAACAGCTGCATAGAAACAGCTTGAATATTCTCTTCTTTAGTGGCAGCTCTTGCATGCCGTGGATCAATACCCTTTTTTACTAAAGGCTTTAATTCTTTGAGTTGATCACGAGCCTCTTTTAAAGACACATCTTCTAGAGAACCCAACGTCATTTGACGCCAGGTTCTATCAGTACCTATTCGAAAACAAAATAACCAACTTTTTGCGCCACTGGGGCGTATTCGAAGAAACAACCCTTCGCCATCTGGTTTTCGATATTCTCTATCTTTTGGCTCGGTTTGATGTTCAATATATTTTACCGTTAATTTACCCATACTTACGATTCAGCCTCATCATTCAAATCCCCGCTTAATTCAGCTTCAATTTCTTCAATGCTGGGCAAACTACCTTTTAAACTATCAGGCAATGACTGCGTTAACTCAGTTTCCCATTGGGCTATGCTAATTGGACGACTTGTGCCACTTAAAGCATATTCAACCAAAACACGATTTTTTTCCCTTACTAAGAGCAAGCCTAATGTTGGTTTATCATCTGGATGAGATAACAATTTATCAACTGCATGCATGTACAAGCCCAATTTGGTGTCATCTCCAGGCTTAAATGCACGAGCCTTCAATTCTACAACGACATAACAACGCAATTTAAGATGATAAAAGAGTAAATCTGCATAGAAATCTTGATCTCCTAACTCTAAATGGACTTGCCGACCAACAAACGCAAACCCTTGTCCGAGTTCTAATAAGAACTTTTGAACATGGTCAATTAAGCCTTGTTCAAGCTCTCTTTCACGGCGTGGCGCATCTGTTCCAAGAAAATCGAACAGGTATGGGTCTTTAAAAACCTGTACAGCATAATCGGAATCAGTTGGAGGTAGCGTTGTAAGAAAATTATTTTGTGCTTTGCCCAAACGTAAATGTGCTTTAACTTCTATTTGCATGGCAAGAATATTATATGACCAGCCAAATTCATACGCCTTCATAGCGTACCATAGCCGCTCTTCTTGCGTTTTAAGCTTTTCTAAAAGTGTAATGTTATGACGCCAGGATAATTTTGCAACGCTGCGTTGCAAAATTGCAGCATCGGGCCAAGCAGCGGCAAAAGCCTTCATGTAACCAAGATTTCTTGGTGAAAAACCTTTCATTTCAGGAAATTGCTCACGCAAATCAAAAGATAAACGATCAATGATTTTTTTGCCCCATCCCTGAGCATTTTGCTTTTCAAGAATACTTTGGCCTATTTCCCAATACAACAAGATCATTGCGGCATTGCTAGCTAAAACAATACGTAATCGCTCTGATTGAATACGTTGTTCTAAATCGGTAAGCCATTGGCTATAATCAGCGGGCAATTCAACTTTTGGAGGAGCCACAGGGAACATCGCACTGCGATCAGTCCCTCCTCGTTGCTTACGTTCTTGGGTTGCTTGCTTTGTTGGTGCTTTTTTCGAATCCATTGTATTGCACTCCAGGTTGGTTTTTATAAAACTTGGTATAGCCTCAGGTATAGCCAAATCTGCGGGCAGCAATGAATTCTAATGGACAAGATCGGACAAGGCAATAGGATAAATGCTGTATTTTATAAGGTATTCAGGATTTTATTGGACAACACTGGATTTAACACTTTGCGCCTTCTAAGGGGCAGGTCGCAGGTTCAAATCCTGCCTGGGACACCAGTTAAATCAATTAAGGTGCATATTATTCACTTTTGATTATCTTCGTTTGGCGAGATACCTTTCTCTCACCTTCTTTTTGAACCATTAAGAATTCTTTAATAGTTGAATTTTGTACAAGTTCTTTCTCTCCATATATATTCTTAAGATGTGTATTCACATTGGCCGCTGTCACATCAAACAACTCAGCCATCAGTTTTTGAGTAAACCAAATGGATCCCTCTTCATAGCGCACCTCTATGCCGCTTTCATCAGCCTGCTATGTGAAACAAGAAACTTAGCGGTACTATTACGAATAGTCAACTTGTTTTCCGAAATTTTGTCGCTCATACTATGTCCTTGCTTTGAGGCCAGAAGTAAATTTTTTGGTGGCTATAAATTGCTGAATTGAATTGTATAACTTTGAACGGGGCACTTCATCATACTCGAGTCTATGAGGAGTTAAAAAATGATTTATGCCTTTCTATATGGCGCTATCCTAGCACTTGGACTAATCGTCCCTTTGGGCATCCAAAATATTTTCATATTTAATCAGGGTGCGAATCAACGACATTTTTTACATGCAATGCCCAGTGTTTTAACAGCTATAGTGTGTGACGCCATTTTAATTATTTCTGCGGTTTTAGGTGTTTCGGTTGTTGTACTCCAAATTCCATGGTTAAAAACAATGATTCTTTCTATAGGCTTTTGTTTTCTTGCCTATATGGGTTGGGTAACCTGGCATAGTAAACCAACCAAATTGCAAGAAGGCAAAAAACCACTGTCTGCAAAAAAACAAGTGCTTTTTGCGGCCTCAGTCTCTTTGTTTAACCCTCATGCGCTGTTAGATACCATTGGTATTATCGGAACAAGTTCGTTGCAATTTGTAGGTAATCAAAAATTAATATTCACATCTGCCTGTATTTTCATGTCTGCATGTTGGTTCTTCAGCCTATCTGTTGCAGGTCATTTTCTCCATAAACTCGATAAATCCGGCCGGTGGCTACAACGAATCAATAAATTTTCAGCCATGATTGTATGGACAATCGCACTTTATATGGCTTGGTTACTTTTCAAATAAGCTATAGTGCCGGTCAAATGACTTGATGAACAGGTAAGCGCGCTATGTCTGAGCACAGCGAGTTTAGTGCGCTTAATCGGTCATCAAGTCATTTGACCGGAACTATAATTCCCTCTTGCCCCCATTCAAATCAGATTGAATATCAATCTGCATGAATGCATAATGGTCAACTTAATTAATGATTAGCTTTTATGTTGGGTAGGTTAATATTCAACACTACCCTAGAGCCCACGATGATTTCTAAACACACAGATATATCACATACCAGCACCACAAAGGCCATTTTAGTGGTTGTCAGTGATGGATTCGGGGGTTATGGAGATTTTTTATTAGGACTTAAATTAGCTTCTGCGCTCAAACAGCAATATATAGATGCGGGTACAATCAAGCCAGAGATTTATCTGGTAACACAACCCAGCGGAAAAAGAAAAATAGAACAACTCAACGGTGATGAAGAATTTGATATTATTATTTTAACACCTCAAACATTACAACAAATGGTTGAGCTTAAAAAATTACAGGTGGGGCATATTATTGAAACGCCTGTTTTATCAGCTGATCTGATGGGAAGAATTGATTGTGCTTTGATGCAAAACAAAATTAAAGCATCATTAACGCAAGTCACTGAATATAGCTATGGTCGTCCAAGCCATGACTCACTGCATTTTAGAAAGAAATTACGTAACATATGCTATAAAAGTACTATTTATTCCGGATTTCAATGCGATGAAATGGGAATCGTACTCACCCCCGCAATCAGCAAAATACAAACGCCAGTGTTAGACGAAGAAATACGTGAACCCTTAATGGGATTACAATCGCGTGATGAGTATTTGGGGCTCACGGAACTCAGTTTTCAATATAGTCATGATATTCATAGTCAAAGACCATCAGCCACACATTTTCTTAATATTCATCGAGAGTTTATTAAAAACAGCAGCAAAAATCACGACATTATTATGATAGGCTCCAGTGAGGAACATAAGTTCCAGGCTTTTTTGTCGATTAAAGATGGGCTCATTGCTGATGGATTTCAATCTATTTCCTTTTATAATATCAATACTAAAACTGAACGTTTCCTTTACGAGAACGGTGTTTCTGGTCGTAAATACCGGGTGCTTTATACCACGACAATGTCGCACCGTTCCATGATGGCCTGTCATCATCTATCAAGCATATTAGTCGGTGCCTCGGGTGATCAATCATTCGGAGAAGCAGTAAGTGCTGATAAAATTGGCGTGTATGAGTGCCTTAGCCATAAATATTATTTTATCCAAGCATATGATGCGGCCATGATTAGCACCTCTCAAAGTAATCCAGTTATTCAAGAAATGCTCTTTTTACTCAGATTCGCAAATACCCCTGAGACCTATCAGCGTTTAGGTATTCTTATACGCAGCACTGAAAACCAGGCCTTATTTTCAGCACTCAATGCAAAGGCAATTCATCAAGGGCATTTGATAGACACAATTATGCGCGTAGGTTTGCAAACAAACCTCGCATTCAGGGCTCATATCACTAAACTGCTGAGCGAAGGCTATCAACAAGAAGCACTCTTTCTTTTTAACGCGAATAAAGAAAAACTCACTGTATTTGATGAATATGGTGGTAAAAGCATCATTGAATATGCCATAGAAAATGATACTTTTGGCGATTTTACTCAATATTTTTTAAACATACAGAACCTTCTGTTGCAATACATATTCAGTCAAAAGCAAAACGAAGCTTTGGCCTTGATTAAAGAAGAGAATATTGACCCAGCGTCTAAAATTAATGGGTTGTTTATTTTGGAAATCGCAATAGCAAATCATTGTCACATCCTAGAAAAACAACTCACTTCGATGATTAAACAACAACTGCTTGAAGAAACATCCTGTCTTTTAGATTTCGGTGAGCAAAGAAAAGCCTTGCTCTTTCTAAAAACACATCCACTAAAAGAACTGATTCATATCAGCGTCTTCGAGCGTATACATGGAAAAAGTTTGATCCAATATGCACAAGAACACGATCCGGAGGGTGTTTTCTCAAAACATTTTGATGACGAGCGCGAAGTTTTTTTTCATTATTTGATGGCTGGAGAATATACTCAAGCTGCGGAAATAGCCGCTAAAATGCGTTGGAGCCCTTATACAAAAATAAATGGAAAATATCTCATTCAGATATGTGATGATTTTGATCTGCCACAATTGGGCGCAGATATTCGACAACGATATCACGTAGAACTTGGTGCACAAGGGATTAATCCTGATGCATGGGAAGTCGTTACACTTTTAAAACAAGGAAGAGAACAAGAAGCTCTCGAGTATTTGCTGGCGCAGCTGAGCACCTTGACAATATTTGACTTGTTTAATGATACTAGCATCATAGACCACGCCATCCAACATAATCCGCAAGGACCCTTTGCCCTCTATTTTGAAGAACCCAAGCATCGACTGTCACAATGTTTTTTTTCTAAAAAATATTGTGAAGCAGCACATATCATTCGTGAACAACGAACGCTGCTTGTTTATCCATACACAGTATTTCGTGGTGAATATATTATTGATAGCTTTAATGCCGCAGGATTATGTTGATCAAGTCCTAAAGTTGCTGTAAAGATCCATTTTTATCCTCACCCCTAATTTTTTACTGATTAATTGCAATCACATTACTTTGAGTTTCAGCAGCATTTTTTTCGTTTTTCCATTCCCAAAACTCA
>CANNJI010000070.1 GCA_947504875.1 Legionellaceae bacterium
ACGGTATATTACGTGATTGTTTGTGTTTCAATCGCATCGAGATTGATCAAATGCCAAAGAATTGAATATTGACGACAGGGGTAAGATTATTTTTTGCACAACTCACTGATGGGCGTGCCGAAGGCTGGGACTTTTCGGACACCCTCTAACGTTGAAACATAACGCTTAATAAACTCAAAACATTATTTTCCACATCCGCGTCCAAACAACCTAATATCTTGATAATGCGAGTACGATCAATTGATCGTAATTGTTCAAGCGCAATTTGCCCTTTTTTACTATTAAAATTGAGGGTCACACGCGTAGGAAAATCATCTCGCACTGTACTGGTCATGGGTGCCACGATAATCGTTTTTAACCGGCTAAAATTCATTGAATCCGGTGATATAATCACGACAGGTCGCGTTTTTTTCGATTCTGAGCCAATCGTTGGGTCCAGATTAACCAAGCATATATCAAAACGCTTAAGTTTTACCATGTCCACTCATCTTCATCGAATTCATTAACCAAATCGATAAGTGTTTCATCTTGCTCAGCATCGGCAATGGCATTAAATTTCTCTGTCCAGCCAGCTTGTTGGTTTTTAAAAGGCATTAAAGTAACCCCACCCTTTTTATTAACCTTAATATCCAGTTTCTCACCTTCTGCTAAATGAGCTTCCTTTAAAATATTCGAAGGGATGCGAAGACCAATGGAGTTTCCCCATTTGGTTAAGATTACAGTAGACATAATCAAACCTATATATTCTTATACATAGTATAATTATACATTGTATATCCTTAAAATCAAGTTGCCTTATCTCCTATTTATCAGCACAATACGGGCATGCACGAATGCCAATCAATGGCCGCTATTATGCTCATACAATCTATTGTCTCCCCCATTCTAAGGCTCATCCGTTTCGATAAACCCATCGGAACCTTATTGCTGTGGTGCCCAACCGCCTGGGCTTTATGGCTTTCAAACCATGGTTCTCCCCCCTTGCGTCTGGTTCTCATTTTTTTCTTAGGCACTTTTTTTATGCGCTCAGCAGGATGTGTACTCAATGACATAGCGGACAGAAACATTGACCGACATGTTGCGCGAACTCAACACCGCCCCTTAACCTCTGGTGAAATACGCCTTCAGCAAGCGTTTGTTGCTCTCTTTTTGTTGCTTATCTGTGCTTTTATAATTCTTTTACAACTGCCTACGGCTTGTTTTAACTATGCCTTAGGAGCTCTCGGATTAACAACCATTTATCCCTTTTGTAAGCGCTTTATCAGTGCCCCACAAACCATTTTAGGGTTTGCGTTTTCTATGGGCATTCCAATGGCATATGCTGCAAGTGATGTGCCTCTGAACACAACCACTTTTTTACTTATCCTCATCAATTTGATGTGGGTTATTGCCTATGACACCCTCTATGCCATGGTTGATAAAGCAGATGATTTAAAAATTGGCGTAAAATCCACAGCGATATTATTTGGGCAGTGGACCCACCTTATTATTAAAGGACTCCAACTGGGCATTCAAATCCTCTGGATTATGATTGGCCTTTTGAATCAATTGTCTTATCTATTTTATATTGCTTGGACATTAGGATGTCTTGTTTTTATTGCTCAGCAAAGCCTCATGGCAAAACAAGAAACGCCCGATTATTTCAAGGCTTTTTTAATCAATGGATTATATGGATTATTATTGTGGGGTGGATTAATATAACGACCAAAAGAATCAACAGAAAAAGGGATGTATCACAGTGGAATGTAATGTATTAAACGAACGAGCAGATGCTGTCGTGATGTTAACTTGGTCGGATTGGTTTACTGAGTTACGAAGCAACCGCTACCATTACGCCACTCGTTTCGCAAAACTACTGCCTGTTATTTTTGTTCAACCTGATTTGGACAAAAATACCTATTCCTTTGAAGCCACGTCCATTCCTAATATAACTGTTCTTCATATTTCAAAAGATTATAACGCGCGTCAAAACAACCAGTTGATCAAAGCATTGTTAGAAAAAAACATTCATCGTCCCATTTTATGGATTTACAATATTAATTTTTATAAGTTTATCAGTAACACAACCTCTGTTTTAACAATTTACCATGGCACGGAAGACTATTTATCGCCCCAGTCTCAACTTAGGCTAACAGGCCTATCACCCAAAAAAATGAACCGAATTCTAGACAAATGTGACTTACTCATTAACGTATCGGAAGGTGTCGCAAAATCCTTTGCCGAGTATTCGACCTATAAAGGCAGGTCCATCACCGTAGCCAATGGTTGCGATTACAAGTTTTACACCCCTCTCCTCCACAATACTGAAAACAAACATCCTTTACCTTCTAAGCCAATCGCGTTTTATCAAGGCAATATTTTCAATAAACTTAACTATGAACTGCTGTATACCCTTGCTTCAAACATGCAGGATTGGCAATTTAGATTTTGCGGTAAAATTGTGTTTACACAAGATGAGGGATGGGAAAAACTACGTACACTCAAGAATGTGGTTTACCTTGGTGTACTCACCCCAGAAGAAATTCGAGATGAAAGTTATAAAGCCACCGCAGGCATTATTCCATTCACTCTCACCGATTGGCTCATTAAACGTTCTTTCCCATTAAAAGCGTTTGAATATTTAGCAACTGGACTCCCTGTGGTTACCGTTCCTATTGATGCACTGCTGAGCTTTTCTGATGTTTTATTGTTTGCAGAAACAGCCGATGAATTTGAGCGCGCGCTTCATAAAGCTCAAGCATTAAGGCTAGATCAAGACCACCTCACCTTAAGACTAGAAACATCAGCCAAACAAGATTATGACTTAAGATTTGAACAGGCACTGCTTGTGATCAACCAAGAGATTGATTCCAAAAAAGCACAAACCAACGCAACGCCCTACACACTTAGAGTTGAACTATTGTCTAACCTATTATCTCACTTCATCAAACTAAGCAGACGCTATACCCCGCTCTCATTAAAAAAAACAATTAAACAATTTATATTTTAAAACTAACGATTGCTTACCCAAGGGACCTATTCATACATGTGCGGAATTGCTGGAATATTAAATAAAGAAAAACAACAGTCATGCTCAGATAACGAATTATTGGCCATGATTAAAACCATTGCTCATCGAGGCCCAGACATTCAAAAAACATGGCACGCTGCAGGCGTGGGATTAGCGCATGCGCGTTTAAGCATTATTGATTTAGACGCTGCAGCCGATCAACCCATGATTGATAAAACAACAGGAAATGTGATAGTTTTTAATGGCGAGATATATAATTATTTAGAATTAAAACAAGACTTAATTCAGTTGGGTCATACATTTGAGACCAAAAGTGATACCGAAGTTATTCTCAAAGCTTACGCGCAATGGGGTATTGATTGCTTAAACAAATTCAATGGCATGTGGGCTTTTGCATTATATGACCAACGACAAAAAAATCTATTTTGTGCGCGAGACAGGCTTGGCATTAAACCCTTTTGTTATGGCATAACACCGGAGGGCGCGCTTGTTTTTGCAAGTGAAGCAAAAGCAATTACAGCGCACTTTCCCTATTTTAATCAACCCAACACATCCTTTCTTTTAAACTTTATTGAAAAAGATTTTTTTGCTTGCTACAAAGAAACATTTTACAAGCATATTACAAATTTATTACCCGGCCATTATTTTATTATCGCGCATGGTGAGCAACCCATACAAAAACGATATTGGGCCTGGACGCCACAAGCGAATACCACATATACAAATGACAAGGACATTGTTGAGCACTTTAAATATCTGCTCACCGACTCCATTAAATTACGTTTTAGAAGCGATGTACCCGTTGGCGCTTGTTTAAGCGGAGGGCTCGACAGCGGAACAATCGTTGGCTTATCTTCTCAACTTTTTGATAAACCCATTCATACGTTTTCATGCATTTATCCCAATACGCCTCAATTTGATGAATCAGCCTATATTCAGTCCTCTGTGAATAAATTCAACACAATACCCAAGTACACAGAGCCAACGCATGATGATTTTATTCATCTTGTTCATACCTCGATTCATGAACAAGATGGACCAACAGGCGGGCCTTCAATTTTATCACAACGTGCCGTTATGGAGCTTGCGAGCAAAGACGTCAAAGTACTGCTCGATGGACAAGGTGCAGACGAATTACTCGGTGGATATCATGGCTATTTTAACACCAGCCTATGCTCACACGCGCGAAATTTTAGACAAAAAAAATCCTTCTCAACGCTTCGCAGTTACCTTTCAGCATCGTCAAAGATAAAAAAAAGAACGGGCGCAAAAAGAAGCCTGCTTTCTGACTTAACGGCGATTCGACAAACAAAATCGCCTGTTTCTTTTTACTCTGCAAACCGTTCTGAAACACAATTACACTACATGCAAGCCTTCGAACAGGACGATTTAAATACGATGCTGCTTGAACATGTTTTTACGAACCTGTCTAACCTACTCCATTATGAGGACAGAAACTCCATGCGGTTTTCCATTGAATCTCGCCTACCCTTTCTCGACTATCGTATTGTTGAGTTTGCTTTTTCTTTATCTCATCATTATAAAATTCGAGGCAGCACAACCAAATGGCTATTAAACCAAGTAGCAAAAGATGTTTTACCGCTTGATGTACTCAACCGTAAAGACAAAATGGGATTTACAACACCAGCCCACCAGTGGTTTCTTGCAGATGAAAATCTAAGTTATTTCGAGCGCTACCTAACAAAAAACAATACGCTTTATGAGCAAATCTCACCCGGTATGCGCGAGCATTTTGATCGATCATTTAACATTTTAAAACAATGTAAATACACTACTCCTTCGAGCAGTGGAGATATTAATGGGCTATGGCGATTTTTTACCGCGTCAATGTGGTTAGAGACAATGCCCTAAGTAGGATGACTTAATATGAAAGGCATACTTTTAGCAGGTGGTTCTGGATCACGTTTATACCCTATAACACGCGGGATTTCGAAACAATTAATTCCTATTTATGATAAACCCATGATTTATTACCCACTCTCTGTACTCATGCTTGCAGGCATTCGGGATATATTAATCATTACAACACCAGATGATCTTGCATCCTATCAGCGCTTATTGGGAGATGGCAGCGATTTTGGAATTAACTTATCTTATGTTGTTCAGCCTAAACCAGAAGGCATTGCCCAAGCATTTATTTTAGGCGCAGATTTTATTGGCGAAGATTCCGTTTGCCTCATTTTAGGAGACAATATTTTTTATGGCCAAGGATTCTCCCCTAAATTAGAACATGCCGCACAACACGTTGATGGCGCTATCGTTTTTGGATATCAAGTCAAAGACCCTGAACGTTTTGGTGTTGTAGAATTTGATGAACACCTACGCGCACTCTCAATTGAGGAAAAACCTAAGGTTCCTAAATCTAATTTCGCTGTCACTGGATTATATTTTTATGATAATCGCGTTGTTGAATTTGCAAAACAAATTAAACCTTCTGCGCGTGGTGAATTGGAAATTACTGCTATCAATCAGCTATACCTTGAAAACAATGCATTACACGTTGAACTACTAGGTCGTGGCTTTGCATGGTTAGATACGGGAACATTTGATAGTCTTGCTGAGGCTAGCCAATTTGTACAAACCATCGAGCATCGTCAAGGGTTTAAAATAGCCTGTTTAGAGGAAATCGCTTACCGAAATAAATGGTTATCGGATGACCAAATCATGGCGCTTGCTCACACCATGGGTAAAAATTCCTATGGGCATTATTTAATGTCGTTATTGGTTGAAAATAATCGAGGGTTCATATGAGCATGGAAAAAATTCGCTTTAATGTGCCTTTTATGACAGGCAAAGAGTTAGATTATATCATCCAAGCCAAGCAGGCGGGCGTTTTAGCAGGTGATGGTGATTTTACCAAACGCTGTAATCGTTGGATTGAAGAACAAGCTGGGTGTTCAAAAGCGTTATTAACCCATTCGTGCACTGCGGCATTAGAAATGTGTGCTTTGTTACTTGATATTAAGCCGGGTGATGAAATCATCATGCCTTCTTACACGTTTGTTTCTACCGCAAATGCATTTGTATTGCGCGGTGGTATCCCTGTGTTTGTAGATATTAGAGCAGACACGCTAAATTTGGATGAAAACCTAATAGAAGCCGCAATTACATCAAAAACCAAAGCCATTGTTCCTGTGCATTATGCAGGCGTTGCTTGCGAAATGGATACCATCATGGCCATTGCTGAACGTCATGGGCTTATGGTTGTTGAAGATGCTGCACAAGGGGTTATGGCGAGTTATAAAGGCAGGGCTTTAGGGAGTATTGGGCACTTAGGCGCATATAGTTTTCATGAGACTAAAAATGTTATATCAGGTGAAGGTGGCGCTTTATTAGTGAATTCGCCTGAATTTATAAAGCGTGCTGAAATTATTCGAGAAAAAGGAACAAACCGCACACAGTTTTTTCGGGGTGAAGTGGATAAATATACGTGGCAAGATGTTGGGTCGTCTTTTCTTCCAGGAGAATTGGTTGCCGCTTTTCTGTATGCCCAATTGGAAGAATCAGAACGAATTACACAGCAGCGCTTAACCATTTGGAATACGTATCATGACTTATTTGAATCACTTGAAACCGATGGTTTGCTATCTCGCCCAATCATTCCGAAGAACTGCCAACACAATGCCCACATGTATTATGTGCTGCTTTCACCAGAAATTAATCGCCAAGCAGTACTTAATCAATTAAAAGCGAATCAAATTTTTTCTATGTTTCATTACGTTCCTTTACACTCATCTCCTGCTGGGAAGCATTATGGGCGAGTTTCTGGAACAATAGATGTAACGAATCGGCAGTCGGAACGATTAATTCGTTTGCCATTGTGGATTGGGTTAACACAAACGACTCAAGGCAATATTATTGATTGTTTAACTGCCACACTCCATAGAATTACTGCTTAAAGATAAAACACATTGAGCATTGCTGCTCGTTTAAATCACTTCAATATCGTTGTGAAGAAATTAGTGAAACAAAAATGTTGTTTGCGGGGTCTCTGTCGCATTTAAGTTATAAAGTGTGGAGTAAGATTCAAAATCTGCGAGATCAGCTGCTGTAAAGTTACTAGTTTTTCTCTACGCTTATCATTTTATCTCGTTGTTAAATTCAATCACCTCAGCCACAACATATATAGGCCTTGCTCTTACTTCGTTAAAAATTCGTGCAATATAAAGTCCAACAACACCAAGGTTGAAAAAAAGAAGACCTGAAAGAAACCAAATAGAAATAAACAAACTTGCCCAACCCAAAGGAGGCGTGGAGGAACCTAAAATTGATCTGGCCGCAATAAAAACTCCAACCAGAATTGAAAGAAAAGAGATAAATAATCCACCCTTAATACTCAACCGCAATGGTTTATCCGAAGAGATACAAACAACATCTATTGCGAAATGAAGTAATTTTCTAAAGGAATATGAACTTTTTCCATAACTTCTAGCTGCATGAGCAACCCCAACAGTCGCTGTAGGAAATCCCAACCAACGAATCATACCTGGATACCAGCGCAGCTGTTCATTCATTTTTTTTATTTCATTCATAACGCGACGACTATAAATACCAAAGTTACACGTTGCAGGATCTATTTTTTCGCCAGAGAAATAAGTTAAAAGCATGTAAAAGTTACGAGAACAAAATCGTTTAAATGCTGAATCCTGTCGATTAATCCTTGCTGCAAAAACAGAGTCATAGTTTTCCATGGCTTTAGAATAGAGCTTTTGGATTTCCTCAGGCTGATCTTGTAAGTCACAATCCATAATAACCACCCATTCCCCCTGAGCATGATCTGCTGCTGCTGTCAGTGCACTATGTTGCCCAAAATTGCGACTTAGTTTAAGTGCCTTTATACGAGGATATTTACTATGGACTTCGAGCACTTTCTCCCAAGTTTGATCAGGGCTTCCATCCTCGACCAAAATAATTTCATATTCAGGTGTTATTTGTTGAAGTGCCCTGGTTAAGCGGTCAATCAATTCGAGAAGGCTATTTACAGCTTTATAAACTGGTATAATCACAGAAATATGAGGTACAACCATTATTTATATCCTTAGAGCCACTTATGAAATGTTATAAATGAGTTTGCTGGCTTAAAACCTAGCTTCCCAAAAGATCTCATGACCGGGGAGTTTGTAACTAAAACATTATGCTCGACCCACTGACACTGGTTTTCAATTGCCCAATTAATTCCTGAAATAGTAATTGCTCTAAAAATATCTCTATTTCTATACTTAGAGGCTACAGCACCAATCCCGCCAACGGCATAACGGATACGATCATGATGGATTTTATGCGATAAAAATCCAGCAATTTCACCATTAATTTCAGCGACAATAATATTATCTGCAACGTTCTTGTCATATGAGCGAATAATCCAATCACCATAGATTTCCTTAGACTGAGTACTATTAAGCTTCTCATCTGCAAAATAATGCCCGTAGGACTCAAAAGAATTAATCGCTATATAATGTAGTTCTTCTTTATCTGCTAACCGAGCATCTCTTATTGTAAGATCTTCGGTTAAAGAAAGCGATAGGGTTTCAATTAGTTCATATTTATAAGTTAACTGAATGTCTTTAAGCAAAAAGCCATGTTCCTCTAATCGGTTGATGAGAGAAATATTGTTTGCATTGACCTTAGATAGAACAAGTTTATAATTACTTAGTTTCAAGACATTTAGTAGGTCCACAACTGGATAATCAAACGTGTTAATTTTTGCAACATTGTAACCAAAGCGCTCGGAATCTAGCGCGCTATGAAATTCTCTTATATCCATTTATCCCTCTAAAATTATTAAGATAATTGTTTATTTATTAAAGCATTTTTTTTAATTTGTATCTAGGGGCTATGTGTTTTTAAAGGTCTCTAGTGTTTCATGAGTTATTCTTCTTGAATTGGCCATTGCAAGTAATCCTATTGTTGTACCTGGTAAACCCGTAAATACGCTACTATCAATTACGTGCACGCGAGACCAGTCCTTCGGCATGCCTAGATGGTTTGTATCCGTTTCTGCCATCGGATTATGTTTCATAGGCAGGGAGCCCCCTAAATGATATGAACCATAACGCTGAACAAAAGGCATTAAGACGTAACATCCAATTTTTTTTGTGATAGTAAATAACTTGCGTTTAGCTCTGTTGACAGCATGTATCGCTTGTTCCTGATTTTCGGATCCTGATATGAGTAGATTGTTTTGTGCTAGCGATATTGTTTGTTTAACTGCATGATTGGAGTGCATATTACAAACAGCCACATATAAATGTTGTGCCATTTTTTTCCTAAATGGGAGTAATATATTTTTTTTATCCAAGAGCCCCAACTTTTTTAAAACCAACTCATTTGGTGTTGAGAGTTGTGTGTGTATCCAATGATTAGAAAGTTCTGGCACTTTATATTCTAAAAAAATTCCTGGCTGAGTATTCATATGAGGCCATTCAAGTGTATTTTTTTTGACACTTAATAAGGGCGCAATAAAAGCATTGGTTGATAACAATTGTATTGGTTTATTATAAATTCTTTTTGATTGTAAAATAATTTTAGGACTGTTAATCGCTCCTGCGGCAAGAAACACTCGGTCGAAAGTCAGTGTGGTGGATTTCTGATTTTTATCAGTAAAATGAACATTAACGCCGTCCCGTATTTCTGTCAAATAATGAACAAAAACACCAGGTTCATAATCAATATGACCCGCGTTAATAAGTCGCTCTAACTCTTTAGTTGGTTTATAAATGCTATCATACACACAACCACTCATGCAGTAACCGCAATATTGACAGCCTGTGTCCAATGCATTGGTTAATAGCCTTGCTTGCCCAACCAGCATGGACATGGTCTTGAATTTTTTTGAGTGTTTTCTAAATGCAGACAGCAATGCCTCATTACCCGCAGTTAATTTTAATGCATGCGAAGGTTTTACATGTAATGGGAAATGAGAAGTTAAATCATCATCTTTTGCAGAAAAATGCACTGAACTAAGAATATCAACATAATGTTTTGCTAAGTTATTCGAGTTAATAGGCCACTCGTTTAAATCCTCATCATCTGCGGGCAAAACGGCTCCTCCCCATCCACTAGCAAAGCCACCGTAAGCCAAACTAAAAGGAGGATTACTTAAACGCTCTGATAGAAAAACTTTTTGACTATCGCCATAGAAAAAATCTGATCCAAAAGATAGTTTTTTAAGTGCCCCTTTATTCTTTACAGTGTTATTGTCGCTTATTAATGCTAACTCTTCTGCGGACCAGTGTTGAGGGTCGACAGATGCCATTTTATTAACTATTTTCTGTGTTTCGAGTGGTAAATTTTCACCATAATCAAGAATGACTGGCTTTATCCCTTTTTGGATTAACACACTTGCCGCAGAAATAGCTGCTAATCCTGAACCAATAATAGCTATCCGACCCATGATAGTTGCTCATTAGTCATTGATACTGGTACAGTGTTGAGTGTATTCACAATATATGTAATTTCTTTAGGTTTTAAACTGGGGTAAGAAGGAATAAAAATCGCACAAGAATAAATTTTATCCGCGTTGGGGGTATAGCCTTGAATTGGATATCTTGACAGCGTAGATATTTTTTCTAAACTTGTAGTGGCGCTATCAATTTTTTTTTTACTTAAAAAATTCAATACCCCTCTGGGCTCAGAAAAATACGCTATGGTTTGCCAAAATACATTTTTAGTATGTGCGGTACCTTTTGGAAATTGAATTGATGTGTTTGCTCTAATATAGTTTGAATTTTTTATGCGAATTGCATCGCTAGCATTTATTGCGGGTAGTAGTTCGAGTCCTAAGGTGGCTTGCACAGAGGTGTATTGACAAAACCAAGATTCAGGTAATTTATTGATAGGGTTTTTATTACGATCGCCGGTATTTTTAATCCACGTGTCAGGGGTAAAATATTGTATTATCCTTAAAAGAGGAAAAACGAACACATGGAAAATTAAGCGTGAAGTTGCAACATTGCGAACGATATTAGTATAAATTTTCTTAATAAGGTCCCTACGTGACGCAGGGGCTAAACTATTTTGGTGTTCTCGCAGTTTTTGGCTCAAAACATCATTGTTAGTAACCAATAATCCTCCGCCATAAGTATCTAATGTTTTAATGGATGATGAACTAAAAATTCCAACATCACCAAAGCCGCCTACTTTTTTCCCCTTGTACTCGCCATTTAGACACTGCGAAAAATCTTCCAGAATAAATAGATTATTTTGTTTAGATAGAGAGACTAACGATTCAACATTAGGCACCATGCCATATAAATACGTAATTAAAATTGCTTTAGTATTAGGGGTCACACTGGCTTTCAATTGAGCAAGATCAAAACATAAAGTTTCAGGATCAATATCAATAAATATGGGTTTTAATCCGAGGTCCAAAACGACATCCAAAATTGCTTTGATAGTGATTGGAGGCATAATCAATTCACTGTTGGCTGGAAAATTCTGTAGTTTTAACGAGTAATAGATTGCGATTCTGGCGTAGGGAAATGCTATGCAATGCCTACAATCAAGATAACTGGCAAATCCATCCTCAAATTGCCCAATAATTTTAACATTATTAAGGGGTTTAAACATTGCTTTAATAAGCATTTTTAGATCTTGTCTAATACTATGATATATAATTCCACGCGGCATACTAAGTTTCATTTTTATTTTCCATAAGATTGAGTCAATAATACTATTCCTAGAAGGATAAAGACTAAACTAACATAGCTCATGAGCGTTAAATTATCTTTAAAAAAGAGAACGCCGATTAATACGGTCAAGACAAAATTAACTGCCGTTGAAATGGGTATTACAAAGGAAAAAGCGGAGAGCGATAGAGCCTTCATGGAAAAGTACATCGATCCTATTATAAGAACAATTGCAAAAAGAATTCTAGGGTCTACCAGGAACTGCGCAAAATCCTGCGGAGTTGTAATTTTATTAGTTAATAATTTATATTTAATGATTGATGCCGCTGAAACATTAAACACTGCATACAAACTACACAGAAAAATAATCCAACTAAGTTGCATTGTAAATCCTTTTTTTTATGACGCGCGCGGGATTTCCTACCGCTATAGAACCAGGTGGGATATCTTTGGTTACAACACTTCCCGCACCAATAACACTGCAGCTGCCTATAGTTACCCCTTGAAGAATAATGGCATTGGCACATATCCAACAATTGTCTTCAATAACAATATTATCCGCAGTATCAGTCATTGTAAGGTGGCTATAATCCTGTGCGGCGCCATAAAACTTAACATTTGGTGAAATGACGACATTATCTCCTATAATAATTTTTTTATTTAAGTGAAAGGATGTATAGAATTCACATCCACGATTAATTGCAACATTATTTCCGATCTCAATATTCTTGAAATATCTTAAATAGACTTTATAGTCAATCAAGGTATTTCGTCCAAATTTAGCGAGAAAAGTCTTAAATATTAGATTTCTAAAAAAAGAAGGAAGAATATCTAATAAGCTAGAGCAAACGGTTGAAAAATAAGAGTAAAGTAAAAAAATGGTGGCGCCAGAGTTCAATCGCAACACGTTGATTCGATTCATTAAATAGGCCATGTGTGTCTCACAAAAAATGAATTTATTATTTAGAGGTGCGGTAGTACAGCAAGGAATACTATTTTAGCCCTGACCAGCCTGAACAAAGAGGCGCACTCAAGTAGCATATTACAACAATTTTATATAGGTGTAAAACTCGATTTTGTGAAACGCTAACGAATATTTATGGTTGTTGTTGAAAAATAAGGATGTTAATAATGAATAAAGTTTTATCAATATCACAAAATAAATTTTTTTAACTGGTCGTTTTTTATATCATAGCTCATGGTGGTCTTTTATTTATTTCTCAATCAATTTATTGGGATGACTGGACTTTATTTTATATGAAATCGGGTATCATTTTAGATGGGTTTCGCCAAGCAGGTATAAATTATGCGGGCCACGTCCATGTTGCCTTGCTTTCTATTGGACCATGGATTTATCCCATATCCCGCAGTAAACTCATGAATAAAGTTCCCAGTATGGTTTTCCTAGGCAGTTAAGTATTATTTTTTGCCTATCAATAATATTTGTAACCACTGCTGTGGTTTTATCAATGATCAATACGCTGATTCCTTGAAAACAAAAAAATACCCATCTTGCTGTAGGTCGCTGTGTTGGTTTTTTCTTCATGTCTGGAAAAAATGCATTTGTTTCAGCAAGGCGCTGTCTAATCAGATGTTCAATCCCGGCATAAACCATAAGACTACAGGTCATAATCATTAACAATGCTTCGATTCGTTCGGGTTTCTTTAAAAATAATGAGGAGGTTAGAAAATCAGGGCTTTTTAGGAATCGAAAACCACGCTCTACTGCTTATTGTGATTTGTACTCATCAAGTGTAGACAGGGATAATAACCCGCTAATAAATGGCGCAGGCTAATACTAAACCCTAAATCTCATTTCACCTGAAAGATTTTAGAAAAGCCCAAATAAAGAACAATTCGATAAACTAATCTAAAATTAA
>CANNJI010000071.1 GCA_947504875.1 Legionellaceae bacterium
TATTATTAAACACCAAACGGACTAATCGCAAAGTTGCGTGAAGGATATTTAGAAAAATATTGCATTATTTTTTTGTTGAGATATCATGCTTCATGTAGGGCAAATCTGCTCTGCTTCAAGCGACAACTATCCTGAAAATTACCGTTACTTGAGGCTCTAAATAATTGTGGCGAAACGAGATTAAATTATATAGGATTTACTTTTGACCTTTTATATAGAAAAACAACAGAACTCATGAATGTGGAACGTGAGTTATCCGCCTTAACGTCAGAGCAATTCTATCAAAAGAGTACGGCCAGATTGCCCCATCTTTTTCGTCCAACGTTTCGCCCGGAAGATAATATCCAATCGATTATACCGTCTGAATTACCGGGCCATCCATGAGTCACAGAAGAAATTAGTCGTCTTTATCGAGTGTTGAGCATTTTTTGGTATCTCGCATGAACACATAAACTAACAGTGAGCAGCCGATGCACGCGCTAACATACCAATAAAATCCACTTTCCATCCCGATGTTTTTAAACCATAGCGCAACGTATTCCGCAGTGCCACCAAAGAGAGACACGGTGGTTGCGTAGGGTAGGCCAACGCCTAAGGTTCGTATTTGAACAGGGAATAATTCAGCTTTTACCACAGCATTAATAGATGTGTAACCACTTACAATGGTCAGCGCTATCATGATGAGTGTGAAAGCGCCCCAAAAGGTTTGAACATGATTTAACGCGGTTAAAATAGGAACGGTACAAAGCGCACCAAGAACGCCGAAAGCAATAAGAATGGGTCGTCGACCAATTTTATCTGATAGCGATCCGACAAAAGGTTGCATGAGCATGAACACAAAGAGTGTTGCCGCAGAAACGAGTGTTGCCGTATTCTTCGTCATGCCAGCGCTGTTAATTAAGTATTTTTGCATATAGGTACTGTAAGTGTAAAATGCAAGCGTTCCACCCATGGTTAAACCAACGACAATGGCAATTTCTTTGGGGTAACGAAACAGTGTACGCATTAAGCTTTCTTTTTTGGGATCGTGCTCATGTTGTGTAAATGAGGCCGATTCCTCCATGCCTAATCGAAGATAAAGGGCAACCAGAGAGAGTAATGCACCCAGTATAAAAGGTATCCGCCAGCCCCAAGTTTCGAGTTCAACAGTTGTTAAAACAAATTGTTGCAAAACAATGAGCACCAGCAATGCAAGCAGTTGCCCTGCGATTAACGTGACATATTGAAAACTGGAAAAAAATCCACGTTTTCCAGCTGTTGCCATTTCACTTAAATAGGTCGCTGATGAAGCATATTCGCCACCAACAGAGAGGCCTTGAAGTAGACGTGCTAACGTTAATGAAATGGGTGCTGCAATACCAATTGAGTCATAGCTTGGTGTAAGCGCTATAATCAAAGAGCCCAAGCACATGAGTAAAACGGATCCAATTAAGGCTTTTTTTCTGCCGTGTCGATCAGCATAACTACCGATTAACCAGCCGCCTATCGGACGCATAAAAAAACCAACAGCAAAAATTGCAGAAGTATTTAAGAGTTGAGCGGTTAGATCGCCTGCGGGGAAAAATGATTTTGCAAAATAGATAGAGAATGCGGCATAGACGTACCAGTCATACCATTCTATCAGGTTACCAATTGAGCCGCGAATAATTGATTTTAATCGTTTTGTTGTTGTCATCACTGTTGCATTCATAGACTTCTTATCCTTAGTTTACCAACCTTTGCTCGCACAAATTTGCTCATAGGCTTTACGAATTTGTTGTGTTTTTTCGTTGGCCATTTTAATTGTTTGTTCAGAAAGTCCTTTTGCAATCATTTTATCCGGATGATTTTTGCTGATTAAGCGACGATAGGCTCGTTTTACATCCGTTTGCGTTGCTTCAGACGAAACGCGAAGGATATCATATGCTGCATCAAGTGTGCCAGGGTATCTGTAATTTTGTTGTGAGTTTTGTGAATTAGAGGACGTATAACTATATTGATAATGTCGCTCATATTGGTTGTGAAGAGGGGCCATATTGAAGTACTGAAGAATAATATTAAAGGCCGTAATTTTTTCTGAAGTTAAACCATCAACGTTAGCAATTTGATACAGTATATTGATGAGTAATCTTTTAAGATTTGGTTTTTTTTGTATGATCTGACTGATCATTTCAAGCGTTGTGCGCGGGTTGAATTGTGCATTTTTCCCCGTGTTGAAGCATTCCTTTGCGGTTTCACGTTCTGTTTTTTTTAATTTCATGTCGTTCATGAGCGTTTTGACAGCGCTTATTTCAAGTTCTGAGACACGACCGTCAGATTTAGTAATGTACCCCAGTAACGAATAGGTCGCATTGATAAAAATTGCACGCGTAGTCGGGTCACGTTCGTTCTGATAATCCCAATAAGGCGTAGAAAAATGTTCGGCAAGGCCGCGGTCGAAAAAATTGCCAATAAAAATTCCAAACATTGCCCCAACAGGCCCCGCCATCAAAAAGCCAAGGAATGCACCAATTAATTTTCCCCACCAACTGTTATTTGTAAACTGTTCACGCAAGTTCATGGTGTTGCTTAGTCCTGTTAAGTTCGATTGTTTCTAAAATGCTTTTGCCATAATGTGACACTTTATGTTGTCCTATACCTGAAACGTTTAATAAGTCGTTTAATGTTTTTGGATTGATTCGTATCATTTCATGGAGTGTCATATCACTAAAAATCATAAAAGGAGGTTTGTTTTCTTCATCAGCAAGTTTTCTGCGCAGTTTTCTGAGCGCTTCAACCAGGGGTGATTGGTTTGTCGATGCGTGTTTTGGGGTCTCGCGTTTGGTTTTACGTTCCTCTGGTTTTAATGATAATTTGGGCAGGCTCATGATAACACAGGTTTCTTTTCGTAAAACAGAGATTGCGTCTTTTGTTAACCGTAAAATATTGAATTGGTCGAGGTCTTGTTTGCAATAGTTTTTATGGATGAGCTGCCATGCCAAATGCTTCCAATAGGCCGTTGATTTATCTATTCCTATTCCAAATGTACTGACGTTATCATGCCCTGCCTGTTTAATTTTTTCAGACAAGCTGCCTCTGAGTACATCGATAACATGTGTTAATCCGTAACGTTCTTTTAATCGGTAAATACAAGAAAGAAATTTTTGAGCATCGATTGTTACATCGACTGTTTCAGGGGGATTGTCGCATATATCACAATATCCGCAGGGTTTTTCATGATCTTCATCAAAATAGCGTAAGAGAATCTGACGTCGACAAAGTGTTGCCTCTGCAAAGGCTAACATATGATTGAGTTTGTTATGTTCTATTCGTTGTTGTGTTTCGGACGTACCTGCGGCAACAAAAGAGCGTAATCGTATACTATCACCTGGATCATAAAGTAAGAGTGCTTCTGCGGGTAATCCATCGCGTCCTGCACGTCCTGTTTCTTGATAATAGCTTTCAATATTTTTGGGGAGATCATAGTGAACAACATAGCGCACGTTAGGTTTATCAATTCCCATGCCAAAAGCAACAGTGGCAACAACAATATCGATGTGATCATGACGGAACGCTGTTTGTCCATCTCGTCGTTCTTGAAATGAAAGGCCTGCATGGTAAGCACAGGCACGATAGCCCATGTCTTTAAGTTTTAGTGTTAATTTTTCAACCTGGGCGCGTGTGCCGCAATAAATAATACCGGCTTGCTCTGGTTTTTTATCTAAAAAGTGGCAAAGCTGTTTGAATGCATTCAGTTTAGGTGTAACTGTGTAATGAATATTAGGACGATTAAAGGACGCAACATATTGTTTTGGCGTATAGTTCAGTCGTCGAATGATGTCTTTTTGTGTTTGTCCATCTGCCGTTGCTGTGAGCGCAATGAGAGGAATGTTTGGAAAATGTGTTTTGAGTTGGCCGAGTTCCGCATACTCCTTACGAAAATCATGTCCCCATTGAGAAATGCAATGGGCTTCATCAATTGCAAAAAGACTGATTGTGCACGTGCTGAGTCGGTCAAGAAAGCCCTCACTTAAAAGACGTTCTGGCGCAATATAGAGAAGATCAATGGTTTGGTTATGAAGTGCCTTGAGTACATCGCGTGAGGCTTGTCCGGTTAGTGTTGAATTATAGAATTCGGCCTTGATCCCCATCGATTTTAGGGCGGCCACTTGATCTTCCATGAGTGCAATTAAAGGTGAAACAATGATAGCAACCCCAGGTCGAATGAGCGCAGGAATTTGATAACACAGTGATTTTCCTCCGCCAGTTGGCATAAGCACTAAAACATCATTTCCTTGGATAACATCATCAACAATAGCTTCTTGAGGAGGGCGAAAAGAATCGAATCCATAGTAGCTTTTCAGTAAGGTGAGCGGTGTGGAATTCATCTTTTTAACGCACAAGGGTTATGGTTACATTCCGAGCGTGAGGAATGGCATTGGGTTTGCTGACACGCACGGTTACTTGCTGTACTAAAAAATCTTTTTTAACCAATGATGCAATGTTTTCCGCGACAGTTTCAATGAGTTCAAATTGATTCGATTCCACAAATCGGGTGATGGCGTCACATAGTTTTGCATAATCTAATGTATTTTCAAGTTTGCCATTGAGTTGGGATAAATCCAGTGGAATTTCAAGATCAATGAGAAGGGTTTGGTCTATTTTTTGTTCCCAGGCATAAACGCCAATTTTTGTTTTGGTACGAAGTTCTGTGATGGTCAGTTTGTCCATAGGATTATTATTATTTTTAGAGTGACGGAAGTGTCTTATCGTGTTGTCTATTATACCAGGTTACATCATGTTAAAATATCCCACCTAATTTTTATATCAAAAGTGATCTTTGATGATTGATGTTAGCAACTCTCTTTTTATTCGAAGCTTGTCTAAACTGCCAGTGCCTCGAACCCCAGTTTGGCTTATGCGTCAAGCAGGACGTTATTTACCGGAGTATCGTGAGGTGAGAAAAAGCGCGGGCGATTTTCTATCGCTTTGCAAAACACCCGAACTTGCCTGCGAGGTTACCCTGCAGCCATTGCGTCGATTTGATTTAGACGCGGCTATTTTGTTTTCAGATATTTTAACTATTCCGGATGCAATGGGCCTTGGATTGTCTTTTGTTGAGGGAGAGGGGCCTTGTTTTGATCGTCCTGTGCGTACACCAGCAATGATTGAGTCGCTTTTAGTGCCTCATGTTGAGCATGATTTAGGTTATGTTATGGCGGCAGCGCGACTCATTCGGCGTGAAATGCCAAAAGATTTGCCGTTGATTGGTTTTTCAGGGAGCCCTTGGACCCTCGCTTGTTATATGGTTGAAGGCGGAAGCACGCGTGTATTTAATCATATTATGAAATTGATGTACGAAGCCCCTGAGGCCATGCATCAGCTCTTAATCAAATTAACTGAAACGGTGATTGCTTATTTGGATGCACAAGTGAAAGCTGGGGTGAATGCACTGATGGTCTTTGATACGTGGGGAGGCATTTTGTCTACCCCGGGGTTTCAAGCCTTTTCTTGTGATTATCTCGAGCGGATTGTTCATGCGATCAAAGTACTTCATCCGGGTATCCCTGTCATTTTGTTTACCAAGGGAGGTGGACAATGGTTGGAGGTGCTTGCCAATACAGGCTGTGATGCTTTAAGCCTAGATTTAACGTGTGACTTGGGTCGTGCACGTCAATTGGTCGGGTCGAAGGTTGCCTTACAGGGAAATCTAGATCCGACGCTTTTATTAACGTCGCCTGAATGTATTCGTAAGCATGTTGCAGAAACCTTAGCTTCATATGGCACGGGTTCCGGTCATATTTTTAATTTAGGTCATGGTGTAACGCCTGACGTGCCACCCGATCATGTAAAGGTAATGGTTGATGCTGTGCATGAGATGAGTGGAGCTTATCATGTCTCAGATCGTTGATGAGTTAAATGCCCTGCGTACCCGTATTCGAACGTATGATTATCATTATTATGTTGAAGATGCGCCGTTGGTTCCCGATGCGGAGTATGACCGGTGTTTTAAGGCGCTTATTGATTTAGAAACACAATATCCTGACTTGATCACCGCTGATTCACCAACGCAACGTGTAGGGATTGCACCCGCGAGCTCTCTTAAGCCGAGTGCTCATCGGGTACCCATGCTTTCCTTATCTAATGTTTTTTCTTCTGATGAATTAACTGCCTTTATGAAGCGCGTGAGCGATAATTTGGCATGTGATCCCAATACCTTGTTATTTGCATGTGAGCCCAAGTTGGATGGGCTAGCGATTAATTTAACGTATGAATCAGGCCTTTTAGTCAGTGCAGCCACTCGTGGTGATGGTGCCGTGGGCGAGTTGGTTACCAATAATATTAAAACCATTGCCTCAGTACCACTTAAATTAATGTGTGATGATCCCCCTAAGCTCATAGAAGTACGCGGCGAAGTCTATATGCCTAAAGCAGGGTTCGATGCGTTAAATAAAGCAGGGGAACGTACGGGTGGAAAAATATTTGCAAATCCGCGCAATGCGGCGGCCGGAAGTTTGCGACAGTTAAATCCAGAGATAACCAGAGCGCGACCGCTTGCTATCTATTGCTATGGGATTGGGGCGTGCGAAGGCGTCGTTTTGCCAGATACTCATGTTGAACAGCTGGCGTTACTTCGGTCGATGGGATTTCCTGTTGCGCGAGAAACGCGATTAGAGCAAGGATTTGATGGCTGTTTATCCTATTATGACTGGATGCAGTCAATACGTGATGCGTTACCGTTTGAAGTGGATGGTGTTGTTTACAAAGTGAATAGCATAGCCCTGCAACAAACATTAGGGTTTATTTCGCGAGCCCCTCGTTTTGCTTGTGCTCATAAATTTCCAGCACGTGAAGAAATGACTGAACTATTATCCGTTGATTTTCAAGTGGGGCGAACGGGTGCCATTACCCCGGTTGCAAGGCTTAAACCGGTATCCGTTGGCGGTGTTACTGTGAGTAATGCAACGCTGCATAATCTAGATGAAATCAGGCGAAAAGACATTCGAATCGGTGATGTTGTGATGATTCGGCGTGCAGGAGATGTGATTCCCGAAGTTGTTTCAGTTGTACTTGAAAAACGCAGCAATGCCACACAAGAGATACAGTTTCCAAGCGCATGCCCTGAGTGTGGGTCCGATATTATCCGTCTTCCTGATGAAGCCATTGCAAGGTGTTCAGGTGGCCTTTTTTGTAAAGCACAACTCAAGCGGACTGTATGGCATTTTGCATCTCGTAAAGCGATGGCAATTGATGGATTGGGTGAATCATTAATTGATCAACTTGTTGATTTTAATTTAATTCGTGACGTGGCTGATTTGTATCATCTAACCCCTCAATTGCTTGAAACCTTACCTCGGATGGGAAAAAAATCTGCAGAAAACTTAGTAGCCTCGATTGAAAACAGTAAAAAAACAACATTTGCCCGATTTTTATATGCCCTTGGGATCCGTGATATCGGTGAAACCAGCGCACGTGTTTTAGCACGCGCTTTTCCTGATCTGGCAGCGCTTAAGGGGGCATCATTGGATGCGCTTATGGCCTTAAAAGATATTGGGCCGGTTGCGGCTGATTCAATTCTTCTCTTTTTTCACGAAGCTCATAATATGGTCGTTATAGATAAATTAATGTCATTTGGTGTAGAATGGCCCATTGACATTGCGCTTCAAGTTGATCAAAGCCATGCTTTTTACAATAAAACCATTGTACTGACAGGAACGTTGTCAAAAATGGGACGTGAAGAAGCGAAAGCGGCGTTGCTTGGTGTGGGCGCACGAATTGCAGGGAGTGTTTCTGCAAAAACGGATTTTGTGGTTGCAGGTGATGAAGCCGGATCAAAATTGATCAAGGCGCAGGCGCTTGGCATAAAAGTATTATCAGAAGATGAGTTTTTAGAGCGAATGATATCATGAATAAACAAGATTTTTATTTTGACTTGCCCGAAGACCTGATTGCACAATATCCTTTGGCTGAGCGAAGTGACTCTAGATTGCTCAGTTATGATCGTAAAACAGGGGTAATAGCGCATCATGCATTTAAACACTTGCCTGATCTATTGCGTTCAGGCGATCTATTGGTCATGAATGACAGTCAAGTGATTCCAGCACGTTTATATGGACATAAAGCGAGTGGAGGACACGTCGAGTTACTGGTTGAACGCATCACATCTGAGCATGCCTTTTTAGCACATATCAAAGCAAGTAAATCTCCAAAACCAGGGACCATCATTCAATTAGATAAAGATTATGTGCTGACGGTGACAGAAAAACGAGATGATCTCTATGTATGTGAGACGCAGCACGATATTGATACTTTATTGCACGACATTGGTCATGTGCCTTTGCCACCTTATATTAGTCGACCTGATGAGGACTTTGATTTAGGCCGTTATCAAACGGTTTATGCCAAGCATAAAGGATCGGTTGCAGCACCTACAGCGGGACTTCATTTTGATGAAGCCATATTGTCGCAGTTGTTGGCTAACGGTGTTTTGATCGGACATGTTACATTACATGTGGGGGCGGGAACGTTTCGTCCAGTCAGAACCGATTCTATTTATGAGCATAAAATGCATTCGGAGCGTTTTGTTATTAGTGCAGCACTATGTGAGGCGATAAAACAAACAAAACAAGCGGGTGGGCGTGTAATTGCTGTAGGCACAACGGCATTGCGCACCTTAGAGAGTGCTGCACGTTTGGGTGCTATCGAGCCACAATCTGGGGATACCGATATCTTTATTTATCCAGGCTATCAGTTTAAAGTGTGTGATGGCTTAATCACTAACTTTCATTTACCTGAGTCAACGCTGTTGATGTTGGTTTCGGCATTCATTGGACATCAAGAGGCGATGAATTTGTACCAAATGGCCATAGCGCACGGGTACCGATTTTTTAGTTATGGTGATACAAGTTTGCTTTTATAGAAGGATATGAATCGTATGATATCGCATGCACATTCAGCGCTGATGCCTGTTTTGACGGCATCAGGTTCCGCCATGACCATGGAAAACTGGACTGCTATTGGCGTTAAGTCGGCTGTTTTTTATTTGTCGTCTTTATTAATGAAGCCAGGCATCGATGTTCTTACGCGTTGTGATAATATTCATACCTATGTGGGTTGGTCTGGATACTTGGTTTTAAATGCATCCGATTTACTAAAAAATAAATCAGGATTTTTTGTGGTGCGTTCGGTCTATGATGGTCGAATAAGTCATTATACTGACAAGGCACTGGTCTTACTTATTAATTCGTTAAAGCCAGACGCTGTTATTTTGCCACCCGCATTGTGTTCGGATGCGCTTGCTTTATTGTCTGATGCGATTAATCTGTCTGTTGACACTTTGGAGACTGATAAACCAGCCAAAGATGCACTCAATGGACTTGTTTATGATAAACACACTATTTTTTCAATTACAGCAGATGACATGGCCATGTCGTTTGAGCCATTATCTAAAGATTGCGGATGTCCTCCCTGTGCTTTAGGATTAACGCGGGCTTATTTTCATCATTTATATGTCCACACACCGTTGTTATGTTATCGCTTTTTGATTCAACATAATCATTATGTGGGTACTTTAATGAAGTGAACCACTATCATATGCATGTGTTTGCGCGCTACAAAAATGATGGCTTCTCTTGGATTTGTCCTGACGCAAAAAATAAAAATATAGAGCAAACGGCTAACAAATTACGGGGTATTATAAAAATCGTCAAAAATTCTATTTAAAAATCCATTATGATTAAAAGTACCCAGCAACTGTGTTAAAGGCTCCTGTGTTTAATTGACTTTTAACACAGTTGCTGGGTAGATACTTATTCTTTTACTTGAATATTATTTGTTTAGTTGTATAATATTAACTATGATAAAAAAAATTACCTTTATCGGCAACGCGCTTGATAACATCAAAAAATTCTCTCATGAAGCAAAGAGAGAAGCAGGCCATCAATTGGATAGGGTTCAGCGCGGTAAAGAGCCATTAGACTGGAAGCCGATGCAAGATATTGCAAGTGGTGTGAAAGAATTTCGATTTCGTGATCGAGATGGGATTTATCGAGTGATTTATGTGGCTAAATTTGCAGAAGCTGTTTACGTCTTACATGCTTTTCAGAAAAAGACACAAAAAACCAGCTTGCCTGATATTGAAATTGCTAAGCAAGCATTTAAAAAAATATTGGAGGATCGGAAGCGATGATTGAATCACAGAGTTTTGATAGTGTATGGGATGCTTTAGAAAGCGATCCTGTTAAAGCAGAAAACTTGAAATTACGTTCGTTCTTAATTATTGCAATTAATGATCATATCGAGAAAGCTGGATTAACTCAAGTTGAGACCGCTAAGATACTTCATGTTACTCAGCCACGGGTTAGTGCCCTAGCCAAAGGTAAAATTGAGGAATTTCGTGTGGATACATTAATTAACATGGTTCATAGATTGGGCTTGCACGTGACGATGAAAATAGCCGCATAATTTTTAATTCATCATATACATCTTTTTCAGACATGAAATTCCTCGTTTATTTTTTCTTCTCCTTTAAGACTTCTTTACACCACTTGTCCTGCTGCCCAACCAGAAGACCAAGCCCATTGAAAGTTATATCCACCTAACCAGCCAGCCACATCAATGACTTCACCAATGAAAAAAAGCCCAGGCACTTTTTTTGATTCAAATCGTTTTGAGCAAAGCTCATCACAATCAACCCCACCTAAGGTTACTTCTGCCGTTCGATACCCTTCAGTTCCATTGGGTTTAATTGAAAAAGAGTGCAGCGTCTTTTCGATAAGAGCCAAATCAGTTGAGTTGAGTTGCTTGATGGGTTTACTCAGTAAATTGTCTTCAAACAAAATCTCTACAAGACGCTTTGCCATCCATTGCGTGAGGATTGTTTTTAATTGCATACTTCCTGAGCTTTCTTGGGCCTTAGATAAAAGTTCAGGGATGTCTGCATCAGGTAATAAAGTGCAGTGAATAGTTTCCCCAGGCTGCCAATAAGAGGATATTTGTAAGATGGCTGGTCCACTGAGTCCGCGATGGGTAAAGAGTATATTTTCTTTGAAGGATTGTTTGTTACAGTGCACGCTGCTTTCAATGGAAATTCCCGCAAGCGATTCATAGCGCTCTTTATCTTGTGTGTGCAAGGTAAGAGGAACAAGACCTGCACGTGTGGGATAAACTTTTAAACCAAATTGAGATGCAATTTGATACCCAAAAGGGCTAGCGCCAAGGGTTGGAATAGACAGGCCGCCAGTTGCAATGACCAGTGAGTCGCATGTATATCGTTCTTGCGTTGTTTTTAAGGAAAATAATGAATGGTCTTGAGTGATGGTCTCAATGGTGTGGTTTAGGATAATTTTTACTTTATATTTAGCACACTCAGCTAATAGCATATCCAGAATTCTGCTTGATTTTTCGGTACAAAAAAGTTGCCCTAAGGTTTTTTCATAGTAGGGGATCTGGTGGCGTTCTACCATATCAATGAAGTCTTTTGGTGTATAACGGCTTAAGGCAGATTTGCAAAAATGGGGGTTATGAGATGAAAAATGTAGGGGGCTTGTGTCTATATTTGTAAAGTTACAGCGGCCCCCGCCAGACATAAGAATTTTTTTACCGGGTTTATTACTTTTATCAATGATCAGTACTTTTTTATGACGTTTGGCGGCTTCAATGGCGCACATAAGTCCCGCCGCACCAGCGCCGATGATAATGACCTCTTGATGTATAGGGTTCATGAGTGGTTTAATCATTCCTAGGCAAAGTAATTGATGTTAAGTAATATGTGCTATTTTGCGCGTTGGATCATATCAGCGCAGTTTAATTAAAGCAAAAATTGCAATTTTTTATTGTGAACCCGGGAGATCATCAGATGAAAAAAATTATTACCCTATTTGTTACCCTATTTTTAACCATCAACATCATGTCAGCACATGCACAAACCGCAATTATTCAAACATCTGAGGGCACGATAACCTGTAAGTTGTTTAACAAAGAAGCACCAAACACAGTGGCTAATTTTATAGGCTTGGCTACAGGGACTAAAAAATTTAAGGATCCAAAAACCGGACAAATGGTTGCGCGTCCGTTTTATAATGGTTTAATTTTTCATCGTGTGATTCCTGGCTTTATGATTCAAGGGGGCGATCCTCTTGGAAACGGCACGGGTGGTCCTGGCTATACCTTTGATAATGAAAATACGCTTGCTGATTTTAGTAAACCAGGCGTTCTTGCAATGGCTAATGCAGGACCCAACACAAATGGTAGCCAGTTTTTTATTACGGTTGCGCCAACACCGAGTTTAGAAGGCAGTTACAATGTTTTTGGCCAAGTGATTTCTGGACAGGATGTTGCTGATAAAATAAGTCAGGTGCTTACTGATCCGCAAGACAGGCCAAGGGTACCTGTGATCATCGAAAGTATTACGATTAAAGCAGATGCGTAACTTTTCATGTGTAGCTTGTCACTATCCATCCTCGGCGCAGTACAATATCCGTTCGGAATGTGACATACTATAGTGCCGGTCAAATGACTTGATGACCGATTAAGCGCACTAAACTAGCAATACTCAGACATAGCGCGCTTACCTGTTCATCAAGTCATTTGACCGGCACTATAAAATTATTGCGATGACATAAGGGGTTTTTGATGACGGAGCCTGAATATAAGCAGTGGATTTCAACGTATGGTCTCTTAACGGCAGATCGCATACTTTCGCGATTTAATATTCGTTTATCGACGGAAGAGCTCACGCAAGCCCTTAATCAAAAAAATAATCCATATTATATTTTATTGCGGGTCCCTTTAAAAAATATCTTTAATGGGATTATCGTTCAGCAGGCTAATGATTATCAGGTATATGTTCAGAAATTGTTAATTGATTATCGTTTGTCAAATGAGTATTCAAAGGATCCCGAGTCTGCGGGAAAAAATATACGTGATGATTTGAATACAGTGTTTGATGAAGTCTCAGACCTCATTAAATTATTAACAGCACAAAAGACAAAACATTTCCGCTTGATTTCTGAATCGCAAGCTTGGCTCATTGACTATGTAAAAGAAAGTAAAAAATTGAAGAAGGGGGCGGATGCTATTTTGAAGGACCCTTTATTTACTGAAGGATATGATAAATACAGCCGCTCTACGGATGAAAATTCAAGCATATTACGTGATTATCGAGGCCAATTTCAGGCATTTATCTTAAGAACAACGGAGATGATCAATTTGCTATCAGATTATCATTTAGACTTAGATCAAGAAATAGAAAACAGAGAACTATTGATTTTTGATCCAAACATTGGTGAATTTGGCGAGTTAAAATAAAAACGTTGTACCGAGTCACCTGTGTGTGACGAATTGCTAATTTTCATCATTCAGATATGGCAAATCCGGCAAATCAAGTTGACGATTTAACTTTGCATACGCGGTCCTCTGAAAGAACGCCCACTTTTGGGGGTTCTTCCCTGAGGTATCCCCTCATAATTTTAAAAGGAAAATAAGGACAATAAACAGGCTGGTTTGTTTAAAATAAAGATAGACGTGCATAGGTATTCGTGATCAAATCTATTTTTGCGAAATGAAACTTGGAACA
>CANNJI010000072.1 GCA_947504875.1 Legionellaceae bacterium
AGGTATTATTAAACACCAAACGGACTAATCGCAAAGTTGCGTGAAGGATATTTAGAAAAATATTGCATTATTTTTTTGTTGAGATATCATGCTTCATGTAGGGCAAATCTGCTCTGCTTCAAGCGACAACTATCCTGAAAATTACCGCTTTGGGAGCGTTTATTCAAACGCATTCCTCCTTACACACTATCTCTATGGATGCATCATATGGCACCAATGATTTTACTTTTGTAATAGATGCGCTGAGTAATCAACGACTGAAAGTAGTAACATTGAACTTAACTGATAATAGCTTCCCTAGCACAGATCTCGAATGTCTTGCAGTACAGGCTGTTTATAACACTATCGGTGATCGAATAAAATGTCTTGTGGGTCTAGCTGAATTGAAATTGTCTATAGAAGTTAACTCTGTAAACGACGTACAACAACCCTTGCTCCTTGCTATTCTTCAAAATCCAACGTTAAGAAATTTAAAAATCAACTTGGGGGATGAGGATAACGAGCTTGAACTACCCACTCAGCCTCAAATGCTTGAGATGAATAACGTACTAAGAAGAAACAAAGTGATGACCTATATGAGCCATGAATACCCAGTTGACTCAGAATTAGCCATCGCTTTCAAGCAGACAATAATTAGCAATCGACAGTTACAAGCAAACCTTACCCCTATACTCAAAGATACATGGAAGAAAGCAGCTTCTGGCGCTTTTGGAAATGACTTCTTAGCTTTTGACGTCTCGCAACTTTCCACTCCCATAAACACGGCGTTGGTATCCCATAGCTCATTAGAATTAATCTCCGCGCAGAATATCTTGTTCTCTATATTAGAAAATCCCGATAAAAAATCAAGAGTAGCTCATTTTCCAGTATTATTATCTTCATTAGTCATCTTTCAAGCTTTAGTCTCGCGTCAAGGTACATCTAAGCCTATGTATCATGACATAGCTACTCTAATTAATGAGTTCTGTACGCGACAAGATATTGCTAAACTTAGCCGTGTTACCGGCGGATATTTTTTCAGGGAAAAAAAGAGATTATTGGCCATTCAAAACAATCTAGCAGCAGCTCCCGGGAGCGTTGCAACCATGGGGCTGATCGCGGCCGCCGCTACTGAACCCCTTGCTAGAAATGGATGTTTATCCAAAAAAACAAAACGCGATGATACTGATGAGGCTACTGACAGCAAGCGCACGGCCCTTCATTAAGACTGACCTGCACCTTAACCAGCAAGCACTGTGCAGCCTCAGCTTTGGACGATAGGCAAAAACAAATGATAAACAACACGATTGTTGCCGCCTTAAAGCTGGATCTCGACACTGAACTTTATAAGACTGGCATCCATAGATTAGCTTTTACATCGAGAATATTTAACGCTGACGGTTCATGAATTAAATATTCTTTTTGCGTTCGTGATAATTTTTTTATTTCTCGCTCAATACGCATGGCAAGGGCCTTAGGCCCTTTTATCTCCCAAGATTGCGCAATATAACGAGGCTTGAAACTTTGCGTATACCTGCATTTTGCTGTTCCTGCCACATGCGCATTAAAACGCTTGATTAAATTATTTGTGTACCCCGTATAATAAGTATTGTTATCACAATACAATATGTATACCCAATAGGATTTATCCTGCATCAGAAATAAGCTCACGCAACACACTGGTTGCGTAAGACCCTGCTGTTAGAGCAAATGACAGTGTTAAACTATCGGATTGCCAATCCCAAGTAAAATTCTCAAGCTGTAATACATGAGCACGATAAGCGCGAGACAAGTCATGTTCTTCTAGCGCTCTACACCACGGTTCAAATCCAGAAAGCGCTAATTGCTGGATGGTTTGCGCCTCTAGACGAACCAAATCTTCCCCTTTTCCCCACAGCACAGAAGCAGGTGAAATGTCTTGTTCAATCATTCGTTGGACAATCAATTCATCAGGCGTGTCTATCTTAAAAAGACTATGAGAGCCTGCTAATTGCATAACATCGCCTGACAAGGCTTTATTCCACGTCTGTTGTTCAACTCGTCGTGACAAAATTCGATTAAATAAGTATGAACGGGCAGCAGAATAATACATCCCACGTAAAAACCGATCTTTAACTTTCTGCCCTTTTAATAAAACAGCTTCTGCTTTTACTACATTTTGACCATCACGCCCAAACCGTTGTGAACCAAAGTAATTTGGTACGCCACTCGCCTTGATACAAGCCAAACGTTTTTCAAGCGCTTCATGATCATCTATCTCCCTTAGAACAAGGGTAAATTGATTCCCATGAAGCCCACCTATTTTCAATTTTTTTAAATGACGATGATGCTCAAGCACTCGCCAACCTTGACCACTGAGCTCATCCAAACCCGCAATTTCTTCTCCTGGGCAATGTACAGATAACCACTGCATAGTAATGGCCTGTCTGTCTTTTAATCCTGCATGTGAAATCAATTTAACTGGTTTTTCAATGGCTTTTGCAAGACGTTTTATGAGTTCTTCGGTATTTAAACCGCTCTTTTCTATCTTTAAAAATTGGTGTTCACCCGTGCCACTTAACTCAAAACCTAAAATCTCGTCCACTCTAAAGTCAGCAGCAGTCGCTTTAAAAACACCAGCAGTTAAAGGTTTTCCGTAAGCATATGCATTATTATTTACATCAATCATCTTTCACCAAAACATGCGGCGTAGAAAGCCGTCTTTATCAATCCAATGGTGCTTTAAGGCACCTGAAATATGCAAAACAATTAATCCTATTAGAATATAGGCAATAACCTCATGACATTCTGTCATAAATTCGGCCAACGAGTCATTGAGGGGTATCCCAGGGAAAGGTATCATCATCAAACCAAAGTAAACTGGCGGTCTACCGGCCGCTGTTGATAAAACCCAACCACTCAAAGGCATTAGAAATAAAAAAAGATAAAATGAATGCTGTACCGCATGAGATAATATCCGTTCAAACCGAGACACACTGGCTGGTAATTGAGGCTTCCCCTGTTGAATAATCCAAACCAAACGAATGAACATTAAAGCTAAAATGGTTAAGCCTGTTGACTTATGAATCATATAAACCAAAGGCTTAATTGAGGACGCCACATCACTCATGAAAAAACCACCCAACAGCATCATGATCACCAAAACAGCAATCAGCCAATGTAAAATTTTGGATCCTATTGAGTAGTGCTCAACATCCTTGTTCCTCATCATATCTCCTTGTTTAATCCTCTGCGATTTGCATTGTTGTTTGCGTCAAATCCAGTAACTCACGTATTGCAACAAAAAACATGGTGTAATTTAACACTGTACTTGAACGCAAATTTGCCAATACCTGTTGCCAGCGCTCAATCAATCCAGCATGACTTGTTGACCAGGCATAAAAACAGGCCATGATTTCGTTTTTGTCAGCATCAAATCGAATAATTCCTGCCGTTAATTGTCGCTGTTGCCAATCGAGATCATCCCGGAGTGCTTCACGAGATAAAGCCTCCCAATGATTCTCCGTTGAATGCACAATAATATGAGATCGAATCCATGTTAAATCTAAAAATTCGCCAATCCCAAAATACACTTCGGCCACTGTTGGTATATCAAGTCCTTCCTGATACGCAACATCAATGATGTCCATTGCTGAAAACAGTGCTCGTGTGGCTGTCAACTCATGTGCTAATGCATCAGGAATGCTCAGCGCCCTATATTCCTCAATATGCTGATTATATTGAGCACTGTTTCCATCGCCAAAAATGGAGGGCATGCTACGTTTTAATGCAATAACACCAGGCTCATAGTGCTTGATCATTTTGGTCATATCTAAACGGCTACGCTTACTCCGCAAAAACCAACGGGTAGTTCGTCTTAACAACCGCACGCAGGTCATCATCATATCGTTTTGAAGTTCCGCCGCGACATCGCCATGCAAAGCATCGATTTTAGACCAAATAGACTCCATATGAAGTACTGCGCGAGAAATGAGATAAGCCTTAACAATTGCAGAAACTGGAGCACCAGTTTCATCATGTAAACGATAAAGAAAGCTAAACCCCATTTCGTTGATAATAATATTACTGACCCGCGTTGCAATAATTTCACGACGCAATGGATGAGCATCTATTTGTACACTGAAACGTTTTTGTAATGGTTTTGGAAAAGAAGACAATAAATAAGATCTTAGATAAGGATCTTCAGGCACATCAGAAGCCAAAATATCTTCTTTTAAATTTATTTTACTTTGACACAATAAAACAGAAATCTCGGGACTCGTTAATCCCTTCCCTACGAGTTTTCGTTCCATTAATGTTTTTTCATCAGGGATAGACTCTAACTCACGGTCTAATTTTCCAGCATGTTCTAAAGCATTCAAATAACGATTATGCAACTCAAGCGAACGCATCGCACCCACAACAAGTAAACTAATGGCGCGTGTTTGCAAATAGTTTTCATTCAAAACAAGGGATGCTACTTCATCCGTCATCGAAGTTAAAAGTGTATTTCGTTGTTTGTACGTAAGCTCACCTGCCGCAACAATTTTATCAAGTAATATCTTGATATTCACTTCTTTATCAGAACAACTCACCCCCGCTGAATTATCAATAAAATCAGTATAAAGAAGTCCTCCTGAAAGTGCATACTCAACACGGCCAAGCTGTGTTAGGCCTAAATTACCGCCCTCGGCTACAATTCTGCACTTTAATTGACTCCCGTTAATCCGAATAGCGTCATTGGTTCTATCCCCTACATCAAGATTTGCTTCAGACTTAGCTTTTACAAACGTACCAATTCCACCACTCCACAATAAATCAACCTTGGCTTGCAATATAAGCTTAATCAATTCATTGGGTTCAATCGCTGCTTGCTTAATATCAAACAACTGCTTCATTTCTTTGCTAACAGTTATGGATTTTGCATTTCTATTGAAAACACCACCACCTTTAGAAATCAATTTAGCATCGTAATCAGCCCAACTCGAGCGCGGTAAATTGAATAAACGTGTCCGTTCAGCCAAACTCACCAAAGGAGTTGGATTCGGATCAATAAAAATATGCATATGATTGAATGCAGCAACAAGCTTAATGTGTGATGAAAGCAACATTCCATTGCCAAAAACATCACCGGCCATATCACCAATGCCAACGACTGTAAAATCTGTAACATCAATATCTACACCACTGTCATAAAAGTGTCGTTTCACAGACTCCCAAGCGCCTCGGGCAGTAATTCCCATTTTTTTATGGTCATAGCCAACTGACCCACCTGAAGCAAACGCATCACCTAACCAAAAATCGTATTCAGCAGAAATACCATTTGCAATATCAGAAAACGTTGCAGTTCCCTTATCTGCAGCAACAACCAAATAAGGATCATCTTCATCATAACAAACAACAGCCTCTGGTTTTACTATATTAGCGTTTTTATAGTTGTCCGTAACATCAAGTAAACTAGAAATAAATTGCTTATAACAAGCAATACCTTCCGCTAGAATGTCTTCACGAGAGCCCATGAGTGGTAATTGTTTTGCAACAAAACCACCTTTTGCCCCGCTTGGAACAATCACTGCATTTTTAACATTTTGCGCTTTCATAAGACCAAGAATTTCTGTTCTAAAATCCTCCTTACGGTCAGACCATCTCAAGCCACCACGCGCGACTTTTGAGCAACGCAAATGCACGCCCTCAAATTGAGGTGAATAAACAAAAATTTCGAACATGGGATATGGTCGCGGCATCAGTGGAACGGAACTGCTACTCAACTTAATGCAAATCGCCTGTTTAGGTTGACCTTGTTTGGATTTTTGATAAAAATTGGTTCGAAGGGTTGCTGTAATTGCATGTAAATATTGTCTAATTATTTTATCTTCATCTAAATTTGAAACGTTATCTAGATCTGAAAGAATCTCATTTGCAAGGGTTTGACATTTGGTTTCACGGTGTTTAATCAAGGCAGGATTAAAGCGCACATCAAATAATTGCACTATTTTTTTTGTAATATTGCAATTGTTGATCAAAGCTATCTCAATATATTCCTGACTAAAAGAAACACCGATTTGTTTAAAATATTTAGCGTACGTTCTTAACATTGCGACCTGTTGCCAATCAAGCCCAGCAGCAAGAACCAACTGATTAAATCCATCATTTTCAGCTGCACCTCGCCAAATTGCAAGAAATGCCGCTTGAAATCGTGCTTTCATTTCATCTAAATGAAAATCAATAGTACGCGTATAGTGTAAAGAAAATTCGTTGATCCAAGCTGCACAGCCATCATTACACAAAAGACCATAAGGACGTTCACTGATAGCACGTAACCCGAGGTTTTCAATGATGGGCAACACATCAGATAACGCTATTGTCATGCCCTTTTGATATAGTTTTAAATGATAGCCTTGAGCTAAATCCCCTATAGGACGATAAAAATCAATGCCTAATGTATCGGTATCGGACAAACGTTCCAATTGTTCTATATCAAATACAGCTGTGCGCGGTGTAAAATTAGTCATATATACTGCAGGAAATGCGCTTTTATATTGAGCATATAATCGATTCGCTTGCTCTTCATCTGTTTGATCTAAAAGCGAGCAGAGCAAATCATCAGCCCAAGAACGCCCGACTTCAATGAGTTTATCTTCGAGCACATTCACATCATAAACACGATTATCATTCGGCTCAAGCCTTACAATAAAATGAATACGTGCTAAAACTGACTCTGAGAAATAAGTGGTAAAAGTAATGTCTGTGGCATGAAAGAAACTTTTAAAAATATCTTCCATCGCATGACGCAACTCGGTATTAAATCGTTCTTTGGGAACATAAACCAAACAAGAAACAAAGCGACGATAAATATCCATTCGTGTAAATAATCGAATTCGTCGTCGTTCTTGCATATGAAATATGCCCATTGAAATATCCAATAACTCATCTTCAGAGGCTTGAATTAAATCATCTCGGGGAAAAGTTTCTAATATATTCAATAAGACCTTACCAGCATGACTCCGTGGATTTAACAATGAGTTTTGAAGAACCAGAGCGACCTTATGGCGCAAAAAAGGGATGTGTTTTGGGTTCGTATTATAAGCTGCAGACGTATACAGTCCTATAATACGTCGCTCACCAATCACATTGCCTTTTTTATCAAAGCGCTTAATGCCAATATAGTCAGTATATGAATCACGATGAACGGTTGCCAATGTATTGGTCTTCGACATAATAAGCACCCGAGATGAGAGCGACAACTCTCGAGCTTCAGGCGTCATACTGGAAAGTGTTAGTGTCGTCGATTTATTTAATCCATCACGAAGCACACCTAACCCAGTCCCAGGGACTGCTTTTAAAACAAGCTTATTTTTTTCATGAATGATTTGATGATCTCGCATCCCAAGGAATGTAAAATGATGATCTTCAATCCACTTTAAAAATAATTTTGTTTCTTCAATTTCAGCAGTATCTAACAACGAAGGTAAATGACTTATTTCCTCTATACTGGATTGAATCCCTTCTCGCATGGCATGCCAATCATCAACAACCGCTCGATTATCTGCAAGAACATGTTCCAGTTTTTCTTGAAGCTGAGATAAAACAGCAGGATCAGTTTGTCTATCAATCTCAAGAAAGATAGGCGCCTCAATTAAAACATCAGGACCAATTTCACCTTGTCGAGGATGAATTGCAACGACTTCATGTTGAGCATTACGCGTTAATCGAATCCCCCCCATATGAATATTCAGATGAGAAAACAACCCCATCCGATTAATTGTTAAGCGCATTGAATCAACAAGAAACGGCGAATCATCACAAATAAGCTCAATGACCGTATGCGTAGTCTGCCAGCCATCACGCTCTAATGTTGGATTATAAATTCGAATTTTAGTTTCACGCGGTTTGCGGTTTTTAATTAAAGTCCAAAAATTAAATGCTGCGCCACATAAATCATCAACTGACCATGCCTTTAAATCATCAAGGGAGACTGTTCCAAAAAATTGACGAAAAAATTCAACACATAAAGGGGCAGAAGCATCACCCATTTTATGTTTTAATTGTTTAACAACTGCATCAAGAATCTGGGTTTTACTTGAGTCAAATGTGTGCGCCATCTTATAACCTTATAAAAAATAGTGAAGCATCTCAAATTATAGTCTGATTAAGACTTATATGAACAGATGTATTGGAATAAAAATCAATTTAAATGGGTTGATTATAGTAGCAATTAGATTAAATTCCACTTGATTACCGTTACTCAAGCAATTCATCTTTAATTGAGATAAGTTTTATGATGACTTCCTGAATCTCATCTTTAAAATAGCAATCAATATCGCGTGCATATTGCACTTGAATAATCCCAGCAATCAATACATCAATTGCTTTGTTGATCCACCTAAACGAAATATAGTTTCCAGCATAATAAACGTTTAATCCATCAAAATTGAGAACGCATTCCTTTCTATCTTGAGCTCGAGACAATGCATTTAACTGAACTGCAAGCGCAGTGCACTGTTTAGCTAACGCGTCATAATCAACTACAGCCTCTAAAGTGGGCTGAGCAAAGGAGCCAGTTAAGGGTAATGCTAATGTCATGAGGAGTAGAAGGCTTTTATAAAAAGTTTTCATGAAAATTCCTTTTAAAAATTGAGAATATACAGCCCCTGTAGACCAATCAACTTTTTTATCTTTATCATACCGAAGTATCTAACACTCATCTTAACATCATGAATCAATGTCATCTATTTTTCAATAAGTATAGTGTTGGTCAGATGACTGGATGGGCAGGTAAGCGCGCTCTGTCTGAGCGTAGCGAGTTGAGCGCGCTTAATCGGTCATCCAGTCATCTGACCAACACGATGACCGCAGATTATTGTCCTAACATGCTAGAAAAATTCCATATACAATATTCAAGTGTTGAAGGAGCCGTGCCCCCTGAGGGAAATAATGCCGGATATATCGTGTTTAACGTGACAAAATCTGCATTCAATTGACGATTAAATTGACTCAGCAGATCAGGCGTCCATCCAGGAGAGCCGAACAGCTCTGGCTCGCCTGAAAAACCGATAAAAACAACAGCACCATATAATGGGATAGTCACTGCAATGGGTGGATATTGTGTCATAAGAAAAGCAAGATTAGCTGCAACTAAGGTTGGATCTGGTTTGCCTGTCCTTGGCTCCGGATATGTATATACATTGGATGCAGTTTGATCTGAAACAAGACAAGGTATTTCTGGTGAATAGCTACCATTGCTATCAATATCAACCACATAAAGGTCTGCAGAATAACTTGTGCACTGAGTGCTATAGGTTGGAAAATAACCATTGGTAAATAAATCCTGATAAGTTGCTATTTTTTTGCCCAAATTATAAAATTGGGGGCAATCAAAATCAAGCATGGTGGGCCCATATATTCCAACACCATAGCTTTGTGACACATTGCCAAATTTAACAACAGGCGACGCATAAGTTTGTTGTGGTGTGCAGGACGCACATACTGGACAAGTACCGGCAGTTCCTACGCTTGGATTAAGACAATTTTTTACATCAGCAAAATTTTGTGGTGTTGCGGGATCAATTTCTACATAACTTTGTTCTAAAGAAAAAATCGTAAATCCTTGTCCAGTTTGTTGCGGGTCAACAAGTGCATTGATACTATTCATTGTTTGTATACTTTTATTGAGAATACACGCCCCATCACTTTGTGCACAACCCCAAAACGAATAGCTACCACTTGAATTATCCGGATGATATCCCATCGACAAACCTGAGCCATAAGCAGCATGAAAGAGATTAATTGCATTGGCATATAAAGAATAATCCGTAGCACCCGCAGTAATTCTTAAATGAAGCTGCTTTAGATTGGGGGCAAGCTTAATCACATCATTTAAGTAAGTTGCCAGATCTGCTGTAGGTTCATCTTGTGCAACTAAAACACTGATCCAATTATTTTGAACTTGCACAGCACCAATGGTTAAATTCAACATATCTTGAACACCCGCTTGAGCACAAGCAAAAGGATTAGGCGCATTATTACAAATCACAGGCCCCCCTTTGATGCTTCCTGCCACTTGACTCCCGATGATGTTCAAATAAAGCAAACAAGATTGTCCGCCATTTAAGGTGATTTGTTTCTGACATGAACCAGGAATAGAGGTGACTTGTGTTACACCAGGAATCTGTTTCATCACAAAAGCACTCACTGATGTTGTGTTATTGGTTACTCGATATACAGACGCAGTAAAACTATTTTGAGCAAGGGTTTGTGGCGCTTTATAGACAGCAACAATATTGAGCAAGGGTTGTCCAGCCGATAGTGTCGCGGACCAAAGGAATAGGGATAGATAAATACTGAACTGTTGTTTCAAGCTACCTCTACGCATTAAAAACTCCTATGAAAGATAACTGACATTCAATTGTAGTTGATTGGTATAGAGATGATACAACAGGAGACCATTACTTAAAGTTTGACCTGGTGCGCGTGAAAGTCGACTTTTACCCCAATCAGAAAATTCATATCCTGCGCCTACTTGCCAATGTTGATTTATTATTTTTTGAACACCAGCACTGAGCGTATACGTGAAGGTAGTTTCCGTGTTATTGGTGAATAAAGGCTCTGGTAGCGTTTCAAAGGCAACTGACTGCATTGTAAAGTCATAAGCATGATTATATCCAACCCCTAAACTTCCACCGAGATAAGGTAAATAGGATATATTAGCGAGCGGTTTAAATAATTTACCTTTTAATCCAACATGCATGTGATTTATTTGATACTGATAACTAAAATTATCAAAAGCAGGCTCCCCAGCTTCCCAAACTCTACCTTGAAGATGTGCATCACCGGAGCCAGCAAATGTAAGACCTAATTGTCCGAGCAAACTCAACGGTAATGTGTTTTGAAGACCAACAAAAACCTCACCTTCAGCCAAAACCTTGGTTGGCGTATTTGCAACATACGTATTTTTAAAACCGGGTTGCAAATAAAAGGTTTGCGTTTGACCTGCAGCATACCATGCGCCCCCCCCGCTGAGGGTTAAGACAATCGGCTGAAAAGCCAATGCATCATCTGTTCCCAAGAAAAAAACACAAAATAAATACGAAAAAGTCCTTTTATTTTTCACGCCGTTAAGCCCCTGAAGTATTCATAAGGATATTGGTGGTTCTGCCATTGATAATGTACTTTCAGAGTAACACGATAAAATAAAAATTAAAATCAAGCTGCTTAAGGTAAGGTTCAACCATGAGCAGCCTTAGCAATTGATTCTATTCCTACGTACTTATCCTTACTTGTGGAAACTGGCGCCAGAAGTTAAGTTGTTTTCAATTTCATCATCAGATTCATCAAAGGAACTTTTACATATACGTACAGGTTTTGTAGATTTAGAGATTGCTCTTCTATCAGGATTTTGTTTTGATGTAGCTCCAGTTCTCATTGAAAGAAAGCTTTGAGAACTCGCTACAGCAGTTAATAATTCGACAGCTCCGCACGTTCTAAAAGTATCTGAAATAAATTGTGTCAGCTGATCCGCCTCAACTATAAATTTGCTTTTTGATGGTATTCCTAAAATTGAGTTATTTTGCGCGCCCGAAATTTGTTGGGCAATAAGTTGACGCATCCATTTTTCTGTTTCAGTTCTATATCTATGCTTAAGATAACAAACAACCGCATATCGTGTGGGATTGTATCCATCAATCCTATACGTAATATGATTCCCCTTCCCAGGGTCAACAGAAAACCTAGCTGTTTTAGGGGCTCTGTCTAAGAAAAAATAGGTGAATCCGACTCCTCGATATCCTTCATCAGAATAGGCACAACCCGGCGCTTGTTCTTGTGGAGAGTGAAAATCAATCACTGAATCTCTTGCAAAAAGAAGTGGCGTCGTGTGTAAATGCCAATTTTTTCTACGCAAGCCATTGACATTACGCACAATCGCATCAAAAATTGATCGGCCTGCAGGTAAAAAGTAAGATTCTCCACCATTGGCATGAAGGACAATAATGTCTAATAATAAAACTTTCTGCCTCAGAGATAGTGTGTCAATCTCTGGAATATCGCTCAACAAAGCTGTCGCATCATAAGACCGTTCTGGGTGATTAATACAATCCACGATTTGTCCCTTAACTGTTCCAAGAGTTGCTTCGCTATAATCTGGAGTCTCTCGCATTTTATTGGCCTCAAATAGGTTCAAAAGACCAATTATAATACAAAGAAAAGAGATAATCAATCAAATATTGATCAGTCTGTTTACAAAACTACAGCAATTGATGGTTGTAATGTAATTGCTGTTATCTTTAAACAAATTTATAGACCAACCCTAAATTAAACTGATTAGCATAGGGCGTTCCCATCGTTTGGATGGTCTGATATTGACTAAAAACGTATTCACCTCGAATATCTAGGTTTTTACAAAGATTCGTCTGGCCTCCAACACCAACACGCCACGCACCTTGGTTTGTATCTGCTGCGTTAAATTGCGTAGATACGCCACCCAATCTCAAATATCCCAGCACATGATCATTAATCAAATACCCAGGGATAAGATCGCCCCCAATACTCCAACCAGACAGCATGTTACTTTGATTATTGATGCTATTTCTAACTTGCGTGCTATCTCCACCAAAAAACTCGCCAGCCAGATAAAATCGATTCCAGATATGGCCATAACCTGCTGAAAGAGTCCCTTCAACACCGCCATACACCGCAGGCGTTCCCGAATTATTAAGACGTGCACCAACACTTGCGCCGACATAAGGGCCAACTGGATAGAGGACGGGATGAGTACGCAAAGCAGCACGCTTGTTTTTTATAGATTGAACCTTGTAACGACTTATTTTATGTTTCATGTAGGTCATCAATTGGTGTGAGCGAGAGACGGGCTTAACAGATACTTTGGGTTGATGAACTGCAACGGGCTTATAGACATGAGGAATGGGGTGAAACGCATATATTTTTTTATTTTTGGAAACAGTTTTTTGCTTATATATCATTGGTTTGTATTGATGATGTTCTGCATGATAAACATGAGGAACAGGATTATACGAATATTTTGTGTGTGCTTTATTTGTTTGAGCTGAAACAAGCGTAGCTGTAAACGTAAGAATACAAATCGCACAACGTATCAATTGATGCATAATATGTCTCTCGCAGATATAAACCCTTGCTAAAAACAATATCTTATTTTTTTATAATAATCAAACAAATAGATAAAAAAACAGCGATTCCCGCTTAAATCGTATGCCAGCCTAAAAAACACAGGTATGCTTTAAATTTGATCAAAGAAGATTTTGACATCACTTAAACTCCCTTTTCAAACCAAAGAATATCACACCCTTTTCTATTA
>CANNJI010000073.1 GCA_947504875.1 Legionellaceae bacterium
TATCAGAAGAGAGGATCCGCCGTTTTAATAGTCTGTCAATCAAGGTGATCGTAGTGCGAATCAACGGGGATGTTTTAAGTTCGTTTGTGCTAGCCTTGTTCAATTAAAGGCTGCGCCATATATACGCGCTTTTACACCACTGTTAACACAGACGTCGTTATGTTTACCTCTGTTAATATTCTCTTAATATACCCGAAGTACAATCAATTCTTATTCACTGAAGGAAATGTATATGCCTTCTTTAAATCAATTAAACACAGCTTGTCTTGATGCTCAAATTAATTTTAATTTAACAGCATTTAACACCCAACATGTTAACAAATCGCCAAAAGAGTACCTTGTACTCCTCGAAAAAGAATTAAAACAAAGACTGCTCTTAGCGCTTCATCCTTCCTTTAAAAAATCTGACACGCTATGGGCCACAACACACTCAATTGCAGACCTATTTAAGCAACTGTTAGGTGAAAAAAACATCGAAAATCAGTGGATCTTCATAAAAAAAATAGCTGATGCACATGCATTTATTCAAGCAACAGGATTTTCAACACAAAACGAAGCCTCCTTGCTCTCCATGCTGGATATGATCAATTACCACCGAGCGCATGAAAGTATTTTTGAAATTAAAACCATTATGAGCAGTCTATTTAACCCTTTTTCACCCTTATTTAGAGAATATCAAGCCCTCATCCATGAACAAAATACCCTCCTCAAAGTGATAAGAGCAACCATGCCTATGGTTATTATTGCAGCGACCATCATCGCAGTCAGTATGCTTCTGTCCAGTGTACTGATCCACGATATTGCTTTTATATTTATTTTAATGCCCACACTCTACGTCGGGCTCTTTATTGCTACACAATATATTAATGCTGCCAATACAATCTATCATACAACAAGGCAAGCCTATTATGGTGGTCGCTATGAAGTTCCTGAATTTCAAATACAACCAAATGACCGCATTGATATGGGATACAAAACTGATAAAGTAAAAACAAACGCCATTCGCCTTTTTTATATTCAAGAAATCAACAATTGTGATCAGATCGAACTTTTTTTTGAAAAGAAACACTTAACAACGCTCGAATTGAAACAAAAAGCTGAGAATTTAAAAAAACGTCACATGCTACAACTTGAATGGTATGACATGAAATGTAATAAAGACGTAGGCATTGATAAAATTCCAGCCATTGCACTCCAGCGCATCCAAACAGACGGGATTGAAATCACAGAGGATTATTTTCAGGAACAAGTCAATGCTTGGATCAGCGCAGTAGACAGGTCATTACAACATAAACCAGTAAACTACACCTTTTTCAAAAGCCCCAAAATAGATCAGCTTATCGCTCTTGAGACAAAACTATTAAATCCATAGGTTATCCCACGCCATCTCAATCTCAAAAAAAATGACGTGGTCAGAAAAGCCTAACCCTCATCATCCTCAGGAATAGCCATGAGACTTGCATTACCACCAGCTGCGGTTGTATCAACCGTGTAGGTACGCTCATGACACAAGCGCTGCAAATAATTAGGCCCCCCTGCTTTAGGACCTGTTCCAGACAACCCTTCGCCACCAAAAGGTTGTAATCCAACAACAGCACCAATCATATTACGATTAACATAACAGTTTCCTACATGTAAGCGGGTTCGAATATAATCGACTGTTTCAGTAATACGACTATGAATACCAAGCGTTAAGCCATAACCTGTTGAATTAATATCATTTAAAACGGCATCTAAGGCATCTCGTTTAAAAGATAAAACATGTAAAACTGGACCAAAAACTTCTTGCTCAAGTGATGTAATACTATCCAACGCAATGGCTGTTGGAGCCATAAAATAACCATTTTTACAGTCATCGGATAATTCACAGGTGTAAATCACATCATGCTTTTCTTTCATCTTCAACACATGCCGCATTAAACCATCTAAAGCTTCTTTATCAATCACGGGTCCAACATCGGTTGTTAGCCAACGCGGATCCCCTATTGAAAGCTCTTTCATTGCGCCTTTTAAAAGCTCAATCATTCGAGGATAGACTTCTTCCTGAATGTAGAGCACACGTAATGCAGAACAGCGTTGACCGGCACTACCAAAAGCAGAATTTAATACATCCACAACCACTTGCTCAAGCAAAGCTGATGAGTCAACAATCATTGCATTTTGACCACCAGTTTCTGCAATGAGAGGGATAATCTCACCTCCTCGAGTACTCAATGTTTTATTAATTAAATTAGCTGTTTGCGTTGAGCCTGTAAAAATCACCCCTTTAATTCGATGATCGGCAACCAATGCTGCGCCAATCAACTCGCCGCGTCCTGGCAATACCTGTAATACACCAGCTGGAACGCCAGCTTTTAATAATAGTGTTGCCGCAAAATGTGCAATTAGTGGCGTTTGTTCAGCAGGTTTTGCGATAACACAATTCCCCGTGACAAGGGCCGCCACCACTTGCCCAACATAGATGGCTAAGGGGAAATTCCAGGGGCTGATACAAAGCACAATACCCCGAGGATGCAATGATAATTCGTTAACTTCTCCGGTATACCCCTTCAATTGAATAGGGAAGGTCATTTTTTCTTCAGCGAGGGCTGCATAATATCTGCAAAAATCAACTGCCTCTCGAATTTCAGCTATTCCATCTTGCCAAGTTTTTCCTGCTTCAAGGCAGGCCATTGCAAGAAAGGTTGTGATATTGCTTTCCATTAAATCAGCAAAACAACGCAAACACGCTGCGCGATTTTTAACAGGGGTATCCCTCCACCCTGGAAAAGCTAAGGTTGCTTGATTTAACGCCCACTCAACATCATCTGTCGAAGCATAGATCACCTCACCAACCACATTATTAATGGTTTGTGGTGAATGAATCTCATGTTTGTCGGTACTTTTGCTGCTTTGAGCGGCCATCAAAGGTTCTGCTTTCCAGTGTACTGAACCTAATGCTAAAAGCTCCTCCTGTAATTTTGCTCGTGTTTCGCGGCAAGACAAGTCAAGTCCTTTGGAGTTTGTTCGTTGAGGCATAAAAATATCCTTCGGTAAGGGAATGTTTTGATTAATTTTGCTTAAATACGCAGTTGCTTTAATGACGGGATCTTCAACCAACTTCTCAATGGGTTCTGCATCATCAACAATTCGATTAACAAACGAAGAGTTTGCCCCGTTCTCAAGTAATCTTCGAACCAAATATGGCAGTAAATCTTCATGTGTTCCAACGGGGGCATAAATACGACAAGGGATCCCCAAGGCACTGGCAGGCACAACTTGTTCATAAAGCTCTTTACCCATTCCATGTAAACACTGGAATTCAAAGTCACGATAGTCGCCGACAATAGACAAAATCATTGCCACTGAATACGCATTGTGCGTTGCAAACTGTGGATAAACAACGTCGGTCATGGTCATTAATTTACGAGCGCATGCTTGAAAAGAAACATCCGTAAATACTTTGCGCGTAAATACAGGGTAATCATCAAGACCTTGCATTTGTGTTTTTTTAATTTCACTATCCCAATATGCGCCTTTAATCAGCCGAACCATCATCCTTTTTTGGGTCGAACGCGCAAGATCTGCTACCCAATCTAAAACATAAAAAGCTCGTTTCTGATAAGACTGCACCGCAAGCCCAAAACCATGCCAGCCAGACAGTGAAGGATCTCGTACAACACGCTCAATCACATCCAAAGACAAATCCAATCGTTCAGATTCCTCTGCATCGACCGTCAAAGCAACATCAAACTGTTTAGCCAATTGAGCCAGTGATAAAAGCGTTGGTACAAGTTCAGCCAATACACGCTCTGCTTGTGATTCTTGATAACGAGGGTGTAACGCAGATAATTTGATTGAAATACCGGGCTTCTGATACAAACTACCCTTGCCTGACGAATGAACACCAATGGCACTAATTGCGTGCGCATAAGCTTTAAAATATCGCTCTGCATCATGCGTTGTTAGTGCAGCTTCACCCAGCATATCATAAGAATATCGATACCCCACTGCCTCTTTTTTTTCAGCCCGCTTTAGTGCTTCTGAGATGGTTCTTCCCATCACAAATTGACGACTCATGATGCGCATCGCTTGATCAACTGCAGCCCTTAAAACACCTTCACTGCTGCGATTGACCAGGGTCATTAAATTTTTCTTCAGAAGAGAAGATGCTTTTTCAGGGGATAAAACTTTACCCGTGATGATGAGCGCCCACGTTGTTGCGTTCACAAAAAAAGAATGGCTTTGTGCACGATGAGAGGCCCAGTCTGCATCGCTGAGTTTATCTTTAATTAATAGATTAATATTCATATTATCTGGCACACGTAAGAGTGCTTCCGCGAGACACATCAACGCAATGCCTTCAGCGCTTGACAAAGAATACTCTGCAAGAAACGAATCAATACCCGTTGTTTTTTTTCGTTCAGCCCGCACTGTGTGAACAAATTTTGTCGCAAGATTGCTTGCGTGATGATACGTTGCTTCATCAAGACGCGCATGCTCCATGAGCTCACGAATGCATTCTAATTCATTGATGCGATATGCATTATTTATTTTTAAACGCCCTTCCGTCAAAGAAGGTAGAACTTGCCTTTCAAGCATAATATCTCCAAAAACTAACGTACTATAGTTTCGGTCAAATGACTTGATGAACAGGTAAGCGCGCTATGTCTGAGCACAGCGAGTTTAGTGCGCTTACCTGTTCATCAAGTCATTTGACCGGAACTATAATTCTATCAAAAACAGTGTTGCGTTGACCACAAAAAAACCATACAGGCTTTACATTTTAGTTTATTGTTATTATAATAACCAGTTTTTAACGCTATCCATTAGGGTAACATAACTATAAATACGGAGCATTATGAATACATTTCTGACCCTTATTTCAATGGCGGTATTGGCTACAAATCTGAGTTCCAGCACACCGTCTTTCGCAAAATCAACATTTGATATTAACACAGAAGTAATGCATTTAAGTAAAAAAGCCCCCCAGCTCAATAAAAAAGTACTTAAATTAGCATTAACCGCATATCAAAAAGCAAATCGCCATGGCGATGTTAAAAAACAAGTATTAACCGTCATTGACTATTCACTACCTTCTTGGAAGCAACGCATGTGGATTTTTGATCTGAATCGTGAAAAATTACTATTTAATACCTATGTAGCACATGGAAAAAACTCAGGTTCTGACATTCCGAGTCATTTTTCAAATATAACCTCAAGTAAAGAAACAAGCCTCGGAACTTATGTAACCAAAGATACCTACATCGGCTCAAAAGGTTATTCACTTAATCTGAAAGGGCTAGAAAAAGGATTTAATGATAACGCCTTTAATCGACGCGTTGTGATTCATGGCGCATGGTACGTTGAACCCGATTTCATTAAACATCAAGGACGCGCTGGTCGAAGTTGGGGTTGTCCTTCTATTGCAAAAACGCTGGCAAGACCTGTTATTAATACAATCAAAGGCGGAACAGTTGTATTTGCCTACTTCCCAGATCGTAATTACTTATCTCACTCTCGTTTTCTTTGATAAGTAAGGATCGTGCTCGAAATAACGTCCTATGCTTAAACGAGCTAAACTCGCTATGCTCAAACAGAACCTCCTTTAAGCATAGGACGTTATTTCGAGCACGATCCTTAAAGCCTCATTAAGCAGCAGCAACCGGAATTGTTAACACCGGTTGCGTATTAGCACTATCAGCTGTGGCTGATGTTAACGTATACAATCTAAACACCGCTATAAATGTATCTTTAGAAGCAGGATCCGACGCCTTAATATAAAACCAATGTCCATGAACTTTTCCTTTAATCAATACATCGTCAAAAGGTTCATCTTTACTGGAATAGATGGTTATAATATCTTTCATCTCATTCGTCCAGTTATAAAAAGAACCATCAGGGCGTCTGAGTTCTCTAGTTCTGTGCGCTTTTATATCTTCAGGAGGTATCTGTACTCCGCGACCCAACAGCGTAATAATAGCATAAAGTGATCGAAGCTTAACATATGTAACATTTTTGGGAAGTTGTCGAGGCTCTTTTACAAACTCGCCATCCTTAACTTCAAGCACTTGTAATAAAGGACTTTCAAGAAAAATAATTTCCTTAGCTGACGCAGGTACTTTTAATAGTTTCTTGAGTTTAAGTGCCTCTTTTGACTGCCCGTGGCCGTCTCGAAATTTGCACATTACGCCCATTTCTTTCCCTATACTCACGGGCCTAGGAATAACAAAATCATTGGTTTTATAAAGGGCAGCTAACGTATTTTGAATTTCAGCATATTTTTTAAATTCCAAATTGGCATATTCAACACCATTAATATTAACCAAATCACCAACAGTGCCGCCATATTGCTCAAAAAATATCTTGGTTAACATTCCACCATCATATCGACCTGCATGGGCCAGTAAAATTAAATTAGACATGGTGGTGGGTGTCATAAGTGAGTTTGAAAACTCATTGCTGGTCAATGGAATATATGAAATTGTTGGTGTATCTGCGTAACTTACTGACGGAGACAAAGATGGAGACCACGTTGTCGGAGCATTAGATGTTGATGCACCGACTGAAGCACCAAGTGTTGAATTAATAGAATAAGAAGCCGTTAAACTTGTAATTTGTAAATATTGGGTTGCTTCCAAATATCGCTGCCGAACAATATTAATTAATAATTGCTCCTCATCAGTATCACGGACAATCGTATTATAAACCCCCCTATCGATTTGAACACGATTAGGCCCGATGGAGACACACCCAGTAAGTGCTAACAATAAAACCAGAGAGACCAAATACTTGCTCATGCGTTTATCCATCAACGATCATTGTTTAATCGTAACTCCCCACCTCATAGATCATCCCGAGCACAGCGAGGCATCTCAGAATTCGTCACAGTGCCACATCGTAGAAGAATCCTCGCTGTGCTCCGAAGGACGTGGGGAGATACGATCCATATAAACGATATATTGCATCTATATGATGATAAAATCAATGCTTTTTCAGTAGGTTTTCTCAATCACTGTTCTACAAAAGATGAACCATGGTATACTCGAAACACCTTTGTAAAAAGAAGACATACAAAATGAAGTTACTGTTTGATTTTTTTCCTATTATTGTTTTTTTTGTAGTATACAAATTGTTTGGTATTTATAATGCCACGGCAATTGCAATGATAGCTGCTGTATTACAAGTGGTCTATTATCGCTTTAAGCACCAGCGCTATGAAAAAGTCCATTTGATAAGCTTAGGACTTATCGTTGTGCTTGGAAGCGCTACCCTTATATTCCGAAATCCTTGGTTTATTAAGTGGAAACCAACAACGCTATACTGGTTATCTTCCTTAGTTTTTTTAGGATCTACTTTTATTGGAGAAAAACCCCTTATTCGTAAAATGATGGAAAAAAATATAGAGCTGCCCGTTCCTATTTGGTTAAAGCTCAATTATGCATGGGCTTTATTTTTTATGCTCATGGGATGCATCAACCTTTATGTCGCTTATACATTTGACACCGATATTTGGGTTAACTTTAAATTATTTGGTGGTGCAGGATTAACTGTTTTATTCGTTTTTATTCAAGCACTCTATTTAAACAAACATGTTTCCAACAAAGATTTAAAGCATAAAGTTCGTTAACGCTAATTAGACCATGAGGCTATCATGAGGTTACTGCTGGTTGAAGATGACGAGTTACTTGGTGATGCAGTTAAAACAGGCCTCAATCAGTCCGACTATATTGTTGAATGGCTTAAAGATGGTGAATCAGCTAAATCAGCTCTTCGTACTGATGATTTTGACCTTATTATCTTAGATTTAGGATTACCTAAACTTTCAGGATTACGTTTATTACAAATCATTAGAGGCCTAGGCAATAAAACTCCTGTGCTTATTCTAACTGCACGAGAATCCATTGAAAATCGAATCCAGGGATTAGACAGTGGTGCAGATGACTACATGATTAAACCTTTTGATTTAAATGAACTTGTGGCGCGTATTCGTGCTTTAATTCGACGCTCTCAAGGCAGAGCAGATACCGTCATTCAATATAAAAATATTGTCCTTGACCCATCAGCACATACAGTTACCCTTGATAATGAACCCATCAATGTCCCCAGACGAGAATTTGCATTGTTACAAAAACTACTCGAAAACTGTGGTCATGCGTTATCTCGGGAGCAACTGATGCAAAGCCTTTACGGTTGGGATGAGGACGTCGACAGTAACGCACTTGAAGTCCATATTCATAACCTTAGAAAAAAACTAAATGCTAATTTTATTCGCACCATTCGTGGTATTGGTTATATGGCTGAAAAAAATGAACGGAGTTAAATTTTTCCATTGAAAGCATCGATTCGTAAATTTCTATTAATCAATTTATTGTTGGCCATTACCGTGACAACAACATTAACCGCTATCGGAAATTACTATCTTGATCAAAAAGACATACAAGATCATTTAGATACACTCATGGCCATATCAGGATTATCGTATGACGCTTTATTGGGTCATGATTTAAATCAACGCCATTTAATGAACGTACAAACGGCACTAGAAACAATCCCGGCCCAATTAAAAATATACTACCCGAATACCTTACCCAACCAACTTGCTCCTCATGATTATCTTAATAAATTTAATTTTCAAGTATGGTCATCAGAAGGAAAACTGTTGCTTCACTCCCCCGTTGCACCTCATGTATCGTTTGGTGTTGTAAACAATGGTTTTACCAACGTAATTCAGTCCGATCAACAATGGCGTATTTTTAGCACAAATAACAAACAATCAGGTGCTCGGATTATTTTAGCCGAGCGTGATGACACGCGTAATGAGTTAGGCAAACGTATAGCAGAAGATGATCTGTATATCATGTTACTCACCTTCCCATTATCTGGACTACTCATTTGGATTATCATCGGACGAGGCCTAGACAGTCTTGATCGTGTTGCAAAAGAGGTTGCAAATCGAGCACCTACACATCTTGAGCCAGTTAACTTAAAGAATGTACCCCAAGAAATTAAGCCCGTTATCGATGAATTAAACAATCTATTTAAACGGTTACAAGATGGTTTTGAACGCGAAAAACGGTTCACAGCAGACGCCGCACATGAGTTGCGTACTCCGCTTGCAGCAATCAAAGCACAAGCTCAGGTTGCCTTAAACACGCAAGACATTGATGAAAAAAACTTGGCCTTAGAAAAATTAATCACGAGCGTTAATCGAAGCACGCACATTGTTCAACAGCTACTAACAATGAGTAAACTGGTTCCAGAAATACCCAGTAAAGATGTATTTGATGATGTAGACCTAGCACGCGTAACCCGTGATATATTAGCCATGTTAGCCCAAGCTGCTATTGAAAAAACGGTGGATTTAGAATTTAAACTTGAGACAACATCTCCGATCATCAAAGGAAATCCAACCATTCTAGGTATTTTAATTCGTAATTTAGTTGATAATGCAATTCGGTATACGAAAGACCAAGGGATTGTGCTCGTACGCGTTTATCAAAAAGATAAGCACATCATCCTTGAAGTATCGGATAACGGCCCTGGTATTCCCAAGGCGCTTCATGCGCGTGTGTTTGAACGGTTTTTCCGCGTACTTGGCAATAAAAGCATGGGAAGTGGGTTAGGACTCGCAATTGTTCAACAAATTTGTACCTTACACCACGCACATATTGAACTGAGCTCACCTGAAGTAGGCACTGGCCTTATTGTTAGCGTATATTTTCCAATGAGCAAAACCATTTAAACTGTACTTAACCTCGTTAATAGACAACATGGATGACTAGTATCTCTTCCTGTAAATACGATCCCTTATCATGTCGTCCCGCGCAGGCGGGATCCATGCTGTGCTAGGAAAGACGTGGGGCGTTACGTTCTTTATTGACTCACCCTTACCACCTGCTCTTCTAGAACAACCGGGATACCTGTTGCTTTAACCGTTTTTAGAATATGGTTTAAGTGAGCGATAGACGCAGGATTCTGAACCTGCGCTTCGAGAGGCCCATGAAAATATAAAATAATCCATCCATTGCGTACTTTGGTTTCTTTTAAAATCTGTTTTAATTTTAAATCGTCTGCACCACTGCTCATATCGTAAATGACTTGTTGATTCATATCAGGTGCAGGCATGTCATTAATTTTATGCTCACCATGTTGAGCATCCATCATTTTTGTTTCAGTGATTTCCCAACCCTGATTTTGCAACAGAATAAGCTGATGTATCGATAGAGACTGGATACGACAAGATTTATATTTTTCCAAAGAGATAACGCCTGTGAATTGATAATGATGCATCAATTTCACAATGGCGTCTGAGTTTTCATTAAAAAACGTACTGTCAAACCACACAGTTAATAACCCACGCCGAGGCCAGCTAATATCCTTAACAGCTACGCTGGTTTTGTTTTTTAAATACAAAGAAATACAATCTGGGCGCTCTAATGCATGTACAATAAAATAGCCAAGCACGATGAGCGGTAATAACAACAGACTAGAAAACACTATTCGAATAGTCAGATTAACCTTCAACATAGTTTCTCAAAATAACCGCGTCTTATGTAAGTGCGCAAAATATCAGAGTAATACATTTAACGACACCGCGCCATACTGATATTTATAATCAGGTGAACCTAAAAATGCTGATGCTTGATGAGATTCTGCGTAATACACGTTTAATATGAGACAACTACTAATGGGCCCATTAAAGCCAAATCCAAACTGTCTAGTAGGGCTCGTTGCCACTGGGTTTCCTGTTATTCCAATATTTTGATTTCCAAGCCCACCATCAACATAATAGTGCCATACTGAGTTCGTTTTACTGCCAAGGCGCAGGATAACCGTATTTGCACTATATTGATTAGGACTAAAATAATAAGGAGAAACAAACTTATTTGTATAGCCTCTTTTTTGTAAAGTCAGATTTAAACCCAAAACCGTAGATAAAACGGTTGATGCCGACATAAAATAACCATTTCGAATGTTCGTGTCGCTGATATCAAGCCTGCTTAACGAACCATTTAACCTGACATAAGGTAAAGGGCTCAAAAATAGATTGGCGGCATACTGATAATCAGTAATATGATTAAAAAATGCAGGAAATGTTTCAATGACTTCTCTTTGCGCGAGTACCTGAGTTCCAATATAATCATTTGGTCTATAATTCGAATTGGCTGCCCATAACAAGGGATCCCATAGCTGGTATGTGGTCGGCTCTATTTTTCCATTAAAAGTCAACTCACGCGTCGGGCGCCACTTTTGTCGCACATAAACTCCTTCAGCATTTAATCGATTCAAAACTTGTTTATATCTAACATGCTCAACACCAACGGAGGTTTGATACTCCTGTGACCAATAATGACTATAGTCTAATATGGAACGAAGAACATCATAAGATTCAGAGTCTTGAGAGTAAAAAACGCTTGGACTTAAAACATTTGGATTGGTATTTAATGCCGTTTGCCATTGAGCATCCTCCAAATCTCGGCCAAGGTTAGAATTTAAAGGTATTTTATCAGTAATATTTTTATATTTGGTTAGTATTCTTTTGGTAAGATCTGCTTGATCAGCCCATAACGTCGCTTGCGTAGCAGCTACAACCATCTCAGGTGTTGTAAATACTAAATCGCAAGGTATTGAACGATAACCGAGTATAGGCCTATCGGCGTAAGCTAAACTTTTGGTGAGCCCAGCGGTTGCCAATTCAAATTCAAGCCGATTGGTGGGTCCATTTAAAATGCGCTCATAACTCCACATCGCTGGGTAGTAATTACCCAACCAAAACTGCATTTTGCCAATACCAAACAGAGCAATAGTCAACTGGTAAGGCTTATTTGCAATTAAATAAGCAGATTTATAGTAAGCCAGCGCTAAACGGGGTTGATTATCTTCAGCATAGGCTTGAGCTGCTAAAATACGGATTTCAAAGGTTGCTTGCTGATTTAATAAGGGCTGTAATATCTTTATAGCAGCCTGCCCCTGGTTCGAATCAAGATATTGCCTAGCAAGTCGAATACGCTCAACACAGGTATTTTCACCTTGAGCCTCTATCATAATACCGGTACAGGCAATTTCTTCAACCGTACGTTCACGTGGTATTTTTTTTTGCTGATTTAACATCAACCACTTTTTCATTTTATCTACGCCCGTACTTGCAAGCGTTTTTTCAACAGCGGATTGGGCAAGACCTTGTGCTAATTCATAATAATACAAAGCTTTTTGCGGATTTTCTGTTTCAGCATGAGCTTGAGCCGCAAGCAAATAAATATCATAACCCACCGAATGGCTCAGCATCGGCTGAATATTTTTTAAAGCCTCATTGCCTTTATTTTCATTCACCAACTGTTTAATCCGTGCAATCGCTTGGGCATATTCAGAATAAACAGCATCAATTGAGACTATGGATGATGGCAAAGTATCACGAACCCATCCTTGTATTTTAATTACACCAGCATCTGCTATCGCTCGCTCTACATCCGATTGAGCTAAAGAACGCGCTAATTCATAATATTTCAATGATTCAATAGGACGATCTAATTCCGCATAACTCTGTGCGGCCAATAACATCACGTCATAATGTGGTGTACCTTGCATAAGGGGTTTTAATGTAGCCAATGCAGCCTGACCAAGATTAACATCAATGTACAATTTGACTAAATGTATTCTTTCTGAATAGGAAAGAAAAGTAAGATCTCTGTTGGGCTGAATGAATGAAACTGAAGCGTTAGCTCCAATCGCTTGGTTAAACGCTAACGTAAAAAATAATATCAAATGAACTAAACATATATGTTTTTTAGCAACTCCCCAGGTCTTTCCGAGCACAGCGAGGAATCTTCTACTACATGGCACTGACATGCATGCTGAGATCCCTCGCGCAGCGAAGGATGACGTATGGTGTGGGGAGTTACGTTTTTTACTTATCACCCTCACTTGGTTCCCCATTTTTTTCTTCTCATAAAAATTTCTTGTATATATACCCATGATCTTTCAAAATGCTTGCATTGAACAAAAAATGGGATCATCCTATGTTGCATGAAACGACTCCATATAACAGCAGAAGAGAAAACAACACTAGAAGTGCAACATCAGGCCTGCGA
>CANNJI010000074.1 GCA_947504875.1 Legionellaceae bacterium
ACTAGTGCTTCGTCTTCTAAATACGTGCTGTTATTGTCGTCCCCGCGCAGGCGGGGATCTATCCTTGATGTGGCATTTTGAACATGCTGAGCATGGATCCCCGCCTGCGCGGGAACGACATGATAAGGGATCGTATTTACAGGAAGAGATACTAGACATTGCCCTTACTGTATAGTGCAACAAGAAGGAACTGGATCTGGAGATTGTCGCCTATGCACAGGCCGCCCATTAGGAAGAGGTAACGATGCTCTTCTACTACATACAATCAGATTATCTGGAGCCGTTAATACAGACTCAACAGATGCCTCTTCAAGCCGACATGGACCTGCGTCTAAAATAAGATTCACTTCAGCTTGCATATCTAAAAAAGCATCGAGCCATCGCATGTTATTTTCTAATGTCTGAACTGATTTAATATAAAATGTCACATCATATAAATCTCCTGCACTTTGCCGAAAGACTCTAAGAAACATGTCTACGACTTTCGCACTCAATAATTCAAAAATAAGATTGAGTCCGTATACTGCTGTAAAGTTTTGTAATCGGTGTTTTGCCTAAAAGCAGCGCATCTGTATAGATAGGTTTCTATTCGGTTACAAAAGGTTCTTGCAAGGGCCATCCACATTCTCCAAACTATTGGTGTTGAATCAATTAGAGGGGAATGAGATGGCTGAGTACGATATTAAATTGAACACGAACCAATTGGTAGATGTTTTAAGTAAAAATGATGCGATTAAAGGACTTTTTGAATCTGTATTGAACCAGGTTCTTGCAAGTCAAATGACAGAGCATCTTGGCGCTGAACCCCATGAACAAACGGACGAACGTGTTGGATATCGTAATGGCACGAGGGTTCGTGAGCTATATACCCGTGTGGGGCCGTTAAATTTACAGGTCCCCCAGACCCGTGATGGCAGCTTTAAAACGGAAATATTTAAACGGTATCAACGCAGCGAACAAGCGTTTGTATTAGGGATTATGGAGATGTATCTGGAGGGTGTTTCTTGCCGGAAGGTCACGAAAATTACCGAACAACTCTGCGGATGCAGCTTTTCTAAATCAACGGTTAGCCAGCTCTGTGTGGAACTGGACGCCCGAATGAATGCGTGGCGGAATCGACCCTTGCATGAAAAAAAATATCCTTTTTTAATTATTGATGCATTGGTCGTGAAAGTCCGGCGTGACGGGGCTGTTCGCCCCACCGGAGTGTTGGTTATTTATGGTATTAATGAAGAAGGTATTCGTGAACCTCTGGATTTGCTTGTAGCCAACAGTGAGTCAGAAGCCAGCTGGAGTGAGATATTCAAACGATTAAAGCAGCGCGGATTGAATGGGCTTGAGCTTCTGGTTTCTGACGACCATGCAGGGCTTGTAAAGGCCGTTAATCACGAGTTTCAGGGCGTGATATGGCAACGTTGCCAAACACACTTTATGCGCAATATCTTGGGGCATAGTCCGCGTCATTTGAAGCAAGATATTGCTAATGACGTGAAGCTTATTTTTAAAGCTGAAAACAAGGCAGTCGCTGTACAGCTGGCACGAGATACCCTTGCTAGATATGAAGAGAAGGCATCTAAAGCAATGGACTGCCTTGAAAACGGTTTAGAAGATGGGATCGCCGTACTCCTCTTGCCACAACGTTATCGGCAGCGTTTAAGAACATCCAATTTAGCTGAGCGGATGAATGAGGAAATTCGTCGACGAGAACGAGTTATACGTATATTTCCTAATGAAGACGCGGTGATGCGCCTCATTGGATCATTACTTGCTGAGAAATATGATGAGTGGCAGGCATCATCAAAATACTTTGATATGATTGAATTTTGGCAATGGAAGAATGAGCAGGAATGTGTGGTGCCTATGCATAACAATGTGGTTGCAATTAATCAGTAACAATTTGGCGGTGAGGAGAAAAATGGATCTTTACAGCAACATTCGGACTTGATCAAAAATAAACTCTATCTTTATTTTACACGTAGGCCGCCAGGCTTTAAGAGATGTCTCTAACAACAAACAATCCCGCTCCTCAAGCTGAATTAAATTAATCGTAATGGTATGAAAAATTGCGGACGACTTTAAACATAACTCAATCCCTAAAACACTCGTAAGCTTAAGATGGCGTTTTTCAGGCGCAAAAAACTTCGCGTGGGTCTCTCTCGTCTGAACAGCTCTCTTCATATAGCCTCCTTATACGCAGAGACCAGTTTAACAAAAAACATCTGCTTATCAACTGCAATCAATTGAAGACTCTTTCTCTATTTCCCTATAGAATAATTTCATGAAAAAAAATCACCTCCTATCCTATGCCTTATGCCTCACTGTGCTCGTGCAAAGCGCAGCGCTCGCCTTTCCAACGGCTTTTATTAGCATTGATGCTGCCACCTTGTTTGCACAACCCGGTCAGACCCAAGCAGTGACTTTATTAAACACGTTAGGGAACACCTATATTCTCAAAAAAGAGTGGCAACACGATGAAAATGTAGTTTTAGGTGCTGGAATAAGAACATTTAAACATAATGACGTTGAAATAAACACAAGTGCGCGTTATTTGCCTCAGGTCGCCATGCCAATCCGAGGTGATGTTTTACAATTGCACGCTGAGGCTTTTCGCAATTTAAGCTACAACTACGACATAACCTCGAGCTTTTGGCTCGCGGATAACATCATTACCTGGACAAAGCATCGACTCCAACCCGGGATTATTCTGGGTATTGGTGCTGCCATGAATACAGCATCAACCTTTCGTGAAAAAGCACTGAACAACCACTCGGCTCCCTCTTTTTCCCCTTTTGAAAATGCCAACAACACCCAATTAGCGTATGAATTAGGTGCCGTTCTAGATTATACCTTCGATGAGGTTGTGCTTGAGTGCGCCTATCGTTATTTAAATGCTGGTCAAACATATTTGGGCTTATCTGCATTGCAAAATACAAACAATCATCTCTCGACTGGGCCGCTTACCTACAATGCCATTAGCCTTGGAGTACGCTATCATCATGAATTTTAAAAAGATCACCTGTCTTATTGTTGTTTGGATACCAACCTTAATACACGCTGCAATCCCCTTGTTTAAAATTGAACACGCCCTTGGCTCACCTGAATTTCCAAGCACTGTCGGCTGGTTTTCATCCCCCATCACAAGCTTTTTGACCATCACCAATCAAACGGGTGTCACAATGCCTGTGACCTATAACATTCCACCGCCTTATCAAGTCGATCTAACACGTTCAACCTGTGGCGCAACCCTTAGCCAAGGCGCAAGCTGTGAGATTGCCGTCATATTTAATCCATCGATATTAGGACCATCTTCTGGAAAACTTGAAGTATCTGCCCACGGCGGACTTTGGCGATCGGTTGATCCAACCGGACTCAACACCACGGTTGTAGACACTGACATTATCTCTACACAATGTAGCGCGATTAAATCACGCCCCTTTGCAACACTTGACTGCACGAGCTCCTATACTTATGCGCAAAATTTCAATTCTTTTATATCCAAGATATTAGACATTCAAGTGCCGAACAATAATCTCCGCTTTACTTATTTTCAACACACCCCAAGCCCGAATGAAACAACCACCCCTTGTCTACAGGCAAAACAAACAAACGTGAATTTAGACCCTTTGATTGAAGGCGGAGGCATATCATTATGCGACCTCATGGGCTATGCAACCAGTAATAGCTCATCAAGTGACTCAACCAGCAAGCAATACCCTCCTTATTTAAATAGTTTATTAGGAACAGCGTATCCCATAGAGCCGAGCACCATTCCTTTGGCCAAAACAAACGAATTACTTACAACATTTGGCGAGCCCGCCATGGACCCCACCATACAAAATTTAGGCTATAAGGGGTACGTTGATTTTCTCACCAGTTATCTTTTAGAACAGGGCTCAAAACACTATGCCGCCTGCGGAGGAGCAGAAACCTGCCCAAGCATCTATTATTTACCGTATCAAAGCACAGAGGCAAACCTTATCTCCTGGCCACCACGAACCGACTATTATGGTATGAGTGGCGGCGGTGGCAGCGGTTGTGGATTTCAAATTCAAGCATTTAAGCCCGGAACCACAACCCATTACACCCTGTTTTCTGCTGGGGGTGGCGGTGGTGCTGGCAATACAACCCCCGAAGGAACCAACCCTAATATCTTTTTACTGAACACAGGTTCTGGCGGCGGTGGCGGAAGTCAATTTGCAACATGCTATGTCTCCCCCACGCAAGGCAATTTAAATGGTCTTGGATTGGGTGCAGGACTTGGGTCTGGTCTTAGTGCACAAGAAAATCACCCGATCATCTACGAAGCCCCTGCTCGAGCCGACTATTCTTATTATGCCCCGAGCACTCACCCTTCCTGGAATAATTCTGACATTCTTACTGCATATGGCAGTAATTTAATTGAATTATTTCATACCCTTATTCCAGATCTTTATAACAGCGGCTATACCATTGCATTAACAGGCGGGTGTGGTGGTGGAACAGGATTAGAATTTTTAAACGCTACTGGCGTCGAATATGAACCACAACCTGTTTCGATTGGATACGGATCTAACTTTTGTAGCGTCTTTAATAAAGCGCAAAACTACTCCCCAACCGATTGTATTTCTGCGAGCAACGTCAGCGATTCAAAAGCCCTGTTCTTAGAGCGTCTTATTTATAAAAACTTGGGTCCCTTTTTTAATGAGGGAATGACCCTTGCAGTCAAAGCATGCCCTGGAGGTTACAACAACTTTCAATGCACCTGTACCTTTCAAAATGCTTATGTCATTTGTAAGCTAAGTGAATTGCTTTTGATTAATCATTTCACAAGTGCTGACATTCCAACCTGGTTGGTTAACCCTCATTGTACCAACACACAAGAGACATTAATCCATACAGGTGCACTCATTGATCAACTCCCCCCCAGCAGTACCCCTCCCAATTGTGCAACGGCTATTCAAAATTTTTATACAGCGAAATCAAGTACCGCTTGCGTGCCACCATGGCCCCATTAACATTGCTTCTAGTGCATCGTCTTGTAAATACGTGCTGTTATTGTCGTCCCCGCGCAGGCGGGGATCTATCCTTGATGTGGCATTTTGATCATGCTGAGCATGGATCCCCGCCTGCGCGGGGACGACATGATAAGGGATCGTATTTACAGGAAGGGATACTAGTGCCATCAAGTCATTGAGACGGCACTATCCGGCTAGCGTTTTAATCAAAAATCGTGCAGGAGACATAGATTGCGCCATAGCTCTTGCTAAACCATGGGGTGTTTGATCAATTAAACAAGCAAGATATGTTGCTGCAAGAGGGATTGTTGTAAGCCCTCGTGAACCAAATCCTGCGCAAACATAAAGCCCTGGTTGATACGCACCAGGTTCTGGATTAAATCGAGCACGATGATTCGCTTGAGAAAAACGCACAGGATCAGCAACAGGACCCACCAGAGGAAAATAATCAGGCGTTGCAGCACGAATACCAGCCCAATGTTCCTGTACTTTTTTGGTGTATATTTTTTCTATGGGTAATGCCTCAAGTTGCTTATAATTCACTTCATCATCCATTGCATCAGCCCCTACATCAAAGCGCCCAGGCTGATACGTCGCACCAAAGCGATGCGCCCCCGCCTGACGTGGCAATATATGCCCTTTGCCGCAAACGGGTATTTTTAATAAATCTCCCCGTGCAGAGGATTCAAACGACGTCATTTGCCCACGAAATGTCTTTAACGGCAAGTGACTTGTTTGTTCAAACTGAGCCGTTCTATGCCCTGCTGCAACAATGAGTACAGGTGCGTTGTGCCCCTCGACATCCCATGCGTTACCATCAAACTGCAAACGCGTTACCTCACACGAGGAATGAACAACCACCCCTTGAGTTTTTGCAAGCACATCACAGAGTCGAGATGAATCTATCCATCCTGCTTGAGGCACAAAAAGCCCGCGTGCATGAATATCAATACCGGCTAAATCGCTCGCTTGTACCTCTGAAACTAGACGCCCTAAAGCTGGATACGCTTCAAGCCAAGGCCCTAAGGTCGCATGATATTTTGCTGATTTCTCATCAACCGCCAACTGCAAAATCCCAAATAACTCACCCAAGGTTGGGTGTTGTGTTAAAAGCTCTCGATAAAAGCGCGTTGCAAATAAAAAAGCACTCAACATAAACGTTGTGATAGGCGAGCGATAAGCTGAAAGATTAGGAAACAAGACCGCTTGCTGATTACCTGATGCACCCAGACCTGGTTTTTTTTCCATATCAAGCACATCAACCTGCCAGCCTTTTTTTGCTAAAGCCTGTGCCGTAAAAACACCAGCCAGGCCAGCACCAAGAACAATCGCACGTTTATCACGACGCTGAGGATAATCAACAAACCAAGGCGCATAGCGTTTTGTTCGCCGGATTCCCTTAGAGAGCTTTGACTCTTTGCAAGACAACATATCCATCATGCTCCGAAAATCATCGGAGCACTCAAAATCATTTAAGAACCACACATCAACGCCCCACGGCCGAAGCTTTGGTTCAAGTTGTGCATCACCACACAACAATAATGACTCATAAGACGAAACAACATCACCGAACATCAACGTTAATGTCACACGCCCTTCGTCCAATAGACACAGATGTGATCCAGGCGTTAACTCGGGATATACAGCCAATAATTTGTCTGCGTACATCTTAAGCGTTGGCCACAAAGAAACGATTCGATCCAGATCATGTTTTATAAGAGGATTTTTTTCAGCAGAAATAAAGTGCAATTGTGCTGTGCTCGGCGCAACAGCATCAAAATGCATCCATGCCAATAAAAAATTTAAACCACAACCAAACCCTGTCTCAGCAATAATAAAGTGAGCGATGGTATCACGTGGCAGAGCTTGCCAACGAGGAATCAATTGGTTCCCTTCAATCAAACAATGGTACGCTTGATCAAGCCCATCATGCGACGTGGGTACCCCCGGTATTATGGGCTCAAATAACATACTCAAATACAACCCTCAAGCACACGCTCTGCTGCTTCTAACGTTTTTTTAACGTCCATCAACGTATGCGCCGATGAAATAAACCCCGCTTCAAAACGAGACGGCGCAAAATAGATGCCTTCTTTCAGCATGCCATGATAAAAGGCATTAAATAAACGCTCATCAGCACTTGCTACATCTGAAAAATTTTCAATATTTTTTTTATTTGTAAAATTAAAACCAAACATTCCACCAACAGCCTGTCCATTAAATGCAACATTTAATCGTGTCGTTACATCCACCAAACCGCTTATCAATGCCGAAGACAACACACCCAGCGATTCATAAAATCCCGGAGCCTGAATTGCATTGAGTGTTGCTATGCCAGCAGCCATCGCCAGTGGATTGCCTGATAACGTGCCCGCTTGATAAACACCCCCTAAAGGAGCCAAGCAATTCATAATATCGGCTCGACCACCGACTGCGCCAACTGGCAATCCGCCGCCTATAACTTTACCCAACGTAGTTAGATCAGGCGTAACCTTATATAAGGCCTGAGCACCACCCAATGCCACTCTAAATCCGCTCATAACCTCATCAAAAATCAATACCGCACCGTAGGTGTCACACAATTGTCGCAGCCCACTTAAAAACTTCATTGAGGGTAAAACCATACCCATATTGCCTGCAATAGGCTCTACAATAACCGCAGCAATATCCTTTCCATGCAGTTCAAATAATTTTGCGGTTTGCTCCAAATCATTATACGTTGCAACCAAAGTATCTTCCGCTACGGTAGGTGTTACACCTAAAGAAGAAGGAATGCCCAGCGTTAATAAACCAGATCCCCCTTTCACAAGTAATCCATCACTATGGCCATGGTAACAACCTTCAAACTTCAACAATTTATTTTTATGCGTAAAACCTCGTGCCAAACGAATGGCTGTCATGGTGGCTTCTGTTCCTGAATTCACCATGCGAATTTTTTGAATCGAGGGCATGCAAGCAATAATCGTTTCCGCAAGCTCAATTTCAAGTGCGGTAGGCGCGCCAAAACTTACCCCTCGCGCCAAAGCGTTGGTTATGGCAGCCATCACGCGCGGATCACAATGCCCCAAAATAAGGGGCCCCCACGAGCCAATATAATCAATATAAGATTTACCATCCACATCAATCAAATAAGCCCCTTCGCCTCGCTCAATAAAAAGCGGCTCCCCACCCACCCCTTTAAATGCTCGCACGGGGGAATTAACACCACCAGGAATGACAACATTCGCCCGGTCAAATAGTACCTTAGATTTACGCATAAATACTCGCTCACAAAATAGACATCTCAAGAATATTTTAATAATATCATGGAAAACCCTAAAGTTTTATACACAATGGCCGATAACGTGTGGTATCTATTTTAATTTTGAGGAAAAACCCATGACTAACGATAACTTAATTGAATTTGCTAAGCTTGAAGCCCTGCTGTTTGACACCCCAGAAGCCATCAACACAAAATTAGCAGTGGTTAAAGAAGCATTAAGTGACGGAACGTATCGCATTAATAACCAACATATTGCGACAAAACTCTTAGAATATGCCCGCATCACAGAAACAGCAGAAGCGGTATAATACAAATTCATGGTAGATAATCAGTGCTCTGATGAGGACAAAGCGTTATTTCAAAGCCACATGAAAGGTGTTTTGCCGCTGAGTAAAACAAATACTCGCGTTAGTTTAAAGCCTGAAAAACCAAAGCCTAAGGTCAGAAAACAGGAACAATACCCTCAAAAACCCCCTGAGGAAGATATGTTTTTGTCAAACCCCTATACTTTATCGGTTCAGGCTGAGACCATCCTTTGTCACGGGAGAAATACCCTTGCAACAAAGCAATTTAAATCATTAAAGCAAGGATTATTACCAATCCAAAAGCGACTCGACTTGCATGGCCTAACGATTGAGAAAGCACGCGAGGCATTATCTGCGTTTATTACACAATGCTTTAATCAAAACCTGCGGTATTTATTAATTATTCATGGAAAAGGCGGACAAGATTTTAATGCACCCCTTTTAAAAAACCACGTGAATCACTGGCTCAAGCAATACCCACAAGTGCTTGCTTTTCATACTGCACAACCCAAAGATGGCGGTGCTGGGGCTGTCTATGTCCTCATCAAAAACACCCGCGCTACGCCCTGATTTTTTATCAAAGCTTGCGAGGTTTAGCAATGCATTGCATAATCGCGGATGAACAAAATTAATCACTCAGTCCTTATGCCCCCATGGTCTTTACATTCCTGGTTAAACTATCGCTATGAACAAGCAGCACCTTACCAGAATTTAGACGAATTAAATGCCGTCGTTCAAGAACTCAGTCTATTACCTCCCTTAGTGGCCCCTGGAGAAATTAAACAATTAAAACTTGCCATTGCGCGCGCAGGGCGAGGAGAAGCCTTTATTTTACAAGGGGGTGATTGTGCTGAATCTTTTGGGGATTGTAGAGCTCAAATCATCAGCAATAAACTTAAAATCATCTTGCAGATGAGTTTGGTCTTGCTGCATGGATTAAAAAAACCCATCATTCGCATTGGTCGAATTGCTGGCCAGTACTCTAAACCACGTTCGTCAGGTCATGAAACGCAACATGGCATCACCTTGCCAAGTTATCGCGGAGATTTAATCAATTCAGCTCTGTTCAATCCAATAGCACGTGAACCAAACCCCCAGCTACTGCTCAAAGGATATGGCACTGCAGCGATGACCTTAAACTATATTCGTGCACTATTGGACAGTGGATTTGCAGATCTTCACCACCCCCATCGATGGGATCTGGATTTTTTTCAACATTCAAAACAAGCGGATGACTACAACACGATGGTTGCGTCTATGAGCAATACCATTGATTTACTCCAATCAATAGATGATGTTAATTTTTTTACCTCACACGAAGCATTGCATCTTCATTATGAACAAGCCTTAACGCGACAAGTAGGTAAAAAACAACAGTGGTATGATCTATCAACCCATTTACCCTGGATAGGAATGCGCACCAGCGCGCTCGACAGTGCTCATGTGGAGTTTTTGCGCGGCATCGAAAATCCAATCGGTATAAAAATAGGCCCTCATGCAACCAGCACATGGATACAAGACCTATTAGAACACCTAAACCCTGAACGTGAAGAAGGGCGAATTCTCCTCATCACACGTTTAGGTGCAACCCATGTAAGCAAAACACTTCCCTCGCTGATTAAAGCCGTCAAAGCAATACACATGCCGGTCACATGGTCTTGTGATCCCATGCATGGAAATACAGAAATCACATCAAGCGGCATTAAAACAAGACACTTCGATACGATATTATCAGAGTTACAACAAACATTAATAACCCATCGCAACCACGACAGCAACTTAGGTGGCGTACATTTTGAATTAACAGGAGAAAACGTCACTGAATGTATCGGGGGTGCACGAGGATTAACTGCAAATGATTTAAAATCGGCTTATCATAGCTTGGTTGATCCAAGACTTAATTATGAGCAATCCATGGAAATGGCTTTTCAACTGAGTCGAGCCTTCGGGGATTGAAGACGAAACGCCCTATACCGCTAATCAAACAAAAGATTAAGCGAGTGTGTGTTGCGAATTACTCATTGTCCCCTAAGCCCCTCTGTTCCGGGCTTCGTCTTGACTGTTCCGAACATCGGCTTGACTGTTTCGGACTTCTTTATTATAGGGACCGTTGGGACTGTATAGGTGCTCTTGCCCTGGACGGTGTAATCCACAGCGTGTGCAGATTCAGCGACACCCAAGACGAACGGAATAGAACAACTAAGCACCAACGCAGCTTTAACTAGATTGCGCTTGATATTCATGATAGTTCTCCAAGTTAGACCTAAGATATATTCCATTAGCGCCACCGAGAATTTTATTTTAAAGCGACATACTGTATTTATAGTACACATTATTGGCAGCTTCAAGTGCCACTAAATTACAACAAACATTAATAACCCATCGCGTAACTCCCCATCGCAATCACGAGAGCGACTTAGGTGGCGTGCATTTTGAATTAACAAGATAAAAGTAACTCAATAGAATAGCGCAGAGTATTGGCCAATCATAATTTATATGCTGAATCAGGGATGAGGCAACACGCTGCCCCATTGATCGAATGTTTCCACTAAAGACAGGTTGAATGTTAATGACGTGCTAGGTAAACTCCCATCACACACCACACAAGGATTTAACGCATGCTTTTACTATCTATTGGCCTTCTTGCAAGCATACAATTGCTGTTACTGCTTTGGGTGTTAACCAAAAATTTCCACAAAATTCAGCTTGAATTGCAACAGACTACCCATAACACACAGAACACAACACAAACCTTAATCTCAACCACCATTCAAAATCAAATGATTGATATACGCGAACAAATGAATCATAGTTTTGGACAACACGCAGGGTCGCTTACAACGCATCTTCAATCCTTAACCGAAGAAATAAGAACGCATCTTCAAAGCCTAACCCATCAAGTCAATCATCGACTCACCGAAGGATTTGAAAAAACATCCTCTACGTTCACAGATGTTGTGCGGCGTTTAACCATTATTGACGAAGCACAGAAAAAAATTACTGAACTATCAAGCCATGTAATGAGTCTACAAGATATTTTAGTGGATAAACGAGCGCGCGGAGCTTTTGGTGAGGTTCAACTGGCAACCCTCATTGCCAATATGATTCCGAGCACGCACTACAGCATGCAATACACCTTGAGCAATCAAAAACGCGCTGACTGTATTCTATTTTTACCTGAGCCGACTGGAAACATCGTCATTGATGCTAAATTTCCGCTCGAAACCTATCAGCGCATCATGAATACAGATCCAACTTCACAAGAGCGAAAAACCTTACAACAGCAATTTAAGCAAGATCTCCAAAAGCACATCAAAGACATTGCTGAAAAATATATTATTCCGAATGAAACAACTGATGGTGCGGTGATGTTTGTACCCGCAGAAGCAATTTTTGCTGAAATGCATGCGAATTATCCTGAGGTCATTGCACTGTCTCAGCGACTAAAAGTATGGATTGTTTCACCCAGCACCCTGATGGCTGTATTAACCACGGCACGTGCTGTACTCAAAGATGATGCAACCAAGCGTCAAGTGCACATCATTCAAAAACATTTACAAGCCTTAGGAGAGGATTTTAAGCGTTTTGAAATTCGCATGGATAAGCTCTCAAAACATATCGACTTGGCTCAGCAGGATGTAACCGAAGTAAACACTTCCGCAAAAAAAATAACGCAACGTTTTCAAAAAATCGAATCAGTTGAACTTGAACGAGAAAAAGAGCAAGAGACAGCTGTGTTAGGGCTCAATGAAGAGGTCACTGTTATAGGGTAAAAAAGAATAAAGTGCCGGGGTTTTACTACGATGTCGAATTAATGGGAATATATTCAAACCGTTGTGCCGCAACGATTGAGCCACATTCGTCATAAGTATTATCTACACAAAGAAAAAATTTTTGGGCACCATATTTTTTGGCATGAGTAACGGCATCCTTAACAGAAAGAAAATGAGATATATTATCACTCTTAGAAATATATAAGTCAGAGGTTTTAGATATTATTTCAACAATATATTTATTTAATTCAAGCGGTGAATAAATCAAAGCGATTGACTTTGATTTGGTTTGAACCTCCTCAATTAAATTCTCACGCGATAGATTTGTCATTATGTTTACTCCTCAAGAGGTTCAGATATAGGATCGTCTAATCACAATTAAGGAATTAAATAATCCAGAATTAACACGCCAAAAGCGATCCTTTGATGATTTAATTATAGTCAACTTTATTCATTTATCTACTACACAACGAAATTTGTGTCGTAACTCCATGAATCTGTCACATCACTAACTCCATGAAAATGTCACATTCAGTTACTCTAGAAGTTCGCTATAAACTTTTAGAGGAGACTGGTTTTATGGGAGTGCTCGTCATGAATGAGGCAGAGCGGCAAAGGAAGGCCGTAT
>CANNJI010000075.1 GCA_947504875.1 Legionellaceae bacterium
GACCGGAGGTATAATGAGCATTTTGGTGCCTGAATTTTCCCTCACCCTAGCCCTCTCCCCCAATGGGCATCAGGATTTTAGCGATTTTTCGTTGAGGGGAGAGGGGATCCGTTCCGTGTAGCTGATAAAGATCGGATAAATTATGAACTGTTGTTTTAAAAACAATCAGTCATTAGCTAATTAAATATTTTGCGATCATCGCTGCGGAATGTGAGTTCTTCCATTTGAAAAATTTACTATACTCAAAGAGCTTGCTGGATTTTTTTAGGAAGAATATGAAAACTAAAAGTAGCTATCTTGTCAAAAATCGAAGTCCACATCAAATTCGTACAGGTGGTGCGATAGGAAATCTCAACGAAGGTATTGAAATCGAGCTAAATCGTATTCCAACTAGGCTTATTGCTTGGCCCGGAAATGGTTATCAAACAGAAAGTATTCATGTTCTCACTTTAAAACCTGGCTTAACAAGTGATAAATATACCTATGCTATTTCTGAAGAAGCTTTGTTATGTGTTCAGGGTAAAGGAGAGGTTTTTTTACGTGATCGCTGGGTTGAGATTGAACCTGGTGACATCGCTTATTTTCCAGAGAATATTCCTCATTGCATTCGAAACTCAAAAAATAATCAAGAAGAATTTATTTTAGTTAGCTCAATAACGCCTCCTTTAGTCAGCTTGTATGAGCAGTCAGGATTTTATATTCAATCACTTGGAAAATTTGATTTTGATGCAGCTGAAAAAGCTAAAAAAGAAATGACGCCTGGTGAACATATTAAATCTGAGAATCAGCTGCGTTACCATGAAAGTTATCCTGAGCTTCGTGCATGGAATTTGAAAGCCTCAGAGGTTCGAGAAAAGGGTGCGTTATTTAATATGTTTCGAGGTGCGGAATTTAATGCCAATGGTAGTCCCATGCGTTTTATTCTCTGGCCAGGCCATGGTTCACGGCAGTGCGGTTTTCATTTAACTCGCTGCTCTCCTGGCGATTAATTTGCGGCACATACACATCCAATTTCCGATGAATGTGTTATCATCTGGGCAGGAAGTGCGCGTGGGTTTTTAGATGGTCATTGGTTTGAAATGGGTATTCATGAATGTTTGTTAGCACCGTGTGGCGTGTCTCATGGTGGCCCTCTTGCTATAGAAACAAATACACTTGGAGCAACTTCACATGCAGCCGATACACTCTGGGGTGGTTTTGCATCGCCACCACAAGGGGATTTATATCTACGAGGCGGTTATATAAAGAATCAGTGTATTAAAGATCCGCCGTCAGTTCGTTTTAAAAACATTGAACCTATTGAGTGAAACATGCTCTAGATATTTTTGACATAAAACGCGCTGAACATATCCCCAAAGCTTGTAAGTTAGGATTTGATCAACTTTAAAAACGCTTGGGCTGCGAGCTGCTCTGCCTTGCGTCGTGATTCGCCTTGTCCTTTTGTTATCAACTTTAAGGTTTTGACTTCACAGGTTATATGAAACAGTTGTTCATGCTCATCCCCTGTGACTTCTACGAGTGTATAGTGAGGCAGTGGGTGTTTTTGAGATTGTAAATGTTCTTGAAGTTGAGTTTTCCAATCTTTTAAATTATGTTGCAGTTCGGTTTCATTTAAACGGCTTTCATAGAGTTTAAGAATAACGGTTTGACATGCATCAAATCCAGCATCTAGAAATACCGCTGCAAAAATCGCTTCTAGCGCATCGGCTAAAATGGAGGTTCGCCGAAAACCACCACTTTTGAGTTCACCCTGACCCAAATATAAATAATCACCCAGATTGAGCTCTGTTGCTATAACAGCCAGCGTTTCACCTTTGACCAAATAAGCGCGTAAACGACTTAAGTGACCTTCGCTTTCATCAGGAAATTGTGTAAATAGCGCATACGAAATGACGATACTTAATAATGAATCGCCTAAAAATTCAAAGCGCTCATTGTTAAGTGCGTTCGCACTGCGATGGGTTAGCGCTTGGGTTAACAAGGCTTCATTCTTGAATTGATAATGAAGCCGGCGGCTCAAGCGTTGTATTTTTTCATTGATCACAAGAGATTCTCAGTTAATGAATGACATGGCCTATGTTTTTCCACCGAATCGTGGTCAGTTGATTATTCCAACTCATCCACACAAAAAATGCTTTACCTCGTAGGAACTCATCTGTAACAAATCCCCAGTAGCGGCTATCAGCACTGTCGTCGCGGTTGTCTCCCATCATAAAATAGGAACCAGCGGGCACATCAATTTCAAAATCAAAAGGCTGAACATTGGTCCGAATAAAAATAGGATGTTTGACGCCATTAATGACTTCTTCATATTTTGCAACGGGGTTGCCGGAAGCCTCATCAATGGTGTATTCAATGAATGTTTGAGGAACGGGCTTGCCATTGATGGTTAATTTTTTATTGCGGTATTCAATATGGTCTCCGGGTACACCAATAACGCGTTTGATGTAATCAAAGGTTGGGTTGGGTGGCCAGCGAAATACGGAAATGTCTCCTGGTTTTGGTTTTGAGATGGGAATAATTTTTTTCTCTAAAACCGGCAGACGTATACCATAAGCAAATTTATTAACGGCTACAAAATCGCCGACTAACAACGTCGGTTCGAGTGAGCCTGATGGAATGCGAAAGGGTTCAATGATAAAAGAGCGCACCAATAATACGGTGAGCAGTAGAGGAAAAAAAGAGCGTGCGTACTCTATTACTTTAGGCATCTTCGCGGTTTTTTTCCGTTTTCTTTGAAAATAAACAACATCAAGCAGAACAATGAAACCACTTAACCCGGTGAGCGAGACCAATAATAATGCAAAAGACATTTTCAGTTACTCCTTGTTATTTTTTTCTGTCCGCTTGAAAAACAGCCATAAATGCTTCTTGTGGGATTTCAACATGTCCAACCTGCTTCATTCTTTTTTTACCCGCTTTTTGTTTTTCGAGTAATTTTCGTTTACGAGAAACGTCGCCGCCATAACACTTTGCAATGACGTTTTTGCGTAAAGCCTTAACCGTTTGTCTTGCAATAATATGCCCACCTAAAGCCGCTTGAATTGCAACATCAAACATTTGTCTTGGAATGATTTCGCGCATTTTATCGACCAAATTTTTTCCCCGTGTGACCGCGGCACTGCGGTGAACAATCACCGAAAGTGCGTCGACTCGCTCGCTGTTGATGAGGATATCCATTTTAACCAAATCGGCCTCATCAAAACGTAAAAAATTATAATCTAACGATGCATATCCTCGGCTCACAGATTTAAGACGGTCAAAAAAATCTGAGACGACTTCGCTCATGGGGAGATCATAGGTTACAGAAACTTGTCGACCACTATAGGTCATGTTCACCTGCACACCTCGGCGTTCAATGCATAAAGTAATGATTTGGCCCAGATAGTCGTTAGGGACCAAAATATTTGCACGAACAATGGGCTCGAACATTTGTTTGATGTTTTGAATGGGCGGTAGTCGCGAAGGGTTATCGATGGTGATTGTTTCACCTTTGGTATCGATGAGCTGGTAAATGACCGTGGGCGCTGTGGAAATGAGTTCAAGGTTGTACTCTCGCTCGAGGCGCTCCTGAACAATTTCCATGTGCAACATCCCTAAAAAACCACATCTAAATCCAAAGCCTAAGGCTTCGGATGATTCAGGTTCATAAAATAAGGATGCATCATTTAAACTCAGCTTTGCCAGAGCCTCTCGAAAAGTTTCAAAGTCTTCTGAGCTGATAGGAAATAGCCCGGCATAAACTTGAGGCTTAATGCGCTTGAATCCTGGTAAGGCACTGGCTGCCTGATTTTTTTCTAGGGTGAGCGTATCCCCAACAGGTGCGCCTTGAATTTCTTTGATGCCCGCAACAACATAACCCACTTCACCGGCTTGCAAGATGTCTTTGGGGGTTCGTTTTGGTGTAAAAATACCAACCTGTCCAATTTCATAACTTCTGCCCGTTGACATAACCCGCATTTTATCGCCTTTACGCAGTGTGCCATGTTTAATGCGAACAAGTGACACCACGCCTAAATAGCTATCAAACCAAGAGTCAATGATCAGTGCTTGTGTGGGTGATGTCATATCTCCTGTAGGTGGCGGAATATGTTTGACAATGGCTTCTAGTACATCACGCACGCCAAGGCCGCTTTTTGCGCTAACGTGAATTGCGTGGTGTGCATCTAATCCAATAATATCTTCTATTTCAGCAATGACACGGTCTGGTTCTGCTTGAGGTAAATCAATTTTATTTAAAACGGGTAATACATCCAGGGACAAATCAATGGCGGTATAACAAACAGCAACCGTTTGTGCTTCAACCCCTTGTGCAGCATCAACCACCAAGAGTGCGCCTTCACATGCTGCAAGTGAGCGTGATACTTCATAACTGAAGTCAACATGTCCTGGGGTGTCAATAAAGTTCAGTAAATAGATTTGACCATCCAAAGCCGTATAGTTAAGCGATACGCTCTGTGCCTTGATGGTGATGCCGCGTTCTCGTTCAATATCCATAGAATCTAAAACTTGCGACTCCATTTCGCGATCCGATAAACCGCCGCAATGCTGAATGAATCGATCAGCCAAGGTCGATTTACCATGATCAATATGGGCAATAATAGAAAAATTTCGGATCTGTTGTAAATCACTCACTACGAAAGCCTTGTTATAAAAGGATAGATTTTACCTGAATTGTATTGCTGTATAAAGCATAATGATCATTGTGTGGGGTTTTATTTCGTGCATCGCGAGAAATGCGGCCTTGGTTCTGCAATTGCCTATTGCCTTATTGCTCTATATTATAACTCCTGAATGAATGCTACATGAAATGACTGACTGGGAGGTCTCATGATAATAAAAAGAGGGATGTTTGCAATGGCTGGGTGTGCGCTGTCATTGAGTGCTATGGCGGGTACAATGGTGGTCCAACAGCGGATGCTTTGGCACAAGCAGCCATTGGTGATGGTCAAACAGCGCTGGGTCGATTTGCAATTGCTAGAGATTTAGGTGTTTTCAAAACAGTACGTTTTGGTTTGGAAGTAGGGGTTCAAAACGGCAATACAGCACGGCTGGGTATTCCTCAAGTGACTTTGGATCAAATCGGTGGGTTGCCAGTACAAGTGACGATTAAACCCATGTTAGATCTTTTAGCGACTGCTTCATGGCAACCGTGTGAGACCATTCCTGTATTTGGCTTAATAAAACCAGGTATTGCTTATCGTCGTATGCAACTTAACGACCGTGTAACGTTTAATGATTTGTCAGAAATAGCGTTTGAACTACAAGCAGGATTAGGCATGACTATTTCTGACCGAGCAACGCTATCGCTCAATTATCAAGGTATTTTTGATGGGAATACAACGTATACGATCAATAGCACAACATTTACGGGGCATATCTCTAATATCCCAATGCAAAATGGACTGCTTTTAAGTCTTTCATATACTGTTTAAGGAACCCATTATATGAAAAATAAATTGAATTGAGTGCAATTGGCTTGTGTGGCATTCGTTACTATACCATCAGTCTTACTGGCTGCGCCAAATCCTGTGTCATGGGATAAAATGGTACACTACATTGTCAACTAGCTTAATCTTAATGAGATAGTGCTGGGTAGATGAGTTGATGGCCGATTAAGCACGCTAAACTCACTACGCTCAGACAAAGCGTGCTTACCTGTCCATCAAGTCATCTACCCAGCACTGTAATCAATATGGGTATATTTTTAATTGAGCAATATACCCAAGGCACTTCTTTTCCTATATAATCCCTCGTCTATTTTCAATTAGCCCCATTTCAGTACTGTATTTATTACCTCAGGAGTGCTATGCTTCGCATCAGTAAATTGGCAGATTACGGAACAGTTATTATGGTGTATTTGGCCAGGCGTGGAGAGGGTCTGCTCAACGCTCGGGATATTGCATCGCACACCCGTTTATCCGTGCCAACGGTAAGTAAATTATTAAAGCGTTTAACAGCAGCGGGGTTATTGTCTTCTGTTCGCGGAGCCAACGGTGGATATCGTTTACAGCGTTTGGCAACAGAGATTTCAGTGACTCAAATTTTATATGCGCTTGAAGAGTCACGCGGATTAACAGAATGCAGCTCACATGAGAATGAGTGTGCCCTGCAACATGTTTGTCATGTTCAGGGTAATTGGCGGTTAATTAGCCAAGCGGTTGATGCAGCGTTGGGAAGTGTTACTTTAGATATGTTGGCAAAACCTGTTTTGGCAGCAGTTGATCTTGAACGAATGAAGCAGTTAGTAGCAGGAGTAGGGCGTGGCTAAAAAAAATGAAGAATTAAGTGTATTGCTTGATCGTGATTATGAGCATGGATTTGTTACGGATATTGAAGTAGAAACATTTGAACCAGGGTTGAATGAAGAGGTGATTCGTCGATTATCGGCTATTAAAGGCGAGCCTGAATTTTTACTGGAATGGCGCCTTCAAGCCTATCGTTATTGGTTAACGCTGACACCGCCTGAGTGGTCAAGTGTGCATTATCCTCCCATTGATTATCAAGCACTGTCTTATTACTCTGCACCCAAAAATAAAAAAGATGGGCCCAAAAGTCTTGATGAAGTTGATCCAGAATTATTGCGTACCTATGAAAAATTAGGGATCCCTTTGCGTGAGCAAGAAATGCTGGCAGGCGTTGCGGTCGATGCAGTGTTCGACAGTGTGTCTGTAGCCACAACGTTTAAAGCAAAACTGGCTGAAAAAGGTGTGATTTTTTGTCCGTTTTCAGAAGCCGTGCATGAACATCCAGAGTTACTCAAAAAATATTTAGGCTCTGTTGTGTCCTATCGTGATAATTTTTATGCCGCTTTAAATTCAGCGGTGTTCAGTGATGGATCTTTTGTGTTTATTCCAAAAGGCGTGCGCTGCCCGATGGAACTATCTACTTATTTTCGAATTAATGCCGCTTCAACCGGGCAGTTTGAACGCACGCTGATTATTGCTGACAGTGATAGCTATGTCTCTTATCTAGAAGGCTGCACCGCACCCATGCGGGATGAAAATCAATTGCACGCGGCAGTGGTTGAGTTAGTGGCCATGGATGGGGCACAAATTAAATATTCGACGGTACAAAATTGGTACCCCGGTGATAAAGACGGTAAAGGGGGCATTTATAATTTTGTAACCAAGCGCGGGGCTTGTCGTGGTAAGCGCTCGAAAATTTCTTGGACTCAAATTGAAACAGGCTCTGCCATCACTTGGAAATACCCCAGTGTAATATTACAAGGGGATGAGTCAGTGGGCGAATTTTACTCTGTTGCGGTGACCAATAATTATCAGCAAGCAGATACCGGGACCAAGATGATTCATCTCGGAAAAAATACGCGCTCAACCATTATTTCAAAGGGGATCAGTGCAGGGCGTTCGCATAATGCTTATCGTGGGTTGGTTCGTATTGCGCCAACAGCCGTTAATGCGCGCAACTATACCCAATGTGATTCGCTGCTCATGGGCAGTTTGTGTTCGGCACATACTTTTCCATACATTGAAGTCAAACATCCAACGGCGCATGTTGAGCATGAAGCGACAACGTCTAAAGTCAGCGAAGACCAGTTGTTTTATTGTGGGCAACGCGGCATTGACACAGAAGATGCGCTCACCATGATTGTAAATGGGTTTTGTAAACAAGTTTTAAAAGAGTTGCCTATGGAATTTGCAGTAGAGGCAACTAAATTATTAGGGCTAAGTCTCGAAGGGGCGGTGGGTTAATATGTTATCAATTCGTGAATTACAAGGGTCAGTCGATACCAAATCGATTTTAAATGGGATTAATTTAAACGTAAAACCAGGCGAAATTCATGCCATCATGGGGCCTAATGGCTCAGGGAAAAGCACACTATCTAAAATATTGGCGGGTGATCCAGCCTATACGGTGACCGGCGGTTCTATTACGTATTGTGGTCAAGATTTACTCCCGTTGTCGCCTTCTGAGCGTGCACAAGCCGGTATTTTTATGTCGTTTCAGTACCCCGTCGAAATTCCAGGGGTAACCAACATTAATTTTTTAAAAGCCTCTGTGAATGCTGTTCGAAAAGGGCAGGGTAAAAAACCGTTAGATGCCATAGAGTTTTTAAGTTTTATTCGTGAAAAATGCGCACTGTTGGATATGGATGAGGGCTTTTTATATCGCAGCATCAATGAAGGTTTTTCAGGGGGCGAGAAAAAACGGAATGAAATATTACAAATGGCAGCATTAGAGCCAAAACTCGCAATCTTAGACGAAACCGATTCTGGGCTTGATATTGACGCGCTTCGCGTCATTGCCGATGGCATCAATGCCATGCGATCACCTGATCGCGCAATGATTTTAGTGACCCATTATCAGCGTTTACTCGACTATATTTCCCCGGATTTCATTCACGTGCTCGCTAAGGGAAAAATCATTAAATCGGGTGATAAATCGTTGGCTTTAGAACTTGAAGAAAAAGGTTACAGTTGGCTTGAGAACATGGAGCAATCATGATGCCATGGTTTGAACAGTTAAGGACACAAGCCTCGGCCGATTTTGAACGTTTAGGCATTCCCGACAGGCACAATGAAGAATGGAAATATACCCTTACGGGAGCCTATTTAGCTGAAACCTTTCATGCGAATACAGCCGTTCCTTGTAGCATTCAAGCACCTAAAGGGGCTCTTGTGGTCTCTATGGCAAAGGCGCTGGTTGAGCATGCGGAGCTCGTTAAACCTTTTTTGGGTAAAATACTCAAACACACCCATGGTTTTCATGCACAAAATACAGCTTTATTTGAAGACGGACTTTTTGTTTATCTACCGGAAGGTGTTGTCTTAGACGAACCTCTATTTTTACCATCGTTACAAAATGAAGCACATCAAGCACGTTATATTCGGCATTTGATTATTGCAGAACCAGGTGCCAAGGCTTCCATTATTGAAACCTATGAAGGCGCATCAGACATCCCTTATTTTACCAACACCATGACAGAGATATCTGTTGGTGAGGGCGCCAAGGTTATCCATTATAAAATTCAACGCGAAGGCAATCAGGCTTATCATGTGGGAGAGGTTGCCGTAGCCCAGGCAACGCACAGTGTGTTTGAGAGTCATTCGTTTGCGGTGGGTGGACAATGGGTCCGTAGTGATACGGTTGTATCATTGGATGGTGTTCATGCGGCCTGTAAATTGAATGGCATTTATGCCCCGACACACAATCAACACATTGATCACCACACGCGCGTTGAGCATGCTGTACCTGATTGTTCAAGTGAAGAAGATTATAAAGGCATTGTGAGTGGACATGCACGTGCGGTATTTAATGGTAAAGTGATTGTTGCACCGGGCGCAATTCGCACCATTGCAAAGCAGCAAAATAAGAATTTACTGTTATCGGCAGGCGCAGAGGTTGATACCAAACCTGAGTTGCAAATTTTTGCTGATGATGTGGTGTGTTCGCATGGGGCAACGGTTGGGCAGTTGGATGAGTCGGCACTTTTTTATTTAGAAGCACGTGGCATTGAACCGCTGGCTGCGCGTCGATTGTTGGTGCAAGCGTTTGCGATGGATAATTTACGACACATGCAACATGCGCCCACGGCACAGTTAATGGATGAACTATTAACAGCACAGTTGGAGGGGTAGTTGGATGAGTCAAAAGCGCGCGTTTGATGTTGAGTCGATTCGACAAGATTTTCCTGCTTTGCATCAAAAGGTTAATGGGCATCCGTTGGTGTATGTTGATAATGCCGCAACCACACAAAAGCCTTCTGCTGTCATTGATGCAATGACCCATTACTATGAGCATGATAACGCCAATGTTCATCGCGGCGTGCATGCTTTGAGTGTGCGAGCAACAGAAAAATATGAAGCTGCCCGATTAAAAATTCAACGATTTATTCATGCAAAGCACGCATGTGAATGCATTTTTGTTCGTGGCACAACAGAGGCGATTAATTTGGTTGCGCAAAGTTTTGTACTGCCTCGTTTGTTGCCAGGCGATGAAATTTTGATTACGCATCTGGAGCACCATGCCAATATTGTACCTTGGCAATTGATTTGTGAGCGCTCAGGGGCAATATTGCGAGTGGCTGATATATCGTTATCAGGTGAAGTAAAGCTGGATGATTTTGAAAAAAAACTCTCTAAAAAAACAAAATTTGTTGCAATAAGTCATGTTTCAAATGCGTTGGGGACCGTGAATCCGATTGAAGTCATGATTGCTAAGGCAAAAGCGTTGGATATTCCGGTGCTTGTAGATGGTGCGCAAGCCATTGCGCATGAGCGCGTTGACGTGCAAGCCTTGGGCTGCGATTTTTATGCTTTTTCAGCACATAAGGTGTATGGCCCGACAGGGATTGGTGTGTTATGGGGGCGTGAAGCGTTATTGAATGACATGCAACCTTATCAGGGTGGCGGTGAAATGATAAGTCATGTTTCGTTTGAGCGCTCGAGTTATGCGCCTTTGCCTTATAAATTTGAAGCAGGAACGCCCAATATTGCGGGTGTGATTGGTTTAGGTGCTGCCATTGATTATTTTACAGCGTTTGATTTTGATGTGATGACACAGTATGAACAAGGTTTATTAGCTTATGCAACAGAAGGGCTTTTATCCTTAAAAGGATTTCGAATTGTTGGAACCGCTAAAAATAAAGTGCCTGTACTCTCGATGCTGCACGACAGTATTCATGCGCATGATATTGGTACAATTTTAGATAGCGAAGGGATAGCACTTCGTAGCGGACACCACTGTGCAATGCCTGTGATGGATTTTTTTGGTGTGGCTGCAACAGCGCGGGTTTCACTGTCATTTTATAATACAAAAGAGGAGGTTGATCGGGTCATCGCGGCGTTAAGCCACGTGAATGCGATCTTTGCATGATGATGGATTTACGTGAACTTTATCAAGAAATTATACTCGATCATAATCGTGATCCGCGGAATCATCGTGTGATTGAACATCCCAGCTGTGAAGCGCGAGGATTTAACCCCTTATGTGGCGATAAATTAACCGTGTACCTAACACTTGAAGCAGGTGTGATCCAAGATATTAGTTTTATTGGTTGTGGTTGTGCTATATCACAAGCCTCAAGTTCACTTATGACTGAAGCGTTAAATGGCAAGACAGTCACGCAAGCGCATGAATTATTTGAACGTTTTCATCAGATGTTAACAGAAGAAGATGCTTCGAGCGTGGGGATGGATAAATTGGCTGTCCTTGCCGGGGTTCGTACGTTTCCAGCGCGAGTGAAGTGTGCGACCTTAGCGTGGCATACGGTGGAGGCCGCATTAAAGCAAGACTCATCCATGGTGACTACGGAGTAATCTATGTTTGGTTTTAAGAAAAAAGATGAAAGTGAGGCATTGAAGGTTTCAGTGATTGATGCACTTAAAACAGTTTTTGATCCAGAAATCCCCGTGAATATTTATGATTTGGGGTTAATCTATGATGTCAGTGTTGATGAAACAGGACTTGTTGCAATTCAAATGACCTTAACATCCCCTGGCTGCCCTGTTGCCCAGACATTCCCTGGCACAGTTGAGCAGGCTGTGAATTGTGTTGAAGGCGTAAAAGACACAACCGTTGAGTTGGTTTGGGAGCCACCTTGGACTCAAGAGCGCATGTCAGAAGTGGCCCGACTTGAGCTTGGAATTTTTTATTAATGATAGCCTGGCAACCCTCGGCTTCGATTGCGTGTTTGCGCGAACGTGCACAATGTCTTGTTGATATTCGTGATTTTTTTAACTCACGCGGATATTTAGAGGTCGAAACGCCCGTTATGGCGCGTTTTGGGGTGACTGATATATATTTACAAAATATTTTAGCAACATTCAGAGGGCAGCAGTATGCCCTGCAAACCTCGCCTGAATATCATATGAAACGTTTATTAGCCGCTGGCAGCGGGCCAATTTTTCAAGTTGCGCGCGTTTTTCGTGATGATGAATTGGGGCGTTGGCATAATCCTGAATTTACCCTTTTAGAATGGTATCAATTAAATGTTGATCATCTCACTTTGCTTGAGGAAGTGGATGTATTGCTACAACGAATACTCAACTGTGATGCGTTAGAGATTAAAACGTATCAACAGGCATTTATTGAAGCATGTGAACTTGATCCATTTGATGCTCAACGCTCAACATTAAAGGAAACGCTTGCACGTTTTGAGTTAGACAATGTTTTACCCGCGGATGAAACCTGTCGTGATCAGTATTTATTTTTACTCATGAGTCACGTGGTTGAGCCTTCGTTTGCTTCATCAACAGTACCCATTGCAGTCATTGATTTTCCAGAATCTCAAGCCTCACTTGCGCAAATTAAACAAGGCGTTGCGTCGCGTTTTGAGGTCTATTATAAAGGTGTAGAGCTTGCCAATGGATTTCATGAGCTTATTGATCCAGACGCACAAGCCTTAAGATTTAATGCAGACTGTGATGCCAGGCGTTTAAAGGGATTACCCGAAAGCCTGCCGGATGAATTTTTATTGGCAGCGCTTCGTCATGGTTTACCTGCTTGCAGCGGGGTTGCTTTAGGCTTTGATCGATTATTTGCCTTGGCAAAGGGTGAAACATCGCTTTCAAAGATTTTATCGTTCGATTTTTCAAGAAGTTAAGTTTTTCGTAAAGCGTTCACTTCTGCATTTGTGATTGAATTCAATGTGTGGCATTGTATAAACTCGACTTTGGCCAATTATCCCGCCAAGGCCAATTGATAAATCAATAAGTTAGCATTTTTTTCGGTTATTTTTAAAGAATCCATATTATTTTCGTGATTTTTAGACATCGAAAAATACATTTTCACCCATATTGATCGTCTGATAGCCA